>DATBBM010000015.1:0-45715 GCA_036270955.1 Casimicrobiaceae bacterium | reverse complement strand
GCTCTTGCTTGAACGGAGCTGTGTGGAGGCGCAATCCCAATGGCCAAACAACCACCGGCTGCTCCTGAATCCTCATCGCTCGCCGATCTCGCGAAAGCCATCGACGCCTGCCGCCGCTGTGACCTCTGGAAGAACGCAACCCAAGGCGTGCCGGGCGAGGGCGCCGCGCACGCCCGTATCATGCTGATCGGCGAGCAGCCTGGGGATCAGGAGGATCTGGCGGGGCGTCCGTTCGTGGGTCCGGCCGGCAAGCTCCTCGACAAGGCGCTGGCGGAGGCGGGCGTCGACCGCAAGCAGGTCTATGTCACCAACGCGGTCAAGCACTTCAGCTGGTTCCCGCGCGGCAAGCGGCGGATGCACAAGACGCCGACGCAGCAGGAGGTCGCCGCCTGCCTCGACTGGCTGCGCCAGGAGCTGCGGCTGGTCAATCCGAGCGTCATCGTCTGCCTCGGCGCGACGGCCGCCAAGGCGCTGCTCGGGCCCTCGGTCCGGGTGACCATCGATCGCGGCCGATGGCTGGAGAGCGATCTGGCCGAGCATGTGATGGTCACCGTCCACCCGTCGTCGATCCTGCGCGTCCCGCGCGAGGACTTCGACGATGCCTACGCCGCGCTGGTGCGCGACTTCAAGCTCCTCGCCAAGGTCCGCTGAACGCGGCCGGCGAGCGTCACGCGCCCGCGCGCGGGCGCTCTGCGCGTCTTCCCAGCTGTGGATGACAGCGTTCGTCTTACGAGATCGGCTGCGACGACCTACAGCAAAATAGGACGTCTACGGATGGCCGGAACGGCTGCGCCGGGAGACTATGCCTACGGGAGCGCGAGTGCGGCAGTCGGGCGACACAAGACTGAGAAAAAGCCACGCTTTCCGGCAACTCGCCAAACCCCGGGACCGTTTTTCATCAAAGCATTTTTGTGAGGAGTTTCTCTATGGCCACCCAAACCAACCCGTACGGCTCGACCACCCAGCGCTCGGGCGCACAGATCATTCCGTCCGACAATCCGAACAACAGCGGTCCCGGCCCCGAGGTGATGGACGCCGCGACTTTGATCGGCGACAAGGTCGTCAACGCCGCGGGCGAGAGCCTGGGCAAGATCGAAGCGATCATGCTCGACGTCACCACCGGCCGCATCGCGTATGCGGTGCTGTCGTTCGGCGGTTTCCTGGGCATGGGCTCGAAGCTTTTCGCGATTCCGTGGGGCGCGCTGACGCTCGACGCACGCGAGCACGGGTTCATCCTGGATGTCAGCAAGGAGAAGCTCGAGAACGCCGAAGGCTTCGATAAGGATCACTGGCCGAGCATGGCCGATGCCAACTGGGCCTCCGAGATCCATTCCTACTACAACGTCACGCCGTACTGGGAAGACGACGAGCAGGAATTTCGTGAGCGCCGCACGGCTGCCGATCTGGCCCCTGGGGAGCCGAAGGTTTATTGACGTTGATTCAATCCGGCGGTCTCCGGCAGCTCAGCGCCGGCGACCGCCGGGCAGTACCCGTCGAGGGGTGATCGCGGCGGGTCGCGGGGACGCCGGCGGAAGCGCCGGTGGAAAACAGGTGGGAAGATGTCGTTAAAAGACGAAATCCGCGTCAAAGCGGAGTTACGGGCAGCGTCGGTGCTGCTCTCCGCACTCATGCGCGAGACGGATGCGCAGGATTTGCGTCGCGTGTTCGAGGACGCCGTGGTGCGCGAGACGGCCTACATGCTCGAGCGCGGCGCGCTCAACGAATCCATCCGCGCTTTCGAGGACGCGGCGGGGGCATGGTCGCTCCGTTCCCGGAGGCAGGCGCACTCGGATAGTAGCGCCGAGCCGGGACCCGCGGCCGAGCGGTTGCGGCGCCAACAAGGTCACTGAAAAGCCCCGTTCTCGCTCCGGCGTCCTCGCTGACGTCGAGAGCCGCCCACATTTCCGGTTTTTTTGCGATACTCGGGACCGGCGCTGCAAGCCGCGGTTCAGGCCGCTGCAGCGCGGGGGCCGATACGATGACCGATACGAACGCGCGGGACGCCGACGCTATCCGCTATGCGGTGCTGCGCAAGCTCGCCTCCGCCATCCGGCACAGCCTGATGGGCGATCTGCAGACGATCCAGTTCTCCGCCGAGCTGGCCGCCCGAATGATCGACAGCGGGGCAGGTGGCCCGAAACTCGACGAATGCATCAAGATGCTGCCCGATCAGACTCGCGCCGCGGTGAACAGCTGCCGCGCAATGATCGAATGGCTGCGGCCCGACGACAAGGCAGCCACGACTGTCGACGAAACACTGCGCCAATGCCTGAAAGTCGCCGGCGACGACTGGTCGCTGCGCGGCATCGAGGCATCGACCGACATCCGCAGCGGCGGCGTGCTGGTCTCGAAGCCGGCGTTGCGCGAGATGGTTGTCACCTCGCTGCTTGCGCTGGCCGACACGCATCCGGGCCCGATCGATATCGCCATCGCGGCGGAAGCGAAGGGCGCCGAGGTCGTCATCAGCCTGTCCGCCAAGCAAGCCGGGCGCAAGACGCAATTCCCGCCGATCACGCTTTATCGCGCGCTGACCTATGAGGACGTGATGACGATAGGCACCGCGATTCGCGTGCCATGCGACTGTACCGACGGGACGATAACCTTGCGGTTGCCCGCGGTGGCGGCGCCCGCCCAGGAGCGCGCTCAGGAGCGGTAAAGGCGCGCCGCCGTCAGGACGCCAACCTGATCTTGCCGCACGCCAGCACCCGCAACAGCGATGAAGGCTCGAGCGGCTTGACCAGGTGATGGTCGACGCCGCATTCGCGGGAGCGCTGCTTGTCGGCGTCCTGTCCCCAGCCCGACGCGGCGACGATGATCATCTCCTTGCCCCAGGCTTGGGTGCGCAGCTTCCTCGCCACCTCGTAGCCGTTCATTTTCGGCATGCCGATATCGAGCACGACCGCATCGGGACGATATTCGCTTGCGATTCCCAGCGCCTCGACACCGTCGTGTGCAATGCGGACCTGGTGCCCGACCATCCGCAGCAGCGCCGCCAGGCTCTCCGCCGAGTCGCGGTTGTCGTCGGCGACAAGGATGCGAAGCGGAGACGCGGCAGCAGTTGGTTCGATTCCTCGCGTCGGGAGCTCGTCGACCGCTTCCGGCTGCGCGACGCTCAGCGGTATGCGGACCGTGAAAGTGCTGCCCTTGCCGACGCCGTCGCTGGCCGCGCTGATCGAGCCGCCATGCAACTCCACCAGGCGCCGCGCGACGGTCAGTCCGACGCCCAGGCCGCCATGCGATCGATCGATCGATCGGTCCGCTTGCATGAACATGTCGAAAATCCGCGGCAGCACGTCGGCGGAGATGCCGATCCCCGTATCGCGAACGCTGATCAGCGCGTCGCTGCCGTCCTGCGCGACCGTCAGCCAGATGTGGCCGGATGGGTCGGTATATTTGGCGGCGTTGTGCAGCAGGTTGGAAATGACTTGCGACAGGCGGGTCGCGTCCGCCTCGACATAAATCGGTATTGGCGGCACCGTCACGGCAAAAGCCTGACCCGAGGCGGCGAGAACGGGACGACTCGTCTCCAGCGCGGTATTGATCACCTCGGTCAGCGATAGCCGCGTCTTGCGCAGGACGATCTTGTCGCGGCTGATGCGCGACACGTCGAGCAGATCGTCGACCAGGCGCGTCATCTGATTCATCTGCCGGTTGATCACGTCCAGCATCCGGGTGATCTCGGGCACCGGCGGAGATTTCAGCTGCAGCACGTGAACGGCGTTGCGGATCGGCGCGAGCGGATTGCGCAACTCGTGCGCCAGCATCGCCAGGAATTCGTCCTTGGCGCTTTCGGCGCGCTTGCGCTCGGTGATGTCGAAGAGTACGTTGACGGCGCCCAGCAACTCGCCCGAGTCGCCATAGATCGGATTGGCATGCGCGATCACGGTTGCGCGGAAGCCGTCGGGCCGCTCGATGATGATCTCGTGCCCGTTGAATTCCTTGCGATCCCGCAAGGCCAGCGCCATCCAGCATTGATTGTGGGCGATGCGCGAGCCGTCGGCGGAGTAAAGTTTGAACGAGCCGCAGAACCGGTCCTCCGGATCGTTGAGCTTGGGTTCCCGCCCCCAAACGCGCACGGCGTGGTTGTTGAAATAGGTGATCAGCCCCTCGTTGTCGCACATGTATGCGCCCGCGGGCAGGCGATCGAGCAGCCGGCGGAATTCGGCAAGCACGCGCGGCGAGCTCGAGGCGAGGCGCACCGCACCCGAAATGGGGGAAACGGACGGGGATTCCATGGGGAGCTTGTCCAGTGGCGGTTCGACCGCAATGGTAAAGGCAATGAGCGGGCGTTGATGTAGTCCGGGGTCCTAGTTTTGCGTAGGAAGAGCCCAAAAAAATGCCAATCGGCGTGCGGCGGCCTGTTCGTCTGCCCAGGTCGCCGCGGCACACGCGTCGATTCCCGCGGAACCTGTAGGTGCGCGTAAGACGCGCTCCTACATTGGCGATTGCAACCGCCGACGCCAGAACAAGACGCCCGCCGATGGCCAAGCCGCAACGTCCGTAGCGAGAATGCACAGGCTCGATACTTGGAGAGACGATGCTCGTTTGCCCGTACGACATGCATTGGTGCGACCGCCCCGGTTGCAAGAGCGCGTGCGAGCTCTCGGGCGAGAAACCGTTGCTGCAATGCGTCGGCTGCGGCGTTTTGATCATTCGCCCGGTGGCGCACGGTCTGTGCGTCGATTGCATAACCGTGCACGTCGTCGAGCAGGAGAAAGGGTAGATCATGGCTCGCTCGCTCTGGAAGGGTGCGATCTCGTTCGGCCTGGTCAACATACCGGTCGAGCTTTTCCCCGCGGAAGAGCGCAAAGGGTTCCAGTTCTCGATGCTGGACAAGCGCGACTTGTCGCCGGTCGGATACAAGCGCTACAGCAAGAAGAGCGGCAAGGAAGTGGAATGGGCAAATATCGTCAAAGGCTACGAATACGAAAAAGACCAGTACGTCGTCCTGTCGGACGAGGATTTTCGGCGCGCCAACGTCAAGGCCTCGCGAACGATCGACATCAAGGCGTTCGTGCCGGCCGCTGAAATTCCGCCGCAGTATTACGAGACGCCTTACTACCTTGCGCCGGCCGATCGCGGCGAAAAGGTCTATGCGCTGCTGCGCGAAACCTTGCGCGCGACCGGACGCGTCGCCGTGGCGCAAGTCGTCATTCGCACGACCGAGCATCTGGCGGCCGTCATTCCCCAAGGGCGCGCATTGATGCTGGTCACGATGCGCCATGCCGACGAGATCCGCGGCGCGAGCGGCTTCGAGCTGCCGGCGGAAGGATTGAAGAGCGCCGGCGTCAGCCCCAAGGAAGTCGATCTCGCCAAGCGACTGGTGGACGACATGACCGAGCACTGGAAGCCGGAGGAGTTCAAGGACACGTATCACGAAGATCTGATGCGGCGTATCCACGAAAAGATCAAGGCCGGGGAAACCAAGGAAATCACCAAGCGGACCGCGGAAGATGGTGAGGAGCCGCGCTCGGCCAAGATCATCGATCTCGCTGCCTTGCTGAAGCAGAGCCTCGACAAGGGCGGCACCAAACGAAAACCGGTCGACGCCCGACGCTCCAAGTCCGAAACCGGCAAGCCGGCGCTCCGCGTGGTAGCTGCGTCTCGGGGGTCGAGCCGCTCGACCGCCAAGCGCAAGCGGGCCTGACGCGCCGCCGGGAGAGCCATGGGCCTAGAACGCTACCGCGAGAAACGCAATTTTCGGGCGACGCCCGAGCCGCGCGGCCGCATCGCTCGCGGCAAGGCGAAGGATTTGAGCTTCGTCATCCAGAAACATGCCGCAAGTCATCTGCACTACGATTTCCGCCTCGAGCTGAATGGCGTCCTGCTGAGCTGGGCGGTGCCCAAGGGTCCGAGCCTCGACCCGCACGACAAGCGGCTGGCGATGCACGTCGAGGACCATCCGCTCGAATACGGCGGCTTTGAAGGCATCATTCCGCCGCGCCAGTATGGATCGGGCACAGTGATGGTGTGGGATCGCGGCACCTGGCATCCGATCGGCGATCCGGTGGCCGGATATCAGAAGGGGCACCTCAAGTTCGAGCTCGACGGCGAAAAGCTCAAGGGTGGCTGGGCGCTGATTCGCACGCACGGCAGCAAGTACGGCGGCAAGTCGGGCAAGCAGGCGTGGCTGCTGATCAAGGAGAGCGACGAGTACGCGAAGGAAGGCAACGCGGCGCGCATCGTCGACGACGAGCCGGACAGCGTCGTGTCGGGACGCAGCCTCGAAGAGATCGCCCGCGACAAGGCGAACGAATGGCATTCGAATCGCTCGGTCGCCGCCAATGTGCGCGGGGGCGCGCTCGCCGACGTTGTGTCGGCCAAATCGCGCAAACCCGCGAACCCCACCACTGGCAAAACCTCGCGCTCGACGCAAACCGCCGGCAGCAACGGGAAAAACAATGCAGCGCGGGTGTCTCCGGCGTCGGCGGCCGGCGCGAAGAAGGCCAGGATGCCCGCGTCGCTATCGCCGACGCTGGCTACGCTGGTCGACAGCGCGCCGACCGGCGACGACTGGATCCACGAAATCAAGTTCGACGGCTACCGGATGGTCAGCCGGATCGACCACGGCGAGGTGCGCGTCTACTCGCGCAACGGCAAGGAATGGACGGCCATGTTGCCCTCGGTCGTCGCCGCGCTCCAGCGGCTGGATGTCGACCAGGCATGGCTGGACGGCGAGATCGCCGTCGCCGATGCGCAGGGGCTGACCAGCTTCCAGCAGTTGCAGAACGCGCTGTCGAATCCGCGCGCGAAGAACATCAGCTATTTCGTCTTCGATCTGCTCTACCAGGACGGCTGCGACCTCCGCGGGGTCGCATTGACCGAGCGCAAGCGATTGTTGCGCGCGCTCGTCGGAAAGTCCGATGCCGTACTGCGCTACAGCGTCGACGTGCAAGGCTCGGGTGCCGAATTCTTCGAGCAGGCCTGCAAGTTGAAGCTCGAAGGCGCGGTATCCAAGCGCGCCGATTCGGTGTACCGCGAAGGCGTGCGCACGCGCGACTGGCTGAAGGTCAAGTGCGGCCAGCGCCAGGAAATGGTGATTGGCGGCTTCACCGACCCGCAGGGAAGCCGCAGCGGCTTCGGCGCTCTGCTGCTCGGCATCTACGAGGGCGGCAAGCTTCGATATGCGGGGAAGGTCGGCACCGGATTCGACGACAAGACGCTGACCAAGCTGCGACCGGTTCTCGGCAAGCTCGAGCAAAAGGAACCGCCGTTCGTCAATCCGCCGCGCGGATTCGAGGCCAAGGGTGCGCACTGGGTCAAGCCGCAACTGGTCGCCGAAATCGCGTTCACCGAGTGGAGCAACGATGGCGCGCTGCGCCATCCGTCGTTCCAGGGCCTGCGCGAGGACAAGAAGGCGACCGACGTCGTCCGCGAGCGGGCGGCGCCGGTCAAGGCAGACGATGGCGACGCCCAGCCGCGCACGCGCAAAGGGTCGACCGCCGCTCGCGCCGCGCCGGCTCGCGCACCTTCCGCTCGCGCAGCGTCCCCTCGCCCAATATCCGGCGGCAAGGCCGCGCAGGCGACGACAGCCGCAACGGATACCGTCGCCGGCATCAAGCTTTCGCATCCTGACAAGCCGCTTTTCCCCGAGGCGAAGCTGGTCAAGCGCGACCTGGCGCTCTACTACGAAGCGATCGCCGACTGGATCCTGCCGCACTTGCGCGACCGTCCGCTGGCCCTGGTGCGTTGTCCCGACGGCTGGAGCAAGCAATGCTTTTTCCAGAAGCATGCCGACAAGAGCGTCAACGCCGCGGTCACGCGCGTCCAGGTGCCGGAGGGTGACGGTACGGCGACCTATTTCGCCGCCAACTCGCTGCCCGCGCTGGTCGCGCTGGTGCAGTGGGGCGTCGTCGAGCTGCACCCGTGGGGCTCGAGGGCGCCGAAGCTCGACCGGCCCGATCGCCTGATCTTCGATTTCGATCCGGACGACGGCATCGGCTGGAAGCAAATCGTCGAAGCTGTCGGCGTGCTGCGCGCGCTGCTCGACGACCTGGGACTCGAGGGCTTTCTCAAAACGACCGGCGGCAAGGGCCTGCACGTCGTTGTGCCGATTCGTCCGACGCTCGACTGGACGCAGGCGAAAGGCTTCACCAAGGCGGTCGCCGATCTCCTGGTCGGTACGTTCCCCGACCGCTTTATCGCGACGCTGTCGAAGGCGCAGCGCAAGGGAAAGATTTTCATCGACTATCTGCGCAATGCCGAAGGCGCGACCGCGATCGCACCTTACGCGATCCGGGCCCGCGCCAAGGCGCCGGTGTCGACGCCGATCGCATGGAGCGAGCTCGACACCGATGTCCGCTTCGATCACTTCAACGTCCGCAATATCCCCGAGCGGCTGCGGGCCCTGCGCCAGGATCCATGGGCGTCGATCGGCGAGACCCGTCAAACGGTGACACGCGCGATGTTCAAGCGTGTCCGTTACGAAGGCTAGGGGCATGAGCGACGCCAGCGAACGCACGGCGGAATCAGACGCGATCCTGGCCGCCGCCGGCCTGGTCTACGTCTCGGACGCGAGTCCCGGCATCCGGCGCATTCGGCACGGCGACAAGTTCGTGTATATGCTGGGCGATGAGCCGTTGACCGACGAGAAAGAGCTCAAGCGCATCGCGAGCCTTGCGATTCCGCCCGCTTACGAAGACGTCTGGATCTGCCGCAAGCCGAACGGTCACCTGCAGGCGACCGGACGCGACGCGCGCGGCCGGAAGCAGTATCGCTATCATCCGAAATGGCGGCTGTTCCGCGACGGCGCCAAGTTCGAGCGGATGCCGGCATTCGGCGAAGCGCTGCCGCGGCTGCGCCGGCGCTTGCGCCGCGACTTGGCACTCCCCGGACTGCCGAGGGAAAAGGTCCTCGCCGTCATCGTGAGCCTGCTCGACGCGACGCGGGTGCGCATCGGCAACGCCGAGTACGCGCGCGACAACGACAGCTATGGGCTGACGACGCTGCGCAACCGCCACGTGCAGTTCATCCGCGACGGTCGCCTGCTGTTCCGGTTCCGCGGCAAGGGCGGGGCCGAGCACGAGATCGCCGTGGACGACAAGCGGCTTGCCCGGCTGGTACGCCATTGTCACGAGCTCCCCGGCCAGCGGCTCTTCCAGTACGTCGATGAGACCGGCGAGCGGCGCCCGATCGATTCCGACCAGGTCAATCTGTACCTGAAGGAAGCGATGGGCGACGATTTCACCGCCAAGGACTTTCGCACCTGGGGTGCAACCTTGCGGGCGATCGCGATCATGCATGGGACGCCGCTGCCGGATCCCGCCAGCGAGCGGGCATTGAAGGCGTGCATTGTCGATGCCGTCAAGCAGGTGGCAAGCGATCTGCGCAACACACCGACCGTCTGCCGCAAGTCATACATCAACCCGCTGGTGTTCGATGCATGGCGAAGCGGGGCGCTGCACAAGGGCATCGGCGAAAGGATCGCCGGCGCGCCGCGGCGAGCCGAGCGCCTGGTGCCGGCATTCCTGCGACGGCAGGCGCTGAAAGCCAGGCGGGCATCGGCGCCCTCGCTCGCCACGGCGCTGAAGTCTTCGCTGCGGACCCGGCGCATCAAGCCAAAACGCCTCGAGCCCTCGGAGTTGCGCGCCGCGGCCTGAAGCGGCCGATTGTCAGCTTGGTGGCTTTGTTACTGTTGCCGGTACGTTTGTTCGCGTCCGCGTAATTCATACATCGCGCGCACGCACAATTGCCGGATCACGCCCCTGATCGCACGGATTTCGCATGGCACGCGACTTGCATTGCACCGTGCACGCGGCAATCGTCGCAATCCATCAAAGAGGGGGCACCATGCAAGCTACCACTCCGCAAGCCGCAATCTATCGGCCGGAAACGGCCGTCATCGCGGCGGGCACCGCAGGTAACGAATCGACAAAGTCAGCGGTTTCCTGGGCGGCCATCATCGGCGGCGCCTTTGCCGCCGCGGCGATGGGACTGATTTTGGTTGCGCTCGGCACAGGTCTCGGCTTCGCAGCCGTGTCGCCCTGGTCGAACTCGGGCGCATCGGCGACTACGATGACCATCGCCGGGGCCATCTGGCTGCTGCTGATGTCGGCGATCGCTTCCGCGATCGGAGGCTATCTCGCCGGCCGGCTGCGCACCCGCTGGGTCGACGTGCACGGCGACGAGGTTTTCTTTCGCGACACCGCACACGGATTCCTCGCCTGGGCGGTGGGGACAGTGATCACCGCTGCAGTTCTGACATCGGCTGCGGGAGCCCTCGTCGGCGGAACCGCCAAGGTGGCGGCGGCGGGCGCGGGCGCCGCCGTGGCCGGAGCAGGCGCCGCGGGCCTGGCGGCGGTATCGAATGGCGTGACGCCCGAAGGTTCGATCGGCGGGGCCGATCCCAATGCGTACTACGTCGACAGCTTGTTTCGCACCGACAAACCCGCCGAAGCGCCGAGCGCGGACGACAGCGCGACTCGCGCCGAAGTCGGCAGAATCTTTGCCAACGGCCTGCGCGGCGGCGACCTCTCGCCGGCGGATCGCACCTATCTCGGACAAGTGGTGGCGGCACGGACCGGCTTGAGCCAGGAAGAAGCGGACAAGCGCGTCAATGACGCCTACACGCGAGCGAAGACCGCGGCCGCCAATGCCGAAGCCAAGGCGCGCGAAGCGGCAGACGCCGCGCGCAAGGCGGCGAGCTATACGTCGCTTTGGATGTTCATCGCCCTGCTGGTGGGCGCTTTCTCCGCAACTTTCGCCGCGACTATCGGCGGTCGGTTGCGCGACGGCGTCCACGCGTAGAGGCGGGCAGCAATTTCAACAGCCGCCGTCGGCCGAGCGCTGCGGCGGGGCCATCAACCCGACTAGGAGATTCTCATGCGCTCGATTCTATTGTGGCTGCTCGGTGTGCCGATCCCAATCATTATTTTGATCGCACTCTTCACGCGCTAGGACGCTTGCCTCGTGCGCTGCCGCCAGTCGCGTCGCAGCGCACGATCCTGCCGGGTTCTTGCGTTGGGGGCGAGGCAGGGACCGGATTTTGCTCCGGCGACGCGGTTTGCGCCTGTTGAGCCTCGAGCTGCCTTTTGCTGCTCAGCTGCGCTCGAAGAATCGCCCACAGCGATAGCTGCTTTGACGTGCTCATGCGGGCAAACTCGGCGGTGCGTATTTGCGACATGATCAATGCATCATCCTTGTACTCGAGCATCAGGCGTCCCTCCGCCTCTCTCGGCCGCATCGCGGCCCGGCGGCATCGCAGTCCAAAGCAATCCCTTCCGCTTGCCTCACCCCGGGCGGTTCGGGCCGGCCCGGGCCTTTCAAATGGGGTAAGGACATGTTGGCTCGCCTGACTCGCAAGAGGCGTTCCACTTCGCTGCATGGCTACGCTATCAAGCACTTAGGCCGTGCGCGGCCGGGCGCGGCGCCGTCACCGTAAAATTCGTTGACAGGGGGGGTGCGGCGGCTGCGCGATCGCCAGGGATCGCGGTCGCCGACGGCTGTGCGGACCGCGGGATCGCACTTCTCGCGACACAACGGGTCGCGAGAAGCACGTCGCAGTCCTCGATGGTTACGGCTGTCGCTTGGCGCGCTGACCGTTGCGCTTTTGCATCGCCTGCTGCTTTCCGGCCAGCGCGGCTACATCGACGGGAGGCTCTTCGCCTTCGAGCTCGGCCTTGCGCGCCTCGAGTTGCTGCCCCAGCGCTGCCAAGTCGAAGTCGGCCTTCCTGGCCTTCGAAAAGATCGTCGACTCCTCTTCCTGCACATGGTGCTCGACGTACTCGGACAGCACCTTGACGCGTGCTTCGAAGTGTTCGTCGCCGGGACTGCTGCTCGCGATTTGCTCGACCAGCTCCTTGACGTGGCTGTGCTCGACATCGGCTTCGTCGAGCGCGTCGTCGGCGTCGCCGGCCTCGCGCAGCGCCGGATAAAAGATTTCCTCTTCGATCTGTGCGTGGACGCGCAAGGCATTGCAGATGGTTTGCGCGACTTGCTGCATGCCGTCGCTGTCGTCGTTCTTCTTCAGTCTTTCGAACTGCCGAAACAGTTTCTTGACTTCGGCGTGGTCGGCCTTCAGCAGCTCGAGGGCTGACTGTTCACGTTGCGTCGTGCGAGTTGCGGTAGTTCTTGGCATCCGAATCTCCATCGCTTGTAGTGTGGTAGAAGCACTGGGGCATCGGGCGCCGATCGTACGACCGATGCCATCCGCCTGTAGCGGCATTCTCGGCGCGGGCCTTACCAGTTGCTATCGGACGCCGTCTGATTTGACCGTAGGACGCGTTTTGAGATGATCGAGCAGCTGGTCAAGGAATCCGACCTGTCCTGCCAGCAGCTTCCGGCGTGCGGTTGGAACATCGAACCAGCCGCCTCGATCGACCTCGGGAAATTCCCGACGCTTGCCGGACCGCGGTGGCCATTCGATCGCGAACGTGTTGCTTCGAATCGACGCCGCGTCGATGTCGCCTTGCACTGCCCACGCATGAACTACCTTCCCGCCGGGCTGCTTGAGCGGCGCTAGCGGCGTCGGTCGGCCCTGGAGCGGCGATCCAGTCTCTTCGCGAAACTCGGTGTACGCCGTATCCAGCAGGTCGGCGCCCTCTTCGGTTTCACCCTTCGGTATCGACCAGGCGCCGTCGTCCTTGCGCGACCAGTACGGGCCGCCCGGATGAACCAGGAACACCTCCACGACGTCATTCCGGATCCGGTAGAGCAGAATACCGGCGCTGATTTTTCCGGTCATCGGCATGATCGACAGCTAGGCCCCGGAATCGAGTGACGTAGTCGCGACGAACGTAGGCGACGTCTTACAACAAAATCAGCGGCTGTCCGATTGCGGGCGGAACCCCCCATCCGCGATATTCTGCCCGACGCGGTGTCGCCGATGCCGGAAGATGAGCAAAGGTCTTGGGGGATGGTCACGAGAAAACGGAATCACAGGGCATGGCAGAAGCTGTTGCAGCCTATCAAGCTGAATCCGCGAAAGCGCGCGGACTGCGTCCTTCGCGAGGCCCGATGCGCAGCCCAGCCCGGCGCGGTTCGCAGCGCGCTGCAGCAGG
Organism: Casimicrobiaceae bacterium; assembly: GCA_036270955.1. Taxonomy (GTDB): domain Bacteria; phylum Pseudomonadota; class Gammaproteobacteria; order Burkholderiales; family Casimicrobiaceae; genus PALSA-1003. Next base: position 32,717 of record DATBBM010000015.1, on the reverse strand, counting down.
CGGTAGCCGTCGAGATCGAGCGCATGCGCGCACTGCACGAAAGCGAAGAGACTATTCGCGCGTTCCGGGCGGCGACCGAAGTGCATATCGCCTTGTGCGACCGGGATGAGCGCGACCAGGAGTCACCGGCTCGCCCTCACGATCATCCGCTTGCGCTGGATGACGCCGCCGCCGCGTAAGCGGAGCCTTCGGGCAGTATTGTAACGGGACCTGCGGGGAAGATCCTGGGCCCGCCGTTGATTGCCTGCAACGGAAGCAGCTTCGCGCTGATTTCGTCGCGGAACCGCCCCGGGGAAACTGACGCCGTCAGGGCCGTCCAACGATCCAGGACGGTAAGGGTCGCGGCGGGCGCTGCCGCTGCCCGCCCTCGCGCATGCTGTCACGCAGGGGCCGCGCGGCGGCTTCGAGTGGTCGCTTGTAGTCCTGCTGGTCGGTAGCGTGGCGCTTTACGCGATCGGGGTGCGGCGACTGTGGCGACTGCAAAAATTACGCTAGTTTGTAGAACCGTCGGCGGGTGCGGATGCTAAGCGGAAGCAACCAGCGCGACCGCGCCATCTAGACCCGCGCGGTCCGGCCCTTGAGCACCGTGCGGATATGGCGCAAGGCCGCGCGGTGATCGCGCGGATCCTTGGCGGCGGAGCAGTTCGAAGGTACGAATACCGCGAGCTTGCGCAAATAGGCGTCGTGCGCGGTGAACATCACGCAATTGTCGGTCGTCAGGCCGGCGATGATCAGTTGATTGACCTGCAGCTCATCCAGCAGAAACTCGAGCGGCGTGCCGAAAAAGGCCGAGTGCCTTGGCTTGAGTATCGATAGGTCATCCGACGCGGGAGCGATCGTCGCCACCAGCTTGCGCGCTGCGGGGACGCCGCGGCGGCAGGCGTCGACGATCATAGCGAAGTCAGCTCTCCACGCGCCGAAGTTGTCGTTCGCATAGATAACTGGCGCGCCCGCACGCTTGAACCGCGACTTCAGGCGCGCCGCCGCAGCCGCTGCCGCGAGGGCGCGCGGAGCGAGCGCGTTGGCGCCGGCAAAATTCATCGGATTGATGAAGTCGACCAGCAGCAGGGCCGATCGTAGCCGACCTCGATGCGGCGCCTTCGCTGCCGTCACGGCGAATGTTTGCCGAGACCGCGGTGCGCTGTCCGTCCTCGGGAAGGCGATTTATATTCGACCCATTAATGCCAGGATGATGAGGATCAGCAACACCAGCCCGAGACCGCCGCTCGGGTAGTAGCCCCATCCGGTGCTATACGGCCACGCAGGCAGCGCACCGATTAAAAGGATAATGACCACGATCAGCAATATCGTACGCATGGCTTGTCCCCCTATCTGATTGCTGCCCTCCGGTCGCGACGTCATCGCGCCGGCGGGCTGACAAACTTCCCCTCGGCCGCACTTACGCCGGCGTCCGCAGTGAACGGCACGAACCGCCCGTTCATCGTTGACCGAAAGCATGCCGCGTGCCAGCAGTCGCCGGCCGGACGGCGGAAATGGGCACCGGCACGCTTTCGAGCACGGCTACCGGCAGCGTGGCGAACAAATCGGCGACGGCCAGACGCGCCCCTTTGCTTGCCGGCCTGCTTTCGCGGATCACGCCAGTGAGCACGTCGCGGTATGTCGTTGGCGATGGCAGCACGATGCGGGTATCGGCCCAGACCTCGCCTAGCGGAGGACGTGCGGCCCGCGAGGTCAGGTCCAGCAACAGCCTCGGCACCACCGTCACTGCGCTGCCGCCTTCGTGCAGGCGAGCGAACGCACAGATATGCGAGGCATGCGCGCCGGCGACGGGAAGCGCGGCGTAGCGGCCGCATTCGAACAACCCCGGGCGACGCGCGCGTAGCGCAAGGGCCCGCCAGATGACATAGAGTTTGAGCCGTCCGTCGTCGATCGATTCGAACAGCTCGCGAGCGTGCGCCGCGTTTTCCGCGCCGGATCCGAACGAGCGCTGCAGGTCTGCCAGCAGCGCGCGCCGCCTGGCGTAGTCGACCGCGCGCCGGTTGTCGGGATCGACGAGGCTATAGTCCCACAGCTCGTTGCCCTGATAGATGTCCGGGACGCCCGGTGAGGTGAGCTTGAGCACCGTTTGGGCAAGACTGTTGTACAGACCGCAACGTGCGACGACCGCGTGCAGCGCGTGGAATTCGTGCAGGAAAGGGTTCGGCTCGAGGCGTCCGAGCAGGGCGTCGATGAACGACGCCAGCGCCGCTTCGTACGCGTCGTCGGGACTGGCCCAGCTGCTGTGGACCTTGGCCTCGCGCACCGCCTTGCGCATGTACGCCTGAACGCGCTGGCGCAGCACGTCGAGCTCGGTGCTGTCCGGCCGCGTCGAAGGCCAGATACCGAGCAAGGTCTGGTAGAGCAGGTACTGGTCGTTTCGATCCGGCGCCGGGGAATCGTACAGCCGCGTCTCGTGCCGCTGGTTCAGACGCGCCCATCGACGCAATGCGAGACGCCATGCGGCGGGCATTTCGCTCAAGACCGCGATGCGCGCCCGCACGTCCTCCGATCGTTTGTTGTCGTGCGTCGAGGTGGCCAGCATTTCACCGGGCCAGTCGCGCTGGCGCTCCTGGGCCGCAGCGTGGAAGGCAGCGACGCTGACGCCGAAACGCCGTGGGTCGCCGCCGACCTCGTTCAGCGCGACCAGACGGTTGTAGACGTAGAAGCTCGTGTCTTCCATCGCCTTGGCCATGACCGGCCCGGTGAATTGCTGCAGGCGGCGGGCGAAGCGATCGATGTCGTCGTGCAGCGATCCCGGCGCCGCGGCTTCCTCGCCGGTCAGCACCCGACGGAGGAAATCGAAAGCGATCCGGTCGGGCGCCGGGCGCCATTGCCGGGCGAGACCGATCGCCCAGTCGATGTAGCGCAGGTCGGCCGGGCCGGGACCACGCCCGTCGATGTAGGTGCGATAGACTGGCAACGCCGCGGTATAGAGCATCACCGTGCGCCGCAGGACGTTGAAGGTGAGATCGCGCGTATTGCGGTCGGCCTCGGCAATCCGGGTGAGCGCGTGCGCGAGCAGGTTCAGGTCGGACGCCAGCGCGCCGGCCATGATCATCAATTTCGCTTCGCGCAGGATCTGATCGAAGTCGACCCACCCGCCGATGAAGGCGGCGTAGACGCGATCGAACCGCGACTTCGCCGCGCCGTCGACCCACAGACCGCCGACCAGGTTGGCGAACCGGTAGCCGGTCGTCCCCTGTACCGGCCAGTCCGCCGGCAAGGTCTCGTGCTCGGCCAGGATTTTTTCCACGGTCGTGTAGAGTGCGGTCGCCGCCGCCGGTCGTCCGCGCTGCGCGCGCGTTAGCAGCGCGGAGCGCACGGCGGCCTGCAGCCGTTCGAAGTACGCCTTCGGGTCGTACAGGCCGTCCGGATGATCGATGCGCAGCGCGTCGATCTTTCGCTCGGCCACCAGCCGCAAAACCAGCCGGTGCGAATCGGCAAAGACTTCCGGATCTTCGACACGCAGCGCGGCGAGCTCGTTGATGTCGAAGAAGCGGCGGTAGTTGATGTCGTCCGCCGCGACGCGCCAGCTGGTCAGTCGGAACGCCTGGCGCTCGAGCAGCGCGTGCAGCGCGTCGAAGCTGGCTGCGTCGCCCGGGCGGCCGTTGAGCGTCGCCACGGCCCGGCCGATACGTTTGCCGATCTCCGGCGTCGCCGCGATCAGCGCTGCGAGATCCCGCTTCAGGCGCTCCTTGTCGCGCCAGCGCCTGGCGAGGGCGCGCGGCGTGGCGCGCTCATAAGCGGGCAGCGCCGCGAATGCCTTTGCCAGATCGACCAGCCGATACGCGTCCGGGTCGTCCCCCGCAGCGGGCGACGCCGCATCGCGAAGGATAGGCGCGTATGAGCGCGGATCGAGCGGGAAGCGATGCTCGAAATAGCGGATGCCGAGCTCGCCGGTTTGCTTGTCGAATCCGAGTTGCAGCTCGCCTCGGAGCAGCACCTCGCCATAATTGTCGGCCAGCACCGGAACCAGGACTTTGCTCGAGAGCGCGGACAGCGGCGGCGTCCAGTCGATGTCGAAATACTTGGCGTATTGCGATGCCCGGCCATTCTCGAGCAAATCGAGCCACCACGCGTTGTCGCTACCCATGACCCCCATGTGATTGGGCACGATGTCGGCCATCTGCCCCATGCCGTTGGCCACAAGCGATGCGGCGAGCGCGGCGAAGTCATCGTCGCTGCCGAGCTCCGGATTGAGCTGCCCATGGTCGACGATGTCGTAGCCGTGCGTGCTTCCGGGCCGCGCCTTGAGCCAGGGCGACAGATAGATGTGGCTGATTCCCAGCTCGGCGAGGTACGGCACCAGCGCGGTGGCGTCGGCGAATCCGAAATCGCGGTGCAGCTGCAGGCGATAGGTCGCCCGGGGAATGTTCATCCCTGATCGCGCTCGACCAACCAGCCATCGCCGGCGGGGCGATGCGTGCGGGAAGTCGTCCGCCGCCCCCGCTCCTTGCGCAGCATCCGGGTCAGCGCGGCGAAACGGCGGTTCGACGCCCAGGATTCGAGCGGAATGTTCAGCTTTCGTCGCCAGTTCGGAAATTGGTCTTCGGTGGTGCTGGGGAGATTCACCTGCGTATCCTGGCCGAAGACGTCTTCGAGTTGCACCGCCATGACCGCCGCAGGCGTGCGGGCCAGGAAACGATGCACGTCCACCATCAGATCGACGGTCATCCGACGCGGCGCCGCGGCGGCGGCGAGAATCCCGGCGCGCTCGAGCGCGCTCAGCAACCGTCCCCGATCGCGCGTTCGCGCCGCCAGCTGTTCCGCGTAGGCATTCTCGTCGGGGTAGAGGCGCAGTCTGCGTCGCGCCGCGATGTCGCGTCCCGTCCAGAAACCGGACAGCGTCGGCAGGTCGTGCGTGCCGACGGTGACGAGCGCCTGCGTTGGATAGTTTTCGGGCGTGGCGAATTCGGCATTACCCGTGCGCTCGAAATACAGCGGCCGGTACGAGAGCACTCCCGCTGCTCCTAGCGCGGCGCGCACGCCGGGCGCGATCGTTCCCAGGTCCTCACCGATGACGAGGCAACGGCTGCGCCGGCTTTCAAGCGCGACGATCCCCAGCAGCTCGGAGAATGGATATGCGACGTACGCGCCGTCGACCGCTTCCATCCCTTCCGGCACCCAGAACAGCCGCATCAGCGCCATCACGTGATCGATGCGCAATGCGCCCGCGTGTCGCATCGCCGCGCGCAGGGCAGTGATGAAAGGTGCGTAACCCGCCGCCTTCAGACGCTGCGGTAGCATCGGCGGCAAGCCCCAGTCCTGTCCGCCCAGATTGAAGTCGTCCGGCGGCGCGCCGATGTGCATGTCCGGCGCATAGACGGCCGCCTGGCTCCATGTTTCCGCACCTCCTGCATCCGCGCCAACCGCAAAATCGCCGTACAGTCCGATAGCAAGGCCGCAGGCGCGGGCGTGCTCGCTCGCTGCGCCGAGCTGCAGTTCCGCCTGCCACTGCAGGTACTGGAAATACTCGGCGCGATCGGCATGGCGGCGATAAAGCTCGTCATCCTCGATGGCCGAAGGCGGGCGATACTCGGCCGGCCAGCTCCGCCAGCCACCGCGATTGCCTGTGACCGCCACGATGTGCTCGTGCAGCGCGTCGAACAACCCGTGCAACTTGAGCGCCGGCCCGCGTTCACGCTGAAAATCGCGGAACGCCCGACCGCGCTCGCCTTCGCTCGCGCCGAGCTGATGCTCCCGGAAGTGGTCGTATAAAAGCGCGAGAATCTCGAACTTCACTGCTGCGACAGCGCCGTAGTCGACGAGGTCGAACGCTCGCAAGCGGGCAAGCACGCTCTGGAAGGGAGGACTGTAAACGCGCGCGCGGGCTGCCTTGCAGTCGATGAAATCGTCGACCGCCTCGACGTCGATATAGAGCACGTTCAACGCAGCGCGATTCGATGGGCTGTACGGGCTCGCCGCCTCCGGACGGGCGGGAAACAGCGCATGCAGCGGGTTGGTTCCGACAAAGTCGGCGCCGGCGGCGGCCGCGACGCCGACGGCGTTGCGCAAGTCCGTATAGTCGCCGATGCCCCAGTTGCGATGCGAGCGCAGCGCGTAGAGCTGCAGCGCGAATCCCCAGATCCGGGAACCGTCGGCGAGCAGCGGCGGGCTGTAGCAACGCGGGGGCGTGATGATCAGCGGCGACCACGCAAGCCGTGCGCGTGTCGCCGGGTCGCGGATCGTCAGCGAGTGATATCCGCTGACCTGTGGCAGCGGGATGTCGAACGCGCTCCGACCATCATCGCCGACCACCAATCCCGGCGCCGCAATGCCTTCGAGGCTTTCGCCGTTTTCCAGATCGATCCGCCAATCGACCGAGGCAGGCGGAGCGCGCGAAGACTCGAGCTGTAGCGCGATTCGGCCGGCGCGTTCGTCGACGACGATGGCCGGCCCCGGCATGCCGCTTGTGCCGGCATCGGAGTCGGCACCGGAGGCATCGTTCGCCGCGCCGGCGCCATCGATCCCCATCGCGCGTAACAGTGCTAGCTTGGTTTCTTCCGGAGTCCGGCGCGAAGCGCCCCACGCATCCTCATAGCCGGCGGAGATGCCGTAACGCTCACACAAGTGCTCCAGGGTCGCGCGCTCAGGCATCGCGTGTCGCCCCGATGCGCTCTTCGGTAAGCATCCAGGTTGTCGACCACGGCGAGGCGAGTGCCTGTGCCACCGTACTTCCCGTGGTGTAGACCAGCTTGCCGGGCGGCGGCGACGCTCTGCCGTCGGGTGCGCCGCCGAGGTTCGCGAAAAGCAGCAGGCGGGCGCCATCGTCGGTCGACCAGTGCGCGGTGAGGCTGCGCGGACCGGTTATGGCGAAACCGCAGCGCTGTCGATCGAGCTTGGCCAGCATCGGGATCACGACGTTGCGCCTGATCAGCAGAAGCTCGCGATAGCGGGCGAGCCAGCCCGCATGCTCGGAACGCCTGCAGGACTCCCAGTCGAGCTTGCTCCGGGTGAACGTCTCCGCCGCCTGCGGATCCGGAATCGCGGCGGCACTGGCTGCATCCATGCGCGCGAAGCGCGCGAACTCGTTGAGCCTGCCGGCGCGCACCGCCTCGGCGAGGTCTGGGTCGAAGTCGCAGAAGTACAGAAACGGCGTCGTTGCGCCGAATTCCTCGCCCATGAACAAAAGCGGTGGCGAAGGCGCGAGCAAGACGATCGCGATTGCGGTCGCCAGCGCTACCGGCTCGGCGAGCACCGTCAGCCGCTCGCCGAAAGCGCGGTTGCCGATCTGGTCGTGGTTCTGCAGAAAGGAGACGAATGCCGTCAGCGGGAGTCCGGCCGTCGAGCTGCCGCGGGGCCGCCCGCGCAGCGAAGAATGCTCACCCTGGTAGGCGAAGCCGGCGGTCAGGCAGCGGCCGAGATGTTCGAGCGGCGTATCGGCATAATCGATGTAATAGCCGTCGCGCTCGCTGGTCAGGCAGGTGTGCAGGGTGTGATGGATGTCGTCGTTCCATTGCGCCGTGTAGCGACCGGTGGCGCCGTCGGATTCGCGCGCGAGATAGTTCGCGGCGTTGTCGTCGTTCTCCAGAATCAGATGTACATGACGGCCGCGGGCGCAACGGCGTCGCACCGTTGCAGCCAGCTCATCGAGGAAATCGGGCGCCGAATCGTCGCGAATCGAATGCACGGCGTCGAGACGCAAACCGTCGAAGTGAAATTCGTCGAGCCAGTACAGCGCGTTATCGATGAAAAAGTCGCGCACGACGCGGCTTTCCGCGCCGTCGAAGTTGATCGCATGGCCCCACGGCGTGCGATGGCGCGACGTGAAGAATTGCGGCGCGTAGCGGTGCAGGTAGTTGCCAACCGGCCCGAAATGGTTATAGACGACGTCGAGGAACACCATCAGCCCTCGCCGATGGGCCGCGACGACCAGTCGCTTCAGCGCCGCGGGCTCGCCGTAGCTCGCGTCGGGCGCGAACGGCAGGACGCCGTCGTACCCCCAACCCCGCGCACCGCTGAAATCGCCGATCGGCATGAGCTCGAGCGCGGTCGCGCCCAACCGGCACAGGTGGTCGAGCTTCGCCTCGATTGCGGCAAACGTGCCCTCAGGGGTGAACGTGCCGACATGCAACTCGTAGATGACCGCGTCTTCCCAGCGCCGCCCCAGCCAGTCTTCATCGTCCCAGTCGAAGCCGAAGGGATCGACGACGGCGCTCGGTCCGTCGACGTCCTGCGGGTTGTGCCGCGAAGCCGGATCGGGCACCGACAATTCGTCGTCGATCCGAAAACGATAACGCGTCCCGCGCGAGGCTTCCCGCGTCGTGAGCTCGAACCATCCATCCGGCGCGGCGGCAAGCGGCAGGGGACGCGGCTCGCCGTCGAGGCATAGCCCGACCTGGCGCGCGGCCGGCGCCCACAGGCGGAAGCGCACGGCACCGTCGTCGAGGACCATCGCCCCGAAGCCCATCTCATGCCGGCGCTTCATCGTCGCCCGGCGTGCTGCACAACACCGCCATCGAGCGGCCCTGCAACGGGTACGGCGCGCCGAATGGCAGCGGCTCGGGCGACGGCGCGTCGGCGGCGATCGCGGTATCGAGCAGCACGCGCCAATGCGTCAGCCTCGGCTTGGGCAGCACAAAAGTGATCGCCTCGTGATCGGCGTTCAGCAGGAGCAGCAGATCGTCGTCGTCGAGTGCGTCGCCATGGGCATCACTTTCGGCCAGGCCGTGTCCGGAAAGAAAAACGCCGAGGCAGCGCGCGAAGCCCTGGTTCCAGTCGTCTCCGGTGATTTCCTGACCATCGGGATTGAGCCACGCGATGTCCTTGGCATCGGCGGGGACGATCGAGCGGCCGTGAAAGAACGTGCGACGGCGAAACAGCGGGTGTCCGTTGCGCAGCGCGACCAGCCGATGGGTGAAATCGATCAGGTTTTGCGCGTCGGGCCCGAGCTTCCAGTCGACCCACGACAGCTCGGAGTCCTGGCAATACGCGTTGTTGTTGCCCTGCTGCGTGCGGCCCATTTCGTCGCCGCCCAGCAGCATCGGAACCCCCTGCGACAGCAGCAGGGTGGTCAGGAAATTGCGTTTTTGCCGCTCGCGCAGCGCGCGTATCTCGGGGTCGTCGGTCGGGCCCTCTACACCGCAATTCCAGCTGCGATTGTCGGCTTCGCCGTCGCGGTTGTCTTCGCCGTTGGCCTCGTTGTGCTTTTCGTTGTAGCTGACGAGGTCGTGCAGCGTGAATCCGTCGTGCGCGGTGACGAAATTGACGCTGGCGGTCGGGCCGCGACCACGGCCCTGGAACAGATCGCTCGATCCCGACAGGCGGGATGCCAGCTCGCCGATGACGCCGCCGTCGCCCTTCCAGTACGAGCGGAGGGCATCGCGATACTTGCCGTTCCATTCCGACCAGCCGGGCGGAAAGTTGCCGACCTGATAGCCGCCTTCGCCTAGATCCCAGGGCTCGGCGATCAGCTTGACGTGCGCCAGTTCCGGGTCCTGGCGCACGCAATGGAAAAAGCCGCTCTGCTGATCGACCAGCCGGTCGGTCCGCCCGAGCGTCGCCGCGAGGTCGAAACGGAAACCGTCGACATGCATTTCGGTGACCCAGTAACGCAGACTATCCATTACCAGCTGCAGCGTCGCAGGATGCACGGTATTGAGCGTGTTCCCGGTGCCGGTGTAATCGACGTAGTGGCGCGGATTCTCGCTGTCTAGACGGTAGTAGACGCGATTGTCGATGCCGCGAAACGACAGCGTCGGGCCGAGTTGATTCCCCTCGGCGGTGTGGTTATAGACGACGTCGAGCAGGACTTCGATCCCGGCCGCGTGCAGCGTTTTGACCATCGTCTTGAATTCGTTCACCGCATCGCCCGCGGCATAGCGGGTGTCCGGCGCGAAAAAGCCGATGCTGTTGTAGCCCCAGTAGTTGCGCAGCCCTCGCTGGACCAGCGCCTGGTCGTCGACGAATTGGTGAACGGGCATCAACTCGACCGCGGTGACGCCCAGCCGCTGCAGATGAGCGATCACCGGGGCGGTCGACAGGCCGGCGTAGGTTCCGCGGAGCTGCGGTCGGATTGCCGGATGCAGCTGCGTAAAGCCCTTGACATGCAATTCGTAGATGACCGTGTCCTCCCACGGCGTTTGCGGTCGTATGTCGTTACCCCAGGTGAACGAGGAGTCGATCACCCGGCATTTAGGCATCGCCGACGCGCTGTCGCGCGTATCGAACGACAGGTCTTCGCGCCGTCCGCCGACGCGATAACCGTAATGCGCGTCGGTCCAGCGCAGCGGCCCGGCCACCAGGCGGGCGTACGGATCGAGCAGCAGTTTGTGCGCGTTGAACCGGTCGCCGCGCTCCGGCGCATACGGACCGTGCACGCGATAACCGTACAGCTGGCCCGGCCGCGCTTCGGGCAGATAGCAATGCCAGACGAAGTTGGTGCGTTCGCGTACGTCGATCCGCGCTATCTGCCGCCGACCCTTGGGGTCGAACAGGCAAAGCTCGACGGCTTCCGCGTTTTCCGAATACAGCGCGAAGTTGACGCCGGCGCCATCCCAGCAGGAGCCCAGCGGGCTCGGTTTGCCGCGCCAGACGCTGATCGGCGTGGCCGTCGCGTGCTCGCCGGTCTTCACGAGACCGCAGCCGCGACTTGCATGCGTTCGAGCAGTCCGGCGATGGGAATGCGCACCCAGTCCGGACGTGAGCCCAACTCGTAGCGCACCTCGTAGAGCGCTTTTTCGAGGACGAACAAGTCGATCAGCCGCGCCACGTCGACGGGATCCGACGGGTACGAGCTCGCGCCGCGCACCGCGCGCGCGTACGCGGTCAAAAAAGCCGCCGCGGTCTCGCGCTCCCAACGCGTCACGTGCGCGGCAGCTTGAGCGCGATCGGCGGGCCGGTCGCTGATTGCCTCGTCGAGCGCAATCGCCGCGGCATAGCTGAACGAGCGCAGCATGCCGGCGACGTCGCGCAGCGGCGAATGCTTGCGCCGCCGCTCGTCCATCGGGCGGAACGGCTCGCCCTCGAAATCGACGACGATGAAATCATGCTCGACCACCAGCAGCTGGCCGAGATGGAAGTCGCCGTGAAAACGGGTCTTTGTGAAGGTCAGGACGCGAGGTGGGAGGGCGGCGATGCGGGCCTTGAGACTTGCACGCATCGCGAGCAGCCGCTCGGCCGCCGCGCGCACCGGGGCGGGCAGGTCTGCCTGGCGTTGCGATAGCTGGTCGAAGGTCTGATCGACTTCGGCGACGACGGCGGCGATCCATGAGGCAACGTCGTCGGTCGACACCGGCTCGGGATCGAACGCGGGGTCGCCTGACGTGGCGGCAAGTGCGATATGCAGCTCTCCGGTCCGCTGCCCGATCATTCCGACCAGCGTGAGAAAGCTGGCATGCGGCGTCGGCGTGCCGGCGCTGGTCGCGGCGGGGCCCGCTGCGGCCGCGCCGCGCGCGAACTTCGGGTCAGGCGCCGACGCGATCGCAGGCGAAGCGGTCGGCGAGTCTGCGGCAGTCGCTGCGGCATTTGCCGCCGCCGCAGCGTCGGCTTCGTCCGACGTCAGCGTAAGCTGCTGGTCGAGGTAGCGCCGCAAATATTCGATGACGTAGTTCCACCCGCTGCCCTGGTTGTGCACGAACCGTTGCAGCACCGCGAGCGCCGTGGGCCGTCCGGATTCGTCGAGGAACTGCAGCGCACCGAGCACCGGAGCGATATGCGGGAACGGCGACACATCGGTCAAGTATCTGCCGACCTCGATCTCGGGATTGATTCCCTGGCGCAATCGCCGATAGCATTTGAGCACTAACTTCTCGTCCAGGATCACCATCGAATTGGTCTGCTCGAACGCCGGGTGCCTTGCCGACACGACCTCGACGCCGGTCGCCTCGGCGAATGCGCCGGTATGGGTGAACGTCAGCTTGCCGCCATGCACCGGCAAGACCAGATCGCTGCCCATCGCCTTCACGATGCTGCGACAAAAGGCGCGGTCCCAGAAGGCGTCGTAAACGATACCGACCCGCGCGTGCTGGCGCACCTGGGCCAGCGTGCAATAGCGCAACGCCGGCATGCGCTCGCCGTCGCTGTCCTCCCACGCCAGCGCCAGCGGCAGCGCGTAGTTCTGCGTTTCGCCGTCGGCGAACTCGACCTGTGCGAAACCCAGCAGCCAGCTCCCCTCCGGCGTGTGCCATTCGTCCTGCTCGGTCAGCCGCGCCGCGGTGATCGTCCGACCTTTGCCCGCGAACCACCGCCGCGCGGCGAGAAAGTCGGGCAGGATCTGCTCCTCGAGCATCGTGCGCACGCGCACGGCCATCAGACCGCGGATGTCGCCGGGCTCGCTCGGTTGCGAGGCGAACAGCGCACGCAGGCCTTCGGGTATCACCAGCACCGGGAGCTCGACCGGCACCGGACGCTCGTCGTGCCACTCCGGTCCCTTGGCATCGGCCGCGAGCACGAACCAGTAGAACCCCCACGCCGGCAAGGTCAGCAGGTAGGTGAGATCGCCGATCGGCGGGAACGGCGTCCGGCCAAGCATCTCGACCGGGATGCGGCCCTTGTACGTGCGCAGATCGAGCTCGACCGGCTGGCTCGATCGGGAAAGGTTAGCGACGCAAAGAATGATCTCGTCCTGGTATTCGCGCACGTAGGCGAGGATCTTGCGGTTGCCCGGATGGATGAAGCGCAGGCTGCCACGGCCGAAGGCAGGGTGCGCGCTGCGCACCGCGATCAGCCGGCGCATCCACTGCAGCGGCGACGAAGGGCTGCGGCTCTGCGCCTCGACGTTGACCGACTGGAAGCCGTAGACCGCGTCCATGATCGGCGGCAGGTACAGCGATTGCGGGTCGGCGCGAGAAAACCCGGCATTGCGATCGGGGCTCCATTGCATCGGCGTGCGGACGCCGTGCCGGTCGCCCAGAAAGACGTTGTCGCCCATGCCGATCTCGTCGCCGTAATAAAGGATCGGCGAGCCGATCGTCGAAAGGAGGAGACTCTTGAGAAGCTCGATCTTGCGCCGGTTGTTTTCCATCAGCGGCGTAAGGCGGCGTCGTATGCCGACGTTGATCCGCATGCGCTTGTCGGCCGCGTAGGTCCGGTACATGTAGTCGCGCTCGCGCTCGGTGACCATCTCGAGCGTCAACTCGTCGTGGTTGCGCAGGAAGATCGCCCACTGGCAGTTGTCGGGGATGTCGGGAGTCTGCGACATGATGTCGACGATCGGGTGCCGGTCTTCCTCTGCGACGGCCATGTAGATGCGCGGCATCAGGGGGAAGTGGTACGCCATGTGGCACTCGTCGCCGGTGCCGAAGTATTCGCGGACGTCCTCGGGCCACTGGTTGACCTCGGCGAGCAGGAAGCGGTTCTGGTACCGCGCGTCGAGCTCGGACCTTATGTACTTCAGCACCTCGTGCGTCTCCGGCAGGTTTTCGTTGTTGGTGCCGTCGCGCTCGCACAGGTACGGGATCGCATCGAGCCGCATCCCGTCGACACCCATGTCGAGCCAGTAGCGCATCACGCGCACGACCGCGCGGATGACGTTGGGATTGGCGAAATTGAGGTCCGGCTGGTGCGAGAAGAATCGATGCCAATAGTAGGCGCCGGCGACCGGGTCCCAGGTCCAGTTCGACTTCTCGGTGTCGGTGAATATGATCCGCGTCTCCGGCCACTTCTTGTCGGTGTCGCTCCAGACGTAGTAATTGCGCTTCGACGACTGCGGCGGCGCGCGCCGGGCGGCCTGGAACCACGGGTGCTGGTCGGAGGTGTGGTTGATGACCAGCTCGGTGATGACCTTCAGGTGACGCCGGTGCGCCTCCCGGATGAAATGGCGGAAGTCGGCAAGCGTGCCATAGTCGGGATGCACGCCGTGGTAGTCGGCGATGTCGTAGCCGTCGTCTTTCAGCGGCGACGGGTAGAACGGCAGCAGCCAGAGCGTGTTGACGCCCAGGTCGCGAATGTAGTCGAGTTTTTCGGTCAGTCCGCGAAAATCGCCGATGCCGTCGCCGTTGCTGTCGTAGAACGCCTTGACGTGCACCTGATAGATGATCGCGTCCTTGTACCAGAGCGGATCCTCAAGGGAGGGCTTGGGCTGGCTCGACCCGCTTGCCGGGGCGGTGTCGGCGACGAGCTCGGAATAGGTATCCATTTCGGGCCTAGGCGTAATAGTCGAAGTTCTGTTCCTGACGCGACTGGCGGCGCACGACGAAGATATGCGCCGGCGAAAAGGCCGGATCGAGCTCCACGTAATTGCGCGCGCCTTGCCACATGTAACGCGCGTCGCTCAGCAGATCGTGCACCTGGAACGGCTTGTCGGCGCCAATGCCCAGGTTCTCCAGATCGAGCGTCACCCAGCCCGACTGCTTGTGGTGGTAATCGAGGTTGACGACCGTGACGACGACGTTCGAAAGGTCCGGCGTCGACTTCGCATAGGACAGCAATTGGTCGTTATCGGTCGCCTGGAATTCGAGGCGCCAGTCCTGCTGCAGCGCCGGCTGCTCGCGGCGGATGCGGTTGAGCCGCGCCAGCAGCGGCGCCAGGCTATCGGCCCGTCCGAGATCCCATTGCCGCAGCTGGTATTTTTCCGAATCGAGATACTCCTCGCTGCCCGCTTCGCGCGGGACGTGCTCCTGCAATTCGAACGCCGGTCCGTAGATCCCGTAGTTCGCGGCGAGCGTCCCTGCGAGGACAGCGCGTGCGATGAACGCGGCCCGGCCGCCTATTTGCAGCGGTTCCGGCAGGATGTCCGGCGTGTTCGGCCAGGCGTTGGGCCGGAAGTAGTCGCGCGATTTCGATTGCGCGAGCTCGGTGAAATACGCGGTGAGATCAGCCTTGCTGTTGCGCCAGGTGAAATAGGTATACGACTGGGTGAAGCCGAGCTTGGCCAGCCGATGCATGATCTTCGGCCGGGTGAAGGCTTCGGCGAGGAAGATCGCATCCGGATGCGCCTGCTTAATCTCGCCGATCAGCCACTCCCATAGTGCGAACGGCTTGGTGTGCGGATTATCGACCCGGAAGATGCGGACCCCTTGCGCGATCCAGTAGTCGAATATCGCCCTGACTTCGCGCCACAGGCCGCGCCAGTCCTCGTTCTCGAAATCGAACGGATAAATATCCTCGTACTTCTTTGGCGGATTTTCGGCGAATTGCAGCGTCCCGTCCGGCCGCTGACGAAACCACTCCGGATGAGCGCCGATGTACGGATGGTCGGGCGAGCATTGCAGCGCGATATCAAGCGCAATTTCGATGCCGACGGCGCGTGCGGCGGCTAGCAACTGGCGGAAGTCCTCGATCGTGCCGAGGTCGCGGTGGACGGCCGTGTGACCGCCGTCGGAGCCGCCGATGGCCCACGGGCTGCCGCAGTCGTCGAGCGAGGCGACCAGCGCGTTGTTCTTGCCCTTTCGGCGCGTCAGTCCGATCGGGTGGATCGGCGGAAGATAAAGCACATCGAAACCCATGTCGACGATATAGGGCAGCCGCGCTTCGCAATCGGCGAACGTTGCGTGCGTACGCCCGTCGCCAGCCGAGCGCGGGAACATCTCGTACCAGCTGCTGAACCGCGCCCGCGGCGGGTCGACGATGAGCTTCAACACCGGGTCGAATGTGGTGGCGAGGCTGCGATCGGCATGGCGCGCGGCCATTTCGGCCAATGCTGGATCGAGCGCCGCCTCGCGCCTCGTCTCGACCGGCTCGTCGCCGGCGAGGCGGCGCGCCCATTCGCGCAGCGCCTTCGCATCGGCGCCGCGCGCGCGGCGCGACAATGCCGCGATCAGCGCAGCGCCGCCCTGGAGTGCGAGCACGACGTCCTCGGATGCGACCCAGCGGGCGAGATCGTGGCGCCACGATGCGAAGCGGTCGACCCAGGCGACGATCGTGTATTCGTACCCGCCGATATCGGCGACCGGAAAGGCGCCGCGCCAGCGGTCGTTGACCAGCGCGATCATGTCGAATTCGGTCCATTTCGACTTTCCGCGCTTGCGCGCGAGCAGCCGCGCACACAAGCGATCGTGCCCGTCGGTGAAAATGTCGGCCTCGACCGTGACCAGGTCGCCGGCGCAGCGCTTGGCCGCGAAGCGGCCGTGATCGACGCACGGCGAGACGTTCTCGATGACCGCACGATGGCGTCCGCCGGAGGCGATCGCCGCCGTCACGCCGTCTGCTCCAGAATGATCGTTGCCAGCGGCGGCAGCGACAGGGCCAGCGAGTACGGCCTCCCGTGGGAGGGGAGCGGCGCCGCATGGACGCCGCCGAGATTGCCCTGGCCGCTGCCGCCGTAGACCGTCGCGTCGCTGTTCAGCACTTCGCGCCAGAATCCGCCGCCCGGCACGCCGAGCACGTAGTTGCGGCGGGGCACCGGCGTGAAGTTGCAGGCGACCAGAAGCGTACGGCCCTCGCTGGAGGGAAAACGCAGAAATCCGACGACGCTGTTCTGGGCATCGTCGGCGTCACTCCAGGCGAACCCGGCGGGATCGAAATCCCGCTGGTACAGCGCCGGCGCCTCGCGGTAGTAGCGGTTGAGGTCGCGTACCCAAGCCTGAATGCCGCGATGCTCGGGATACTGCAGTACGAACCACTCGAGCGCGGCGTCGTGCGCCCACTCGCGCCGCTGGCCGAACTCGCCGCCCATGAACAGCAGCTTCTTGCCAGGATGCGCCCACATGTAGCCGAGCAGGCAACGCAAGGTCGCGAAGCGCTGCCAGTCGTCTCCCGGCATCTTGCCCAGCAGCGAGCCTTTGCCATGCACGACCTCGTCGTGCGACAGCGGCAACACAAAATTCTCGGTGAACGCGTACCAAAGACTGAAGGTCAGCTGGTGATGGTGATAACGGCGAAACAAGGGGTCGGTGGCGGCGTAAGCCAGCGTGTCGTGCATCCACCCCATGTTCCATTTCAGCCCGAATCCCAGCCCGCCGACGTAGACCGGACGCGAAACCGCCGGCCAGGCGGTGGATTCCTCGGCGAACGTCTGCGTGTCTGGAAAGTCGCGGTAGACGGCCTGGTTCAGATCCTGCAGAAACTTCACCGCTGCGAGGTTCTCGCGCCCGCCGTATTCATTTGGCACCCATTCGCCGGCCGCGCGCGCATAGTCGAGGTAGAGCATCGAGGCCACGCCGTCGACACGCAGGCCGTCGACGTGGTAACGATCGAGCCAGAACAGCGCGCTGCTGATCAGGAATGCGCGGACCTCGTGGCGGCCATAGTTGAAGATCAGACTCTTCCATTCGGGGTGGAACCCCTGACGAGGGTCTGCATGGTCGTAAAGATGACTGCCGTCGAATTGCGCCAGGCCGTGCGGGTCGTTGGGAAAGTGCGAAGGCACCCAGTCAAATATGACGCCGATACCGTTTTGATGAAGATGATCGACGAAGCGCATGAAGTCTTGCGGCGTGCCGTAGCGCGACGTCGGGGCGAAGTAGCCGGTCGTCTGGTAACCCCACGAGCCATAGAACGGATGCTCGCAGACCGGCATCAGCTCGACGTGCGTAAAGCCCATCTCGAGAATGTAGCGCGCGAGCTCCTCGGCGATCTCGCTGTAGCGCGGAAGCTCTGCCGGGCCATCGCCGAAGCGGCGCCACGAGCCCAAGTGCAGCTCGTAGATCGACATCGGCGCGTTCAGCGCGTTGGCCGCGGATCGCCGGCGCATCCATTCGCCGTCTCCCCAGCCATAATCGAGCGCCCAGACCCGCGACGCCGTTCGGGGCGGGACTTCGCAGTAGAAGGCGAAAGGATCGCTTTTTTCCAACGTGTCGCCGTTCGCCGCCGTGATCCGATACTTGTAGTTGGCCCCGCCTGTAGCGGCGGCGACCGAGGCCTCCCAGACGCCCGAACCGTCGGCGCGTGGCGTCAGCAGGTCTTCATCGCCGCGCCACCCATTGAAATCGCCAACGACGGCGACACGACTGGCGTTCGGCGCCCATACGGCAAAGCGTGCGCCGGGCTTTCCGTCGTCGAAGAGGTGCGCGCCCAGACGTTCGTAAAGGCGGGTATGGGTCCCCTGTCGGAACAGGAAGACGTCGAAATCGGAAAGCGTGGACGACTGCGCAAGCGCCGACACCGCGCCCGGCGTCGCGGCTTTTGCCAATGGATCGGCAGGACGGGTCATGTCGTTGTGGATCGGCCGGAGGCGGGGTTT
Organism: Casimicrobiaceae bacterium; assembly: GCA_036270955.1. Taxonomy (GTDB): domain Bacteria; phylum Pseudomonadota; class Gammaproteobacteria; order Burkholderiales; family Casimicrobiaceae; genus PALSA-1003. Next base: position 14,656 of record DATBBM010000015.1, on the reverse strand, counting down.
GGAAATTTTACAAGCCGCGCGTGTCTTATTTGCTGCGATTCGAGCTTCTTTTTGCCCGGTGCGCACGCGACGGCCCCGATCCTGGGCGTGCCAGACGTCTCCGCCACTCGACCGGTCGCACGCGGCCTGCGAAATGCGACGCAAGGCCCATGCCAACGCCGGTCGCGGTCCGCGCGACTCGCGCTGCAGCGAACCGTGTCGACCGCCGAAATCGCTGCTGCTAAGCTAGGCAAGAAGAACGACGGGCCAAGGGCCGGCGGCTGCATTCGCTGCATATGACATGACAACCGGCATTCCACCATCCGGCGCGGCGAGCGCCCGCGACGCGCCGGGGTCCGACGTCGCGTCGGTGCCGGCATTTATCCGGCGCGTGCCGGCCTTGCAAACCGCGTGGCTGCTGGTGAGCGAAACCGTTTCCGGCTGGATCGACCATCGTGCATCGAGCCTCGGAGCTGCGCTGGCCTACTACACGGCGTTCTCGCTTGCCCCGTTGCTGCTGATCGCGATTGCGGTCGCGGGACTCTGGGTCGATTCGGATGTCGCTGCGCAGACGATCGCGGAGCAGGCGTCGACCCTGATTGGGTCCCATGCTGCCGAAGGCGTGGAATTCATGCTGCGCGCCGCGCCTCATGCCGCCAGCGGATGGCTGGCCGGTGCTGTGGGCCTGGCGACGCTGATCGTCGGCGCGACGACGGTGCTGACCGAGGTGCAGTACGACCTCGACATGATCTGGCGCGCACCGCCTCGGCGATCGAGCGGGATGCTCGCCGCGCTCTGGTCGCGGCTGCTGTCATTCGGACTGATACTCTGTATCGGATTTCTGTTCCTCGCCTCGCTGGTCGTCAGCTCGGCGTTTTCCGCGCTCGAGGCGCATGGAATCGCGGTGCTGCCGGGATCGCCGGCGGTGCTTGCGACGGCGCATGTCCTGGCCTGGGGCGTCATGCTGACACTCTGCTTCGCGGTGCTTTACAAGTGGCTGCCGAATCTCCGGTTGGCGTGGCGCGATGTCCTGGCCGGCGCCTTGGTGACGACGGCCTTGTTCAGCATCGGCAGGCTGGTGATCGGTGTCTACCTGACCCATACCACCGCGTCGATGCACGGGGCCGCGGGCGCGCTGATCATCCTGTTCCTATGGTTCTACTACTCTGCGCAGGTTTTCCTGCTGGGCGCTGAATTCACCGCCGTCTATGCCCGTCGCCTCGGTTCGCTCGCGGGATCCTCGCCGACGGCCGCCGTGTCCCGCACGACGTAAGACGAATGCCGACGCAGCGCGCCGATCTTACCTAAACGCAAAACAGCGGTTCGCCGATAGTTCCCGGCGCGGTCCCGCGGCATCATCTCAGTGTCGACAAGCCCTGCAGCAAACCGTCTGGTGCCTGCCGGGAGGGCCGGCCTGCGAGGAGATCTCCGCAGCGCGCGGTGGTGGAGCTTTGCCGGCATCCGAGTGCCACTCAAGTCGAAAGGATGAACACCATGAAACCTCGTTATCTGATGCAAGCGTTGCTCGTCGCCTCGCTGGGCGCATTCTCCGCGATGGGCTATGCACAAACGAACACGACTACCGACCAGACGCCAGGATCCCCTGGCGCCGCCGCCCCTGCGGCCGGAACCGGAACCACCGCAGGCACGACCGGGACTACGACAAATACCATGGGCGCCGGGCCGTACGGCACGACACAGAATGGAACCAGGCCGATGTCGTTGGACAGAATCCGCGCGTACGAGCAGGCGCGTACCCATTGCGACGCGGGACCGGCGGCGCAGCGCAGCGAATGCATGACGGCGCTGAACAAGGAGTACGTGGGTATTCCGGCGCCGTGTCAGAAACTGACCGGCAATGCTCTGGACGCATGCGTTCATGGAGATTACCCGGCGAACGCAGGCAACCCGGTCAAGCCGAACAAATAAGACCGGTCGGCAGCGTCACACTCGGGAGCGCTTGGCGCTCCCTTTTTTATGGCGGCGGACGGGTCGTCCCGCGCGTCACCCGCCGGTCGTTTCGCCCCCCATGACCTGGATGATGGTTCCGGTGATGTACGAGGAGTCGGCTTCGGACGCGAGGAAGACATAAGTGGGGGCGAGCTCTTCCGGTTGAGCCGGTCGCCCCATCGGATTGTCCTGGCCGAACTTGGAAACGCGATCCGGCGTCATGCCGGCATCGGAAGGATTCAGCGGCGTCCAGACCGGACCGGGCGCCACTGCATTGACGCGAATACCGCGCTCGATCAGCTCGAGGGCCAGCGTCTTGGTGAAAGCGTTGATCGCGCCCTTGGTCGCCGAATAATCGGGGAGCTCCTTCGAGCCCAAGATGCCGGTTTCCGAGCTGGTCGCAATGATCGCCGCGCCGCGCTGCATGTGTCGAAGCGCAGCGCGGGCGAGCCAGAAGTAGGAATACATGTTGGTCTTGAAGGTCCGGTCGAACTCCTCGTCGCTTACGTCGGCGAGCGATTTCTTCCGATGCTGATGCGCGGCATTGGCCACCAGAATATCGAGCCGGCCGAACGTTTCGACTGTCTGTTCCACCGCCTGGTCGCACGCGCCGGCGTCGGTTAGATCGCCTGGGATCTGCAGGCATTTCGTGCCGGCGGCTTCGACCGCCGTGCGGGTTTCGTCGGCGTCCGACTGCTCGACGGGCAGATAGGAGATCGCGACGTTGGCGCCTTCGCGAGCGTAGAGCAGGGCGACAGCGCGGCCGATGCCAGAGTCGCCCCCGGTGATCAAGGCGACCTTGCCTTCGAGCTTGCGCGCGGCGCGGTAGCGATCCGCCCGATAGCGTGGACGCGGATCAAGGGCGGATTCGAGACCCGGCGCGCTCTGGTGCTGCTCGGCAAACGGCGGCCGGGGTTGCTCGAGCAGCGGAGGAGCGAGTTCGGTGGATGTGTCTGGCGGACCCTTCGGTTTGGACTTCGACCGGGTCTTGGCGGTGGCGGTGTCGTTCATGACTGAGGTCTGATGCCGTCTACGCGCGTCCCGACCGCCAGCGGAGGAGATGGCCGCGTACTACTTGTGCGCGAGTTTTTGCTCGCTGAAGAGCAGGGCGATGTTGTTCGCCGGCGGCCGCGATTCGTCCTGTTGTACAGCCTGCGCGCGAGCCTCGCGCCGAAGCCGCGCAAAGGTTTTGCGGAGGTCGGTATGGATACTCGGCGTGTAGCGGAATGTCGGGTCGAGAACGGATTTCATGGTCACTCCCAGTCGCGCGGCAACACGGCAAAAGGTACACAAAGCCGACAACCGCTGCTGTCGGCGTTTGTCTGATTTTTGCTCCAGGAAGCGTGCCGTCGCTATAGGACGCTCTCCTACACTCATCGGCACGCCTCTTGCTGCCCATATCCGCTGAAACCAGGACGATAGTGCTGCCCCACTCGATAAAGCAGAATGAAGACCGATCCCCACCGCTGGCTACGCAAGCTCGGCCCCGGCGTCATCACCGGCGCTGCAGACGACGACCCGAGCGGTATCGCGACCTATTCGCAGGCGGGTGCGCAATTCGGATTTGCGCTGGGCTGGACCGTGGTCCTCACGCTGCCGCTGATGATCGGCATACAGATGATCAGCGCGCGCATCGGCCGGGTGACAGGACACGGTCTCGCCAGCAATATTCGCCGCCGTTACCCGGCTCCGGTGCTGTACGCAGTCGTCGCTTTGCTGTTCGTCGCGAATACGATCAATGTAGCGGCCGACATCGCGGCGATGGCCGAAAGCGTGCATCTGGTCGCCGGCGGTCCCGCGCACCTTTATGCGGTCGCCTTCGGGGCGCTATGCCTCGGCCTCGAGGTATTCATGTCGTATCGCAAGTACGTGCGTTACCTCAAGTGGTTGACGCTGGCGCTGTTTGCCTACGTCGGCGTCGTCCTGTCGGTCGACGTACCGTGGGGCGAAGTGATCGCGGCGATCACGCTCCCGCGGATGGATTTGTCCGCCGCCGCAGTGACGCTCGTCGTCGCGATTTTCGGCACGACGATAAGCCCCTATCTGTTTTTCTGGCAGGCCGCTCAGGAAGTCGAGGACGCTGCCTCGACAGCGTCCGGAGGCAGGCGCGCAAAAGCGGCCGCGACCGGCCGCCAATTGCGGCGTATCGAATTCGATACGATCGCCGGCATGACCTTCTCCAACCTGATCGCGCTGGCGATCATCGTCAGCGCGGCGGCGACCCTGCATCCGGCGGGTATCACCCACATCGAAACATCGGCGCAGGCAGCGGAAGCGCTTCGGCCGATCGCCGGACCTTTCGCCTTCGCTCTGTTCTCCCTGGGCATCGTCGGCACCGGGATGCTGGCGGTTCCGGTGCTCGCCGGCTCTGCTGCGTACGCCGTTGCCGAGACCTTTCGCTGGAAGCACGGCCTCGATCTGAAGCCACACCAGGCTCGAGGCTTCTATGCGATCGTCGCACTGGCCACTGCCGGCGGCGTCCTGCTCAACTTTATCGGTATCGATCCGATCCGCGCGCTCGTCTGGGCGGCAGTTATAAACGGCATCGCCGCAGTGCCGATCATGGCGGTGATGATGCTGCTGGCGACCGACCCGCGCGTGCTGGGCAAATTCGCCGTGCGGCGCTGGCTCAAGGTCGCCGGCTGGGTGGCGACGGCGACGATGGCCGGCGCAGTGGCGGCGATGCTGATGCTCTGAACGGCCGGAGCCGTCGGCTCGAGACAGCCCCGATGGCGCCCGGGTGAGCGGGCCGCTTGTAAGCTATCCGTGAGGTCGGTAGCATCGGCGCAGGAGTGACACGGTGCCGCCATGCCGATTCGGCGCCGTGCATCGACCGGCTTCCCGGGTGAGTCGCCATGAAACGGCCGGGCGCAGGGGGAAATTTGAGATGAGTAGCGGGTACGCGCTGCATGGGTCGGTGGCGGTGATCACGCTCGACAATCCGCCGGTCAACGGATTGAATCATCCACTGCGCACGGCCATAGTCGAACAGATCGACCGCGCGCAGGCCGACTCGTCGGTCAGCGCGATCGTCCTCACCGGCGCGGGCGGCCTGTTCTCCGGCGGCGCGGACATCCGCGAATTCACCACGCCGCAGGCGCGGGCCGAACCGACGCTGCCAACCGTCATCGCCATTGCCGAGGCCAGCGAAAAGCCCGTCATCGCCGCGATCGGCGGCAGCTGCATGGGCGGCGGACTGGAGCTGGCGCTCGGCTGCCACTTCCGTGTCGCCGCGCCTCATGCGCAAATCGCACTGCCCGAGGTCAGGCTGGGTCTGCTGCCGGGCGCCGGTGGCACGCAAAGGCTGCCGCGAGCGATCGGCGTCGAGGCGGCGTTGAACATGATCGTTTCGGGCGCCAGCGTTCCCTGCGAACGCTTTCGCAACACGGCCTTGTTCGACGCCATCGTCGACGGCGATTTGTTGCAGGGCGCGCTTGCGTTCGCGGCGAGCGCACGCGCAGGACAGCGCCCTTTGCCGCGTGTGCGCGACATCGTAATCGATTATCCGAATGCCGATGCGCTGTTCCAGTTTGCGCGCAACACCGTCCGCGCGATGGCCCGCGGCTTTCCGGCCCCGATCAAGTGCATCGATGCGGTGGCGGCGGCCGTCGCGATGCCGTTCGACGAAGGCCTGCGTTACGAGCGCGAGCTGTTCATTCAGCTTGCGCAGACACCGGAATCGCGCGCGCTGCGGCACGCATTTTTCGCCGAGCGCGCTGCGGCCAAGGTTGCCGACGTTCCTTCCGGCACCGTTCCGCGCTCAATCAACACCGCGGCGGTTGTCGGGGCCGGAACGATGGGTGGCGGCATTGCCATATGCCTGCTCGACGCGGGCATTCCGGTCACTGTACTGGAAACAAGGCAGGAAGCGCTCGACAAGGGCATCACGACTATCCGCCAGCACTATGAGAAGGCGCTATCCAAGGGGCGCCTAACCGCGGGCGAGCTCGAGCGCAGGATCGGCATGCTGAAGCCGACACTGGCTTACGACGATCTTGCCGGTGCCGATCTTATCATCGAGGCGGTGTTCGAGGACCTGGCGGTGAAGAAGCTGGTATTCGAGCATCTGGACGCGGTGGCGAAACCCGCTGCAATCCTCGCCAGCAATACGTCCACCCTGGATCTGAACAAGATCGCCGGCTTTACCGCGCGTCCGCAGAATGTCGTCGGCATGCATTTTTTCAGTCCTGCCAACGTAATGAAGCTGCTCGAGGTGGTGCGCGGCGCCAGGACCGCGAGCGATGTGCTGGTCACGGTCATGGCTGTCGCCAAGAGGATGCGCAAGACCGCCGTCGTCTCGGGCGTATGCGACGGTTTCATCGGCAACCGCATGATCGAGCAGTATCTGCGCCAGGCGCTCTTTCTGCTGGAAGAAGGCGCATCGCCCGGGCAGGTCGATCGTGCGCTGGAGAAATTCGGCATGGCGATGGGACCGTTTCGCATGAGCGACCTTGCCGGCAACGACGTCGGCTGGTACATCCGCAAGCGCCGCTATGTCGAGAAGCCGGACGTCGTCTATTCGCGCATCGCCGACCGGCTTTGCGAGCTCGGCCGTTTCGGGCAGAAAACCGGCCTGGGCTGGTACCGGTACGAACCTGGACGTCGCGACGCGCTCCCCGATCCGGCGGTCGACGCCTTGATTGCCACCTACCGGAGCGAGCATGGCATGACGTCGCGCAAGATAGCCGACCAGGAGATCGTCGATCGCTGCATCTATGCCCTGGTCAACGAAGGCGCGCGCATACTGGAAGACGGCATCGCATCGCGCGCCTCGGATATCGACGTCGTCTATCTTACCGGCTACGGCTTTCCGCTCTATCGAGGCGGGCCGATGCATTACGCCGACACGGTGGGTCTGTTCAACGTGATCCGCGCGATGCACCGGTTTGCCGCCACGGGCCGCGGCGATCCGGCGTTCTGGCAGCCGGCGCCGCTGCTGGCCCGGCTCGCGGCCGAAGGCAAGACGTTCAATAGTTAAAGGCACGCCCCCATGACCGATGCAGTCGTCGTATCGTACGCACGCACCGGACTGGCGAAGTCCTGGCGCGGCGCGCTCAACATGACGCACGGCGCGACGACAGGTGCGCACGCCGTCCGGCACGCGATCGAGCGCGCGGGACTCGCGCCGGGCGAAGTCGAAGACGTCCTGATCGGATGCGCCTTTCCTGAAGGCGCCACCGGACACAACATCGCGCGCCAGATCGCGATCCGTGCCGGTTGTCCGGTCAGCGTTCCCGGCGCCACGGTCAATCGCTTCTGCTCGTCGGGCCTACAGACGATCGCGCTGGCCGCGCAACGCGTCATTGCGGGCGAAGCCGAGACGTTCGTGGCCGGCGGCGTCGAATCGATCTCGTGCGTGCAAAACGAAATGAACAAGCACATGCTGCGGGAGCCTTGGCTCGTCGAGAACAAGCCCGCCATCTACTGGCCGATGCTGGAGACCGCGGAAAACGTCGCGCGGCGCTACGGCATTCCGCGCGAGGCGCAGGACGAGTACGGCGCGCGCAGCCAGCAGCGCGCGGCTGCGGCCGCGGCGGCGCACCGGTTCGACGCCGAAATCGTGCCGCTGACGGTGACGATGGGAGTTGCGGACAAGGAGTCGAATCGCCTGTACACCCGCGAGGTCACGCTGGAATCCGACGAAGGCATTCGCGCCGATACCACCTATGACGCGGTGGCGCGGATCAAGCCTGCGCTGCCAGGCGGCGTCATCGCCGCGGGCAACGCCAGCCAGTTCTCCGACGGCGCGGCGGCGTGCGTCGTCGTCAGCGACAAGCTTGCCGCGCGGCGCGGCCTGGAGCCGCTGGGGATATTCCGCGGCTTTGCCGTCGCCGGCTGCGAGCCCGACGAAATGGGCATCGGCCCGGTATTTGCCGTACCGAAGCTGCTGGCGCGAACCGGCGTGAAGATCGACGACATCGGCCTATGGGAGCTCAATGAAGCGTTCGCCGTGCAGGTGATCTACTGCCGCGACAAGCTTCGGATTCCTGACGATCGCCTGAACGTCAACGGCGGCGCGATCGCCGTCGGACATCCTTACGGCGTGTCGGGAACGCGGCTGACCGGGCACGCATTGCTCGAGGGCAAGCGGCGCGGCGTCAAATACGTCGTAGTGACGATGTGCATAGGCGGCGGCATGGGCGCCGCCGGCCTGTTCGAGATCGCGTAGGGAGTCCTTTACGGACTGCATCCAAGACCGCGCAGATGCCGTATGTGCTTGCTGTCTCGTTTTGAGACCCACGATGGAGGACGCCGATGAAAATCAAGACAGGTTTTGCCGCCGGCCTGCTCGCGCTGGCGATCTGGGTACCGGCCGACGCCCAGCAGGCGCCGACGCTGTACAAGCGGCTCGGCGGCTATGACGCACTCGCCGCCGTCACGGACGATTTCCTCGGCCGACTCGCCACCGATCAGCAGTTCAGCAAGTTCTTCGTCGGCCACAGCGCCGACTCGATCAAGCGCATTCGCCAGCTGATCGTCGATCAACTCTGCGCTGCGACCGGCGGGCCATGCGTCTATACCGGACGTGACATGAAGACCGCCCATGCCGGTCTGGGCATTACCGACAAGGACTGGGACGCCTCTGTCAGGCTGCTCGTGGCGACGCTCGACAAGTTGAGCGTTCCGGCCAAGGAAAAGGATGAGGTCCTGGGTGCCGTCGGAGGCCTGAAGAAGGATATTGTCGACAAGCCTTAGGCATGCCTGACGCCCACTGAGAGGCGGGGCAGGCACCACGCGGCGGCTGGGGGCGGACTACGGCTTCGGGCCGACGGCCACGACTTCGAGCGTCTGGTTCTTGACCTGCTTGATCAGCGGGCCGGTGACGGTGAGGAATTCCAGATTGACGTCCGCAGTGTCGTTGGGGTTCAGCACCGGACGCTTGGTCGATGCGGTCGCGGTCCCCAGCACCTTTCCGTTGGCGTCGAACACCTTGCCCGCGACCTTGATCCGGCCAACCGGCGCCTCGGTCAGGTTCTGCACGGTGCCCTTGATGTGCAGGTGACCTTCCGCGCAGACATACATTCCCGGCGCCATGTCGGCGTGAGGCCCGGCGCTCTGAATCTCCACCGTGACCTCCTTCTTGAGCTCGGCGGCGCCGACTGTCAGCATGCCTGCCGCCGCCATTATTGCAACGATCGATACCATCGCGGTCTTCATAGCATTCCTCCGATCCTGGGTGCCTTCGCTATTCGACGAGGTGCTTTCGCGAGACGCGCGGTCGCGGTCGCGATCATGCTATGACCATACGCCGCGCGGCCTGCGGGAGCAAGCGGCCGAAACCGGCGGTGATTCGCGCGGTACGCGCCGTGACGGTGAAGAGGCAAATACCCGCGCCACCGACAATTCCGCCTACGCCAGCCGGACCAGCTGCTTGCCGAAGTTCTCGCCCTTGAGCAGGCCGATCAGCCCGCGCGGCGCATTGTCGATGCCCTCGACGATCGACTCGCGGTACTTGAGTTTGCCGGCCGCGAAGAGCGCCACCAGCTGCTGCAGCGCCTCACCGTAGCGGTCCTTCCAGTCGAATACGATCATCCCTTGCATCTTGATGCGCTTGACCAGGATCGCGCGGAGCGCCTTGTAGCGATACGGTTCGCTGGCAGAGTATTCGGCGATCAGTCCGCAGAGGACTATCCGCGAGTGCGGATTCATCAAGCGAAGAACCGTGTCGAGCACTTCGCCGCCGACGTTCTCGAAATTCACGTCGATGCCGTCCGGACAGCTTTCGCTCAGATGTTGTTGCAGACTGCCGGCTTTGTAGTCGACGCATGCGTCGAAGCCGAGATCGTCCATCACGTACCGGCATTTGGCGCTGCCGCCCGCAATGCCGACGGCGCGGCAACCGTTGATCTTGGCGAGCTGCCCGACCACGCTGCCGACCGCGCCCGACGCCGCCGACACCACGACGGTGTCCCCGGATTTGGGCTGACCGATTTCGTGCAGGCCGAACCACGCGGTGATACCGGGCATGCCGAGCGGTCCCAGGTAAGTCGATGCAGGTGCGCACGTCGCATCGATCCGCGCCAGGTCACGCGCTTTGGCCACTCCGTACAGCTGCCAGCCAAGCGAGGTCAGCACCTTGTCGCCGGGGCGGAACGCCGGGTCACGAGATTGGAGGACTTCGCCGACGGTCTGGCCGACCATCACCGCGCCAAGCTGTACCGGCGGCACATAGGATTTGACGTCGTTCATCCGGCCGCGCATGTAGGGATCGAGCGACAGCCATTCGTTTCTGACAAGCGCCTCGCCTTCGCCCGGCTCTTCGATCGGCGTTTCGACGATTCGAAAATTGTCCTCGCTGACCTGGTCGCGCGGACGGGCGACGAGCAGGACCTGCCTGTTGCTTGCGGTCATCGGGCAACCTCGGCGCGTCGGGGACGATGGCGTCAGCGCCGGCTCGGATGGCGGAAGAGCGACGCAATCGATGCGGCACTGGCGGACAATGTTAACCTGAATGCGGCGGACACGGCGGGTGCGGGGATTCACGGCACGCGGCCGCCAATCGCACGATCGACGGACAATAGGGCGGCAGGACCATCATGAGCGTCAAGCAACGATTCGATCTGACGGGAAAATCGGCGTTGATCACCGGTGGTTCGCGTGGACTGGGGTTGCAGATGGCGGAGGCGCTGGCCGAAATGGGTGCGAGGCTCGGCCTGGTTGCGCGCAAGGGAGACGAGCTCGACGAGGCCGCGGCCGAGCTGCGCGCGCAGTGGGGCGCGGAAGTTGTCACCTTGGTCGCCGACCTGTCGAAACCGGCCGCGATCGGACCGGTCGTCGAGCGGGCGATCTCCGCGCTCGGACCGATCGACGTGCTGATCAACAACGCCGGAACCACCTGGGGCGCGGCCACGGTCGATCATCCGCTCGAGGCGTGGCAGAAGGTCGTCGATCTCAATCTCACCTCGATGTTCGTCGTCTGCCAGGAAGTGGGCCGCCGGTCGATGCTGCCCCGCCGGCAGGGCAAGATCATCAACATCGCATCGATACTCGGACTGGTCGGCGGCGGCGACCCCGGCCGCCCCGCAACGCTGGCGTACAACACGACCAAGGGCGGAGTCGTCAATTTCACGCGCTCGCTCGCCGCCGAATGGGCGCAGTACAACATCAATGTCAACGCGATCGCGCCCGGTTTTTTCCCAACCAAGATGACCAAGGGCGTGCTTGAAATGATGGGCGAGGCGGTGGCGGCCAAAGCGCCAATGAAGCGGGTCGGCGGTCCGGAAGACCTGAAAGGCCTGACCGTGCTGCTGGCCTCCGACGCGGGCGCGTTCATCACCGGCCAGATCGTCGCGGTCGACGGCGGCGTCACCGCAGTCTAGAGTATTCCGGTCCGCGAGTAGATGAGCGATTACCGTCAGTTCGCAGGTACGCGTCCGGTCGCCGACGCGCTTCGCTTCGATGTCGCTGCGCTCGAGCGGTATCTCGACGCCAACGTTGCGGGTTTCGCCGGCCCGCTCGACGTCGTGCAGTTCAAAGGCGGGCAGTCAAATCCGACTTACAAGCTCACCGCCGGCGGAAAGTCGTATGTGCTGCGCCGCAAGCCGCCGGGCAAGCTGCTTCCATCGGCACACGCGATCGATCGCGAATATCGGGTGATCCGCGCGCTCGCCGGGACCGCGGTCCCGGTCGCACGCACGCATTGCCTGTGCCTGGACGAGACGGTGATCGGCACGCCTTTCTATCTGATGGATTTTGTCGACGGCCGGATCCTCTGGGATCCACTGCTGCCGGGAATGGAGCCGGACGAGCGCCGGGCCATTTACGCCGAGATGAATCGGGTCATCGCCGCACTGCATCGCGTCGACTACGCTGCGATCGGTCTTGCCGATTACGGCCGGCCCGGCAATTATCTCGCCCGCCAGATCGATCGCTGGAGCCGCCAGTATCAGGCGTCGGCGACCGAAGCCATCGACTCGATGGACCGCCTGATCGAATGGCTGCCGCGGCACATTCCGCCGGGCGAGCGAACGTCGCTCGTCCACGGCGACTTCCGTCTGGACAACATGATCTTCGACAAGCGCGAGCCCAGAGTGCTTGCGGTGCTCGACTGGGAGCTGTCCACGCTGGGCGATCCGCTGGCCGACTTCGCCTATCATCTGATGACCTGGCGGCTCGCGCCGGACGAGTTTCGCGGTCTGCGCGGCTGCGATTTCGCAGCACTCGGGATTCCCACCGAGGGTGAGTACGTCGCGATGTATCTGCGTGACAATCCGACACTCGCGCAACCGGGCGAACACGCCTGGGATTTCTACATGGCGTACAACATGTTTCGCATGGCGGGCATACTGCAGGGCGTTCTCAGCCGCGCGCTGGCCGGCAACGCCGCAAGCGACCAAGCGCTCGAGGCCGGACGGCGTGCCCGGCCGCTGGCCGAGCTCGCGTGGAAACTGGTCGAGCGAAGCCGCGCGCAGGAAACGCGCCGCGGCTGAAGCGGCCATACGTGCCACGAAAGGATGACGATGAATTTCGATTACTCGCCTGCGGTCGCGCAATGGCAGGGCCGCCTCAACGCATTCTTCGACGAATTCATCTATCCGAATGAGCAGCGCTATCACCAGGAAGTAGCAGCCGGAGATCGCTGGCAACCGACGCATCTGGTCGAGGAGCTCAAGGCGGCGGCCAGATCGGCCGGTCTGTGGAACCTGTTTCTTCCGGCGTCGGCTCGCGGCGCCGGCCTGACCAACATCGAGTACGCCCCGCTGTGCGAAATCATGGGACGCGTGCTCTGGGCGCCGGAAGTCTTCAATTGTTCGGCTCCCGACACCGGCAACATGGAAGTGCTCGAGCGCTACGGCACTGCCGCGCAGAAAGCGCAATGGCTCGAGCCGCTGCTGGCCGGAACCATCCGCTCGGCGTTCTGCATGACCGAGCCCGACGTCGCATCGTCGGATGCCACCAACATCGAAAGCTCGATCGTGGGGGACGGCGACCATTATGTCGTCAACGGGCGCAAGTGGTGGTCGTCGGGTGCGGGCGATCCGCGCTGCCGCATCTTTATCGTGATGGGCAAGAGCGATCGACAAGCGCCGCGTCACGCGCAGCAGTCGATGCTGTTGGTGCCGCGCGACGCGCCCGGCGTGAAAATCCTGCGTCATCTGCCGGTGTTCGGCTATGACGATGCCCCGCACGGGCACATGGAAATCGACTTCGAGAACGTGCGTGTCCCGCAATCCAACATCCTCCTCGGCGAGAGCAGGGGGTTCGAGATCGCGCAGGGACGGCTGGGACCGGGCCGCATCCACCACTGCATGCGCCTGATCGGGCTGGCCGAGCGCGGGCTGGAAAAGATGTGCCAGCGGGTCAAGTCACGAACGACGTTCGGCAAGCCGGTGGCCGAAAGGACGGTGACCCTGGAGAGGATCGCCGAGTCGCGCATCATGATCGACCAGGCGCGGCTGCTGACGCTCAAGGCAGCCCACATGATGGATACGGTGGGCAACAAGGCCGCGAGGACCGAGATCGCGATGATCAAGGTCGCTGCACCTGCGATGGCCTGCACGATACTGGATTGGGCGATCCAGGCGCATGGCGCCGCAGGCGTATGCGACGACTTCGGCCTTGCGCAGGCGTATGCGCACGCCCGGACCTTGCGCCTCGCCGACGGACCCGACGAAGTGCATCGCAATCAGATCGGCAAGCTGGAGCTCGCCAAGCACTGACCGCCTGAGCCGCCCGCGATCAGCGTGGCCGCGCGCGCCGTTTCGCCTTCGCCGGCGGCTCCAGCAGCAGGGTGCCGCGGCAGCGCTTCGCGCCGCAGTGGCAGCGCAGCGCTTCGCGCGCCCGCCGGCTGATCGGGCCGACGAAGCTCAGGCGGTAGTCGTAAGTCAGCTCCTCTCCGGCGCGTATTTTGCGCCGGGCGTGAATGAAGACCCGACCGTCGTCGTATTCGATCGCCTCGCAGTTCGGCTCGCAGCCGTGGTTGATCCAGCGCGCCGCATTACCGCGCAAGCCCGCGTCGATCACCCTGCCATCGGAAAGCTCGAACAGCAGCGTGTGGTAGGGATCGGAAGGATCGCTCGCAGGGCGCTCGCGGGCCACCTCCCAGCTCGAGCGGGCGCCGCGGTATTCGATGATGCGGGCGCCCTTCCTTATCGTCCGGGTCGCGAATGCGCCACGGCCATGCGTGGACGATGAGCGGACCGTGTACGGCCGCTTCGCGCTTACAACCGCCATCGTCGCGCGAACGGCGCGGCGGCGACGCAGCGCATCGGCGGCCCGGGGGCGCGCCGTCTCACAGGCCGAGCCAGGCGATCGCCCTCAGTTCATCGTCGCGATTCGGGGGGACGAATCCCTGGTAGCCGAGGGTGGTCAGAGCGTGCTTGCCGCCGTCGCTCTGCCCCAACGTCGTCAGAACGGTCCGCACTTTCTCGTCGTCGTCTGCGGACAGCTTGGACGAGGCGATGAATTGCTTGATCGGCGTCGGCCGCGAGGTCAGCAGGATCTTGCCGCCCTTGGACGTCCACGACTTGGCCACCGACTTTGCCGCGGTCGCCCCCGCTTGCGCAAAACCGTACTCGACGTAAAAAGGCACCGCGTCCTGATAGCGCGTCGTAATCACCTTGACATCGGTCGAGCCGAGCTGCTGGTCGCGCAGCATCGCCCGCAACATGGCGGCGGTAATCGAATCCGGATCGGGACTGACGACCGTGTGACCTTTCAGATCATCGAATTTGGTGTACGGCTGATCCTTGTTGATCAAGAGGAATACCGAGTAGTCGGTGAAGCC
>DATBBM010000014.1:0-2001 GCA_036270955.1 Casimicrobiaceae bacterium | reverse complement strand
TTCACGGCCGCACAGCCATTGGCGTCATCCCCATAACGCACCAGGGTTCCGGCACCGGCGAGACCATTGAACGACTGTGGGCCGCCCTGCGTGCCCGTCAAGGTCACGATAAGGCATGGCGCTGCGTCTGCGGTTGTGGCTGCTGCAAGCCAGGTGGCGGCAAGCAGTGCGACAAAAGACACCCTCATGGCCGACCTCTCCTGGGCTCGAAGTTCGCTCGTGTCTTGGGTTACAGCCTGTCGACATTTGCTTCGATGGCAAGAGCGCAAAAGTCGCCTCATGGCACGAAGCGGCGGTTAGAAATGTCCGCTTTTGCGCCGCTGGTAGACAGCGATCTGCGCCGTCGATTTATGAATACAAGCCTTAGGCCGAAGAACCAGGCGTTTTGTGCCGCAGCTGCACGACGCTGGAAGGCTGATACAGCAACACCTCCGTCGTCGCGAGCAGCTGATCAGCGCTGAATGGCTTCCCGAGCACGACCGCGCCGCGGAATCCACTCGGTAAAGCCTCTCGCCCGTAACCCGTCACGAAGGCAAACGGACGATTTTTCTTCGTCAGCAACGTTGCGAGCTCGTCGACCGGTTGGCCCTTGAGATTGACATCGACGAGGGCTGCGTCGTAGTCCGCAGTCTCGACCAGGATTTTTGCGCGATCGAGGGTCGCCGCCGGCCCGACAATCTCGCAACCGGCATTCGCCAGGTTCGATTCCATCTCCATCGACACCAGCGGCTCATCCTCGATGACGAGGATACGCTTGCCATCGAGCGTGCGCCGCTGATCCGCGACGGCAAGCAAAGAGGACCTTGCCAGGCCTTTCGGGGCGGCGATGCCAGCGCCGGTGTTCGCGCGCGCGTGTGCCGGAAGCGGAAAGTCGATCTCGCAGATGAGGCCGTCGCGATGATAATGAACGGAGACCTCACCGCCGTGCGACCGCACGGTTTGCTCGATCAGCGCGCGACCGAACCCATGCCCGTGCGGCGCGCTCACCTTCGGACCGTCACTCTCCTTCCAGGTCAAATACAAGCTGCACGCACCGTTGGTGCGCACCTCCCAGGTTATCGATAGCCGCCCCGCGGGAACCGAGAGGGCGCCATACTTGCGCGCGTTGGTCGCAAGCTCGTGCAGCACGAGCGCCAAATGCACCGCCGCTTGCGGCTCGAGCGCAAGCTGCGGCCCCGAGCACGAGATCCTGTCGCCGTTGGCGGCGCCGACCAGCACCTGCTCGTTCACCAGCGCCATTATGTCGGCGCTCTGCATCTGCGTCCGAGTGAGCAGAGTGTGGGCGCTGGCCAGCGCCTGAAGACGCCCGCCGAAGCTGGAGATGAAATCGCTAGGGCTCCTGGCGCGCGCCAGCGACTGACTTGCGATCGCCTGCACCGTAGCGAGCGTATTCTTGACGCGATGCGACAGCTCGTCGGTCAAGATACGCTGCAACTTTTCCGCCCGCTTGCGCTCGGTGATGTCGCGACCGACCTTGGAGGCGCCGACCACCCTTCCCGATCTGTCGCGCAGGGGAGACACGGTCAAAGAGACATCGACGCGGCGGCCATCCTTTGCAACGCGGACCGTCTCGTAATGGTCGATGCGTTTGCCCCGTTTCAGTCGTCCGAGGATCTCACTCTCTTCGGCATGCAACTCGGGGGGAATGAGGCGGAGGATCGACTGGCCGATCATCTCGCTCGGCCCGTAACCAAAAATGCGCTCCGCGCCGCCGTTCCACGAGGTAATGCATCCGTCCAGCGTCTTGGTGATGATGGCGTCGTCGGAGGAAACGACGATGGCTGCGAGCCGCTCCGATTCCAGGTGCGCATCGTGCTGCTCCATCAGCAGGTTCACGGCGCCGACGAGCCGTCCCGAAGGGTCGCGCAATGGGGTCGGATACGGACGGAACCGCACACGCGTGCCGTCCGGCCGTTCGGCGATCGCTTCGACCCCCCGCACTTCGCGCCCCTCCTTGAGGGCGATCGCCATGGGGCACTCGTCGTGGGGCAAAGGCCGCCC
>DATBBM010000013.1:0-3958 GCA_036270955.1 Casimicrobiaceae bacterium | reverse complement strand
AGAAGTAATACGCCATCTGGGCGAACGCCAGCGTCACCATGATGAAATACACGCCCGAGGTGCGCAGCACCAGTGCGCCGACCAGCAGCGCGGCAGCGGCGCTCGCCGCCAGCGCGAGCGGCAAGGTCAGCCAGACGTTGGCCGGATCGGCGGACGGCGAGGCCAGCGCGTAGGTGTATGCCGCGATCCCGAAGTAGGCCGCGTGGCCCAGGCTGACGAGCCCGGTGTACCCGACCAGGAGGTCTAGCGACAGCGCGAAAATCGAAAGGATCATGATCTTGGTGACGAGCTGCAGGTAGAACTTCTCCGCCACCGCCGGAAACAGCAGCAGCAGGATCGCGGCGACGACGAGCCATGGCAGAAGACTGCGCTTCATGCCGCATCCTGCGCGTGGATGGCGCGACCGCGGAGCTCACGCACGGCCGAACAGTCCTAGCGGACGGAAAAGCAGCACGACCGCCATCAACAAATAGACGGCGATGCTCGCATAGTCGGGAAAAAGCACCTTGCCGAACGTATCGGCAAAGCCGATCAGCAACGCGGCGATCAGCGCCCCCTTGAGCGACCCGATGCCGCCGATCACGACGATGACGAAACAGACGATCAGCACCTGGTTACCCATGCCCGGAAACACCGATGACACCGGCGCCGCGATCATGCCGGCGAACGCGGCCAGCGCGACGCCTGCAGCGAACACCAGCGCGTGGATCCAGCGGATGTCGAGACCCAGCGAGGTCGCCATCTCGGGATTCGATGCGGCGGCCCGGATCTTCATGCCGAAGCGCGTCTTTTGTATCGTCACGTACATCAGTCCCGCTAGCGCCAGGCAGACGGCCGAGATGAACAGTCGGTACACCGGATACGAAAGCGTCTCGGTCAACGGCAGCGACGCGGTGAATGCAGCGGGGATCGCGACGCTATGGACGTCGTCGCCGACGATGATGCTGCGGAGCTCCTCGAAGATCAGAATCAGCCCAAACGTCAGCAGCACCTGATACAGATGGTCGCGCCGGTACAGGCGGCTGATCAGCGCCCATTCGAGAGCGAGTCCGAGAGCAGCGGCGAGCACGATCCCCAGCGGTATCGCGATCCACAGGCTGCCGGTCAGCGACGACAGCGTGAACGCGAGGTAGGCGCCGATCATGTAGAAGCTGCCGTGGGCGAGATTGATGACGCCCATGATGCCGAAGATCAGGGTCAGCCCGCTCGCGACCAGGAACAGCAGCAGGCCGTACTGCACGCTATTGAGGATCTGAATCAGCCATTCCACGGCATGGGTCCGTCATGCGCGCCTGGCATCGACGCGTAGCCTGCACAAAAAAGAAGCGGGGACGACTGCCCCCGCCCGAGTGGACTGCGAGCAAGGCGCTAGGCTGCCGACATCTTGCATCCGCGTGCGGGGTCCTCCAGCGCTTTCCACGCGATGCCGATCACCTGGTTCGCATTGCCCTCGACACGGCGCAGATAAATGTCCTGGATCGGATTGTGCGCCTTCGACATCGTCCAGGGTCCGCGCGGGCTGTCGATCTTGACCTTCTCGAGCGCGCCGTACAGCGCCTTCTTGTCGCCGAAGCTGCCTTTGACCGCGTTGAGGCCGCCGTGCAGCAACAGGGCGGCGTCGTAGCCCTGCACGGCGTAGACGTCGGCCTGGATGCCGTACTTCTTGCCGTAGTTGTAGCGGAACAGCTTGTTCTTCGGGTTCTCGATGCCGTCGCCATAGTGCAGCGTCGTCAGCAGCCCCTGCGCCGAGGCGCCTTGCGCTTCGAGCGTGCCGTCGGTGAGGAACCCGGAGCCATATAGCGGGATCTTTTCCTTCAAGCCGGCCGCCGCGTAGTCCTTGGTGAATTTGACCGCGCCGCCGCCGGCAAAGAAGACGAACACCGCATCGGGCTTGAGCGAGGCGATTTCGGTGATGAACGGCTGGAACTCGACGTTCGGGAACGGCAGGTACATCTCCTTGACGATAGCCCCGCCGGCCTTGGTGAACGCCTCCTTGAAGCTTTCGATCGATTCCTCGCCGGCGCCGTATTTCCAGGTCAGCGTGACGACCTTGCGATGGCCCTTGTCATACATGACCTTGCCCATCGGATGCGCCGGCTGCCAGTTGGAAAACGATGTGCGGAAAATGTTCGGCGCGCACTGGCCGCCTGTCGCGGCGTTGGCGCCCGCGTTCGGGATGATCAGCAGCGTCCCGTTGTCGCGTGCTACCTTGACCATCGCCATCACGACGCCCGAATGCACGGTGCCGAGCAGCACGTCGACCTTGTCGCGCTGTACGAGCTTGTTCGCGTTGTCGGTAGCCTTGGAGGGCTCTGACTCGTCGTCGACGATGAAGACCTCGATCGCGCGGCCGCCGAGCGTGCCGCCGTTTTCCTCGACCGCGAGATTGAACCCCTGCGTAATCGCAGTGCCGAGCGAGGCATACGTTCCGGTGTAAGGCAGCATCATGCCGATCCTGAGCTTGGCAGTCTGCGCACGCGCGATCGATGGTGTGAGGCCGCCGACCGCGGCCGCCGACGCAAGAAGGCCCGCCTGCTGGATGAACTGACGCCGGTCTGTCATGTGCTTCTCCTCCGAGGTTTTGGTCTTGTCGGCGCTGCGATGGTAGCAGCGGGTTGGCATTCCGTCATGTTCTGGTGTCACTACGCCGGTGCGCGCAGCTTGAAGCGCTGGATCTTGCCCGTCGCGGTCTTGGGCAGCTCGGCGACGAACTCGATCCAGCGCGGATATTTGAACGGCGCGAGCAGCGACTTCACGTGCTCCTGCAGCGTCGCCGCGAGCGCGGGTCCGGGTGCATGCCCGGGCTTGAGCACGACGAAGGCCTTCGGCTTGATCAGCTCGCTGGCATCGGCGCAGCCGACGACCGCGGATTCGAGAACGGCTTCGTGCGTTGCCAGCGCCGCCTCGACCTCGAACGGCGAAACGTAAACGCCGCCAACCTTCAGCATGTCGTCGGTGCGGCCGCAAT
Source organism: Casimicrobiaceae bacterium (assembly GCA_036270955.1). Lineage (GTDB taxonomy): Bacteria > Pseudomonadota > Gammaproteobacteria > Burkholderiales > Casimicrobiaceae > PALSA-1003. The sequence continues at coordinate 990 of DATBBM010000013.1, read as the reverse complement.
AGACGTAGCGGCCGTCGGCGTCGACGATGTATTTGTCGCCGCTGCGGGTCCACGGCCCGAGAAACGTCGCCAGGCTCTTGGCGCGATTGTTCCAGTAATACGGCGAGCTGGTCGGCCCGCTGACCTGCAGCTCGCCGATCTCGCCGGGCGCAACCGGATCGCCTTGTTCGTCGACGACGCGCAGGTCGTAGCCGGGCACCGGCCTGCCGGTCGTGCCGTAGCAGACGTCGTCGGGACGATTGGACAGGAAGATGTGCAGCATCTCGGTCGAGCCCAGGCCGTCGAGAATGTCGACGCCGGTCTTGTCGCGCCAGCGCTTGCCGAGGTCCGCCGGCAGCGCCTCTCCGGCGGAAACGCAGCGACGCAGGCCGAGCCGGTCGCGCGCTGGAAATTCGGCGCTCGCCAACATCGCAGCGTACAAGGTCGGCACGCCGTAGAAAATCGTCGGCCGCTCGCCGACCAGGCGCTTGAATACCGCCGCCGGCGTCGGGCGCTCGGCCATCAGCACGCTGGTCGCGCCGACCGAAAGCGGGAAGGTCAGCGCGTTACCCAGGCCATAGGCGAAAAAGAGCTTGGCCGCGGAGAACACGACGTCGTCCGGCGCAATGCCCAGAACGGGGCGCGCATAGAGCTCAGCGGTTTGAATCAGATCGGCGTGCAGATGCACGGCGCCCTTCGGGCTGCCGGTCGATCCCGATGAGTACAGCCAGAAGCAGACGTCGTCGGCCGTCGTCGCCGCGACCGGCGCATCGGGCGACTCGGACCCGATCCAGTCGGCGAAGGCCAACGTGCCGTCGACGGCGCCGCCTGAGACGATGACGTGCTCGAGGGTATCGAGCCGCGTTGCGGGCGGCGCGATCGCCGGCGCCAGCGGTGCGGAGACGACGACAGCCCGCGCGCGGCTGTCGGCCAGCAGATATTCGTAGTCGGCTGCAGTGAGCAGCGTATTGCAGGGGATCGGCACGACGCCGGCGCGGATCGCGCCGAGAA
>DATBBM010000012.1:0-8863 GCA_036270955.1 Casimicrobiaceae bacterium | reverse complement strand
GATGACGTCGTGCAGATTCGCGATAATCGCAGACACGGCGAATCGCCATTCGAAGCGCAGCGCCAGATAGGCCACGATGCCGAAGCTCACCAGCAGCAGCGCCAGCGCGCCGTTTTCGTAGAGCTCCTTGCCGACCTGCGGTCCGACGAACTCGACGCGGCGCTGGGCGACGGTGGCGTCGTCCGCACGGAGCGCCGCCATCACCCGCTCGGATAGCTGAGCGGTCGACACGCCTTCCTTCAGCGGCAGCCGGACCAAGGCGCTGTTGGAGCTGCCGAAGCTCTGCACGGCAAACTCGCCGAGGCTCATCTTGTCGATGGCCGCACGGACGCGGCTCAGGTCCGCGGCGTGTGGATAGGCAATCTCGATGACGGTCCCGCCGCGAAAGTCCACGCCGAGGTTGAGGCCGCGGGTCGCCAGAAAGAATACCGCCAGCAGGAAGGTGACCAACGAAATCACGTTGAACACCAACGCGTGCTTCATGAACGGGATGTCGTGCTGGATCCTGAAGAATTCCATCTTCGCTCTCTACGCTTTGACGGCGGCCGGCGCGGCGGCTCTCACGTCGCCGGCTTCCAGATCTGACCGATCGAGATTTTCTCGAGCTTCTTGCGGCCGCCATAAACCAGCGCGACCAGTCCGCGCGAGACGAAGACCGCACTGAACATCGACGTCATGATCCCCAGGCAATGCACGACGGCGAAGCCGCGCACCGGACCGCTGCCGAAAATAAGCAGCGCCAGGCCGGCGATCAGCGTCGTTACGTTCGAATCGAGAATCGTGTTCCAGGCGCGCTCGTAGCCGGCCTGGATCGCCGCGTGCGGCGTGTCGCCCCATCGCAGCTCTTCGCGTATGCGCTCGTTGATCAGGACGTTGGCGTCGATCGCCATACCGAGCGTCAGTGCCACCGCCGCGATGCCCGGCAGGGTCAGCGTCGCCTGGAGCATCGACAGGATCGCGATCAGCAGCAGCAGGTTCACCGCCAGCGAGATCGTCGAAATGATTCCCATCAGCATGTAGTACGCGCAGATGAAAACCGCGAGGACGACGAAGCCGTACAGCACCGAATCGAAGCCCTTTTCGATGTTGTCCTTGCCGAGCGACGGACCGACGGTCCGCTCCTCGACGATCTCCATCGGCGCCGCCAGCGCCCCCGCCCGCATCAGCAGCGCGATGTCGTTGGCTTCGCGCGTGTTCATCCGGCCGCTGATCTGGACGCGTCCTCCGCCGATTTCCTCGCGGATCACCGGCGCTGTGATGACTTCGGCTTTGCCCTTTTCGACCAGCAGGATCGCCATCCGCTTACCGACGTTCTCGCGCGTCACCTCCTTGAAGATGCGCGCGCCGGCGCCGTCGAGATTCACGTGCACCGCGGGCTCGTTGTTTCGCCCGTCGAAGCCCGGCTGCGCATCGCTGATGCGATCCCCGGTCAGCACGACCTGGCGCTTGACCAGGATCGGCGTACCGCTGGGCTCGGTCAGCTTGTCGTCGCCGAGCGGAACCTGACCGGAAAGCGCCATCTGCTGCGCGGTGGGGTCGTCGTCGACCATGCGAATTTCCAGCGACGCGGTGCGGCCGATGATGTCCTTGGCACGGGTCGTGTCCTGCACGCCCGGCAGCTGCACGACGACCCGGTCGGCGCCCTGCTGCTGGACGATGGGCTCGGCGACGCCGAGCTCATTGACCCGGTTGCGCAGGATGGTGATGTTCTGCTGGACGGCGCCTTCCTGGATGCGCTTCTGCGCCTCGGGCTTCAGTCCCGCGACCAGCTTGAAGTCGCTGCCGCCGTCGATGTTGTTAAGCAGAAGATCGGGAAAGGCGTTGGAAATCTCGTTGTAGGCCTTGTTGCGCTCCCCGCCGTCGCGGAAGCGCACGGCGACGTTCTGGCCCTCGCGCGCGATGCCCGAATAAAGCACCTTCTTCTCGCGCAGCAGCGAGCGGACGTCGGTCAGATAGCGATCCGCCGCCTTGTCGAGCGCCGCCTTCATGTCGACCTGCAGCAGGAAGTGAACGCCCCCGCGCAGGTCGAGGCCGAGATACATCGGCAGCGCGCCGATCGATGCCAGCCAGCGCGGCGACGTCGACAGCAGGTTCAGCGCAACGATGTAGTTGTCGCCGAATTTCTGTTGCAGCACATCCCTCGCCTTCAGTTGCGTATCGGGGTCGGGCAGTCGAACTTTGACGCCGTTGCTGTCCAGCAGCGCGCCATTGAAGGGGATGTCGGCCGCCTTCAGCGCATCCTCGACCGTCTGCAGCGTGCCGGCATCGATCTTGACGCTGGCCTTGCTGGTCGAGACCTGAACCGCGGGAACCTCGGGAAAAAAGTTCGGCAGCGTGTAGAAGATCCCGACGACCAGTGCAATGGCGATCAGGATGTATTTCCAGGCGGGATAGCGATTCATTCGGGGTCCGGCGAAGAGCGGCGCGTATCGCGAGAGGCGCCACTCGCGCTCCTCGCGGGCGGCGGCCCGTCCACGCGTCTACAGGTTCTTGATCGTGCCCTTGGGCAACATCAGCGATATCGCGCTGCGTTGCACGGTAATCGTCACATTCGGCGCGATATCGACTTCGGCATATCCCTCGGAGATCTTGGATATCTTGCCGACGACGCCGCCGGCAGTGACGACCTCGTCCCCCTTTTGCAGCGCTTCGAGCATGGCCTTGGTTTCCTTGGCGCGCTTTTGCTGGGGCCGGATCAGCAGGAAGTAGAAGACCACGAAGATGGCCACCATCGGCAGGAACGCCATCAGGTCGCCGCCGAACGGACCTCCGGTGGTGGACTGGGCATAGGCGGGGCTGATCAACACGATTGCTCTCTCCTCGCATCGGGATTCGCCTGGGCGGCTGCTTGCTGGGGCCGGCCGGCGAACTCGTATGGGGCTGCTGATTTAACCCGCAATTCTACCATGCTCGACGCGGCTGTCCTGACCCGGCAAGCCCTTGGGACCGGGGGCGGGACCTCCGGCGCGGCCGGGCGTTTCAGGCCTCCGCCGCCTCGGCTTGCGCGCGGTCTTCGCGAAAGGCGGCGGCGTAAGCCGGCAGCGCGTCGTCGCGAATCGCCTGCCTCAATTCGGCGGTGAGCGTCAGATAGTAATGCAGGTTGTGGATCGTATTGAGGCGCGCGCCGAGGATTTCGTTGGCTCGCTGCAAATGATGCAGGTAGGCCCTGCTGAAATTGCGACAGGTGTAGCAGCCGCAACCCTGATCGAGCGGGTTCGTATCGGTGCGGTGCCGGGCGTTTCGTATCTTGACGTCCCCGTGACGCGTGTAAAGCCAGCCGTTGCGCGCATTGCGCGTCGGCAGCACGCAGTCGAACATGTCGATGCCGTAGCCGACCGCCTCGACGATGTCTTCCGGCGTGCCGACGCCCATCAGGTAGCGCGGCTTGTCGTCCGGCAGCCGCGGCGCGGTATGGGCTTCTATGCGGCGCATCGCCTCCTTCGGCTCGCCAACCGACAGGCCGCCGATTGCATAGCCGTCGTAGCCGGTGGCGGTCAGTGCGGCCAGCGATTCGTCGCGCAGGTCCTCGTACATGCCGCCCTGCACGATACCGAACAGCGCGTTGGGACTGCCGGCGTGCGCGGCCTTCGACCGCGCGGCCCAGCGCAGCGACATCTGCATCGATGCCGCCGCCTCGTCCCGGCTGGCGGGGAAGGGCGTGCACTCGTCGAACACCATCGCGATGTCCGAATCGAGCGCGCGCTGTACTGCGATCGAGACTTCCGGCGTGAGGAACAGCCGGTCGCCGTCGACGGGCGAGGCGAACGCCACGCCTTCCTCGCTGACCTTCCGCAGCGGCCCGAGGCTAAACACCTGGAAGCCTCCCGAGTCGGTCAGCAATGGCCGGTCCCAGCCCATGAAACGATTGAGGCCGCCGTGCGCGGCGATCACGTCGATGCCGGGGCGCAGCCAGAGGTGAAACGTGTTGCCGAGGACGATTTGCGCGCCGATTTCGGCGAGCTCGTTCGGCGCCATCGCCTTGACGGTGCCGTAGGTGCCGACCGGCATGAAGACCGGCGTGTCGACGACGCCATGCGCCAGCACCAGCCGCGCGCTGCGCGCGCTGCCGCAGCGCGCGCTGACCGAGAATTCCATCGCGGCGATTGTAGCAGGCAGGCCGCCGCGGCTCGCGCTGCGACCCTTACGCGGCAGCGTCCGGATCGCGCTCGAGCAGCATCGCGTCGCCATAGCTGAAAAAGCGATAGCGCTCGGCGATTGCATGCGTATACGCGGCGCGGATCGCGTCGTACCCGGCAAACGCCGATACCAGCATCAGCAAGGTCGAACGCGGCAGATGAAAGTTGGTCAACAGGCGATCGACGACGCGAAAGCGGAAGCCCGGCGTGATGAAAAGCGAGGTTTCGGCTTGTTCGTCTCCGCCGCCCGCCTGCCCCGCGGCGGCGGCCTCCAGCGCGCGCAGCGACGTCGTGCCGACGGCGACGACGGCGCGGCCTCGGCTGCGGGTGGCGTCGATCGCAACCAAGGTCGCCGGCGGAATGCTGAAGCGCTCGCTGTGCATCCGATGCTGCGACAGGTCCTCGCTTTCCACCGGCAGGAAGGTTCCCGCCCCGACGTGCAGCGTGACATAAGCGAAGGCTACCTTCCGGGTCCGCAGCGCGGCGAGCAGGGCCTGGTCGAAATGCAGCCCGGCGGTCGGCGCCGCCACCGCGCCCGGATGGCGCGCGTACACGGTTTGATAGCGCTCCGCATCGGCCGGCTCCGGTGCTCGTGCGATGTACGGCGGCAGCGGCACCGCGCCGTGCTGATCGAGATAGGCGGCGAGCGTCGTCGGCACGGCGAAGCGCAGCCGGAAAAAACGGTCGTCGCGTTCGCACACCGTCGCCGACGCGCCTTCGGGGAGCTCGATCGTCGCGCCAACGCGCGGTGGATGACTGGCCCTCAACTGCATCCAGGCCTCGCAGGGCGCGACGATGCGCTCGAGCATCAACTCGACCCTTCCGCCGCTTGGCTTGCGGCCGATGATGCGCGACCGGACGACGCGGGTATCGTTGAAGACCAGCAGATCGCCCGGAACCAGCAGCCCGGGCAAGGCTCCAAAGGCAAGATCGGCAAGCCGTGCCCCTGCGACGTGCAGCAGGCGGCTTCCCGAACGCTGCGGCGCGGGCGCTTGCGCGATCAGGTCGCTCGGCAGATCGAAATCGAAATCGGAAAGTCGGTAGGGCTTGCGGGTCGTCATCGTGCGGCGGATTTCGAGGATGTCCGCGGTTTGAAGCGGCGCGCCCTTTCCGCGATAATGCCGGCTTCACCGCGCGCCGGCAACGCGGCTCGCGCGTTGCGCGTCGCCTTTAGCCTTCCGGGGCGGATTCGATGCAGGCGGCCGGCCGGGATGGCGGAATTGGTAGACGCGCTGGACTCAAAATCCAGTTCTGGCAACAGAGTGGGGGTTCGATTCCCCCTCCCGGCACCACAATAAGCGCCGGTCATGCCGCCTAAGAGCGCATGATCTCGGCGTGGAGGTTCCCGTGACAGTAACCGCCGAATTCGGCCGCGCCCAGCACCTCGAGGAGGTGCTGAAGCTGGTGCAGGCGAAGGTTCCGGCCGCGCAGCGCAACACGATCGCTGCCTTCATTCAGCGCTACTACGGCCAGGTCGACCCCGAAGACCTCGCGGAGCGGGCTCCGGCCGATCTGTACGGCGCCGCGCTGTCGCACTGGAATTTCGCCCGCCGTCGCGATCCGGCGCACGCGCGCGTCCGGGTCTTCAACCCATCGGTCGAGGAGCATGGCTGGCAGTCGACGCACACGATCATCGAGATCGTGAACGACGATATGCCGTTCCTCGTCGACTCGGTGACGATGGAGGTCAACCGGCACGGGTTGACCCTGCACCTGATCATCCACCCGATCGTCGCCGTCGTTCGTGACGCTGACGGCACGCTGGTCGGCGTCGCGGACGACGCCGAGGGCGCGCTGCGCGAATCGATGATCCATGTCGAGGTCGACCGCATCGTCGATCCGGCGAAGCTCGACGAGCTTGCCGCCGACATCGTGCGAGTGCTGGACGACGTGCGCGCGGCGGTCGAGGACTGGAAGAAGATGCGCGACCGCGTCGCCACAATACTCGAGGAAAACGAGAAACGCGCGCCGCCTCTGCCGGCAGACGAGCTCGCCGAAGGGCGGGCGTTCCTGTCGTGGCTCGCCAACGAGCACTTCACGTTTCTCGGCTACCGCCGCCACGAGCTCGTCGTCATCGGCGGCCACGATGCGCTGAAGATCGTTCCCGGCTCCAGTCTGGGCATATTGCGGGAAGGCGAGAGCAAGGAAGTCGCGACCAGTTTTGCCGCGCTGCCGCCGGAGGTCAAGGCGTACGCGCGGCGGCCGGAGCTTCTGGTCGTGACCAAGTCGACATCGCGCTCGACCGTGCATCGCCCCGGCTATCTCGACTACATCGCCGTCAAACGCTTCAACGAAAAGGGCGAGGTCAGCGGCGAGGACCGGTTTCTCGGCCTGTTTACCTCGACCGCGTACAGCGCCAATCCGGCGGAGATACCGCTGTTGCGACGCAAGATCGCCAACGTCGTGGCGCGTGCCGGCCTGCAGCCGGGCAGCCACGCCGGCAAGGCGCTGATCAATATCCTGGAGACCTATCCGCGCGACGAGCTGTTCCAGACCACCGAGGACGATCTGCTGCGCACTGCCGTCGGCATCCTGCATCTGGGCGACCGGCAGCGCTTCCGCCTGTTCGTGCGGCGCGATCCGTTCGAGCGATTCCTTTCGTGCCTGATCTACGCTCCGCGCGAGAACTATACGACCGAGCTGCGGCAGAAGTGGCAGCAGATCCTGGTGCAGGCGTTCAACGGCACGAGCTCCGAGTTCAATGTCTATCTGACCGAGTCGGTGCTGGCGCGCATCCTGATCACCGTGCGCACGACCCCCGGCGCAATTCCCGATGTCGACGTGCGCGCGCTCGAGGCGCGGCTGGTCGCCGCCGCGAGGCGCTGGGACGACGAGCTGAAGCAGGCGCTGATCGAGTCGCTGGGCGAGGCGCGGGGCAACGAGCTGTTCCGCCAGTTCGGCGACGCGTTTCCCGCCGGCTATCGCGAGGATTTCACGGCGCGCCAAGCCGTGCCCGACATACAGATGATGGCGCGCCTGTCCGCCGCGGACCCGCTGGCAATGAGCCTCTACCGCCCACTCGAAGCGGCGGCCGGCGCGCTGCGCTTCAAGCTGTTTCATCTAGGCGAGCCGGTCAGCCTGTCGGACAGCTTGCCGATGCTCGAGCGCATGGGACTCAACGTGCTCGACGAGCGCCCGCATCGCGTGGCTCCGCCCGGGATGCCGCCGGTCTGGATGCACGATTTCGGCATGCAGTCGGGGCTCGCCGACACCGAGGTCGAGATCGATACCGTGCATCAGGTTTTCGAGGAGGCCTTCGCCAGCATCTTCCGTGGCGAAGTCGAAAACGATGACTTCAATCGCCTGGTGCTGGCGGCGCGCTTGCCGGCGACCGAAATCGTCCTGCTCCGCGCCTATGCGAAGTATCTGCGGCAGATCGGGTTTCCGCTGTCACAGCCTTTCATCGAATCGACGCTCGCCGCGCATCCGTCGGTCGCGCACGGGCTGATCGAGCTTTTTAAGACGCGATTCGATCCCGAGATTGGGACGGGCACCGGTGCGAGAAGTGCGGAGCTGGTGCGCGCGATCGAAGCCGCGCTGGGCCAGGTCGACAATCTGTCCGAGGACCGGGTGCTGCGGCAATACCTGGCGCTGGTGATGGCGACCACGCGCACGAACTTCTGGCGTCGCGACGCCGCCGGCCGGCGCAAGAGCTTCGTCTCGTTCAAGTTCGACCCGGCCAAAGTGCCCGGATTGCCGGAGCCGAAGCCGATGTTCGAAATCTTCGTCTATTCGCCGCGGTTCGAGGGCGTGCACCTGCGCGGCGGCAAGGTCGCGCGCGGCGGCTTGCGCTGGTCCGATCGGCCGGAGGACTTCCGCACCGAAGTGCTCGGCCTGGTAAAGGCGCAGATGGTCAAGAACACGGTCATCGTGCCGGTCGGCTCGAAGGGAGGCTTCGTGCTCAAGCGCGCGCCGTCGCCGGCCGACCGCGACGGCTATCTGAAAGAGGGCATCGCCTGCTATCAGGATTACCTGCGCGGACTGCTCGACATCACCGATAACCGCGTCGGTGAAGGCATCGTGCCGCCGCCGCAGGTGAAGCGTCACGACCCGGACGACCCGTACCTGGTCGTGGCGGCCGACAAAGGCACGGCGACGTTCTCCGACTACGCCAACGGCATCAGCAAGGAATACGGCTTCTGGCTCGGCGATGCGTTCGCGTCCGGCGGGTCGGCCGGCTACGACCACAAGGCGATGGGCATTACCGCGCGCGGCGCCTGGGAATCGGTCAAGCGGCACTTCCGCGAAACGGGCGTCGATACGCAGACCACCGACTTCACCGTCGCCGGGATCGGCGACATGTCCGGCGACGTATTCGGCAACGGCATGCTGCTGTCGCGTCACATCAAGCTGGTCGCGGCGTTCGATCACCGTCATGTGTTTCTCGATCCGGACCCCGATGCGGCCGCCAGCTTCGCCGAGCGTGAGCGGATGTTCAAGTTGCCGCGCTCGTCATGGGCCGATTACAACGGCACCCTGATTTCCGCGGGCGGCGGCGTGTATCCGCGCAGCGCGAAGTCGATCGCGATCACGCCGCAGGTGAAGAAGACGCTGGCGATCGCGGCCGACGCGCTGACGCCGGCCGAGCTGGTCAACGCGATACTCAAGGCCCCGGTCGACCTGATCTACAACGGCGGCATCGGCACGTACGTCAAGGCTTCGGCCGAGACCCATGCCCAGGTTGGCGACCGGGCCAACGACGCGGTCCGGGTCAACGGCCGCGATCT
>DATBBM010000011.1:0-1761 GCA_036270955.1 Casimicrobiaceae bacterium | reverse complement strand
TCGTTCGCGGATTTCGCGGTGCTGTACCGTACCGACGCCCAATCGGCGCCGTTATGCGAGGCCCTCGACCGCTCCGGCATACCTTACAAGAAAAATTCCCATCGACCGCTCACGGACGAACCGGCGATCCAGGCGCTGTTGCGGGAACTCGGCGACGGCGGCGAGGCGACGACGCTTCTCGATGAACTGCGCGCCGCCGCCGAACGTCTGGCGGAGCACGGCGATGCCATGGACGGCGCGACGATCGCGCTCCAGCGCCTCAGCGCACTCGCGCAGTCGTGCGGCAATGATCGTGTGCGCCTACAGGATGCGGCGGCGCTCACGACGGACGCGATGTTCCGGGATGCGCGCGCCGACCGCGTATCGCTCCTGACCCTGCATGCCGCCAAGGGACTCGAGTTTCCGGTCGTGTTCATCGTCGGGCTTGAGGACGGCCTGCTGCCGCTCCATTGGGACGAGGCCGACGAGGCCGCGACGGTGGAAGAGCGCCGTCTGTTCTACGTCGGCATGACGCGGGCCAAGGATCGCCTGATCCTCAGCCACGCCCGACAGCGCCATTGGCGCGGCCGCCTGCGCATGCTCGAGCCCTCACCGTTTCTGGGCGACATCGAGAAGGAGTTGGTGAGGCATCAGCCCATGACGGGCGCGCGCAGCAGGACGCAGGACCGGCAGCTCAAATTGCTCTAGGCAACGGGCGCTCCATAAACCGCGCGTCTTGGCGAGTCGCCGCTCGACTTGAGCGTCTACCGCGCCCCGTTCACGCTTGTAATCTCCCCGCCCGCATCATTTCGCTTTGCACGACGCCGTAAAGCGTGCTCCAAGCTTCTTTCAGTTCCGGAGTAAACGTGTCGCCCAACTGATGTTCCAAGCCCCATAGCAATGCATCACCGAACGCGGCGAAATGCCGAGGCTTCGCCCCAAATTGCGCATGTTGACGACCCGCCTGGCTGATGATCGATTGGAACATCTCACGTTTGTCGAGTGCGCCCACGATTGCTGCGATCGTATCCATCAGCTTCAGGTGCTGCCTTTCCATGTCGTTCGGAAATAGCGGCATTGCATCGGGAGCGAGTTCGAAAAACCGGCTGTAAAATTGCGCAGCGAGCTTGCGACGGATCGGCCATATCGCGTCGAACGATTGTCTGACGAGGTCGACCTGTTCAGGCGTCATATTAACGGTCGCCCATTAGCTCGGATCCAGCATGCGGACGCGGGCACAGCCCTTGCTCACGAGCATGATGCCGGGGCGACCTCGGCCCACAGCCGCCCGCCCCCGCCGCGAGTTGCGAGCACGCGTACGCAGGCGCCCGTCGGCAGCCTGCTCAGGAGCTTGGTCGGATCGTTCGTTCCGGCCTGCGGTTCCGACCAGATCGGCAGCATCATTTTCGCCGACAAGATGGTGCCCGGCGGCGGCAATGACGTATCGGAGATGCCGTAGCCGTTGAAATGCGGCACCCAAGAACCAGCCTGCCGGCGACTGAGCGCGACCCAGCCGTAGTGTTCCTTGGAGCCCGGAGCACCAAAAACGCCGAGCGAGACGGTCTGCTGGCGCTGGGGGGATGAGTCCACGTGCGCGGGCGCCGCTGCCGGGGCATGGGCGGCATCGCCAGGATGTTCGGTTATGGCTGCTTGGAAAATGGCGCGCGCATCGGGATCGCCCTCGCCGCAAAGCTTGTCGAACTCCGTCACATCCTTCTTGAGCAAGCTACGCTTGGTCTCGGGCGCGACGTGCCTTTCCATGATGGCGACGATGTTGTTGCG
>DATBBM010000010.1:0-31530 GCA_036270955.1 Casimicrobiaceae bacterium | reverse complement strand
GATAATCATTAAATTCAGCGAATTATATCGTCTCATCGCGCCGGGGCCAAAAGCTGACGGATTTCCTCAATGACCTCACGTATTTGGGCAGACGACAGCGGCGCGTCTGGGCGGGTAGCGCGATGCCGGCCGCCGTCATTGCTTGCCGGCGGCTCGTCGCCCACCGCGTCCGATTCGAGCCGATGGCGAGCGCCATTGATGGTGAATCCCTGCTCGTAGAGCAAGTCGCGGATGCGGCGGATCAGCAATACCTCGTGGTGCTGGTAGTAACGCCGGTTGCCGCGCCGTTTTACCGGTTTAAGCTGCGTGAATTCCTGCTCCCAATAACGCAGCACGTGCGGCTTGACCGCGCAAAGGTCGCTCACCTCCCCTATGGTGAAGTAGCGCTTGGCGGGTATCGCCGGAAGGTCGGACTTAGTCTGCCTGGGCTCGGCCATGGTTCGCGGCTTCGACCATTGCCTTCAGTTTTTGACTAGCGTGAAAAGTGACGACCCGGCGAGCGGTGATCGGAATCTCTTCGCCGGTCTTGGGATTGCGCCCCGGGCGCTGCGGCTTTTCGCGAAGCTGGAAATTGCCGAAACCGGATAATTTGACGCTGTCGCCCGATTCCAGCGCGATTCGGATCTCCTCGAAAAAGCGCTCGACCATATCCTTGGCCTCGCGCTTGTTGAGGCCAAGTTGTTCGAAGAGCAAGTCGGCGAGTTCGGCTTTGGTCAGCGTCATCGGATTTCCTACTGGCGTAACGTCGCCTTGAATCGATTTTGGAGTTCCCGCAGCAAATCGGCCACGGTGGCGTCGATTTCGGCGTCCGTCAAAGTACGTGCAGTATCTTGCATAAGCACAAGAATTGCAAGGCTTTTCTTCCCCGGGCCGACGCCGGGGCCGCGGTAGACGTCGAACACGCCCATACGTTCGACATGGGCGGGCCGTACGGCATTCAACGCGTCCAGCAGCGATTGCGCCGCAATCCCTTCGTCGATCACCACGGCCAGGTCCCGCCGAACCGTCGGGAAACGGGGCACCGGGCGCGCCACCGGCAAGCCGGTCCGCTGGATCGCGTCCTGGTCGATTTCGAAAACGACCGGTGCTTTGGACAATTCGTAGGCGCGGACCAGCCGCGGGTGCAGCTCGCCGATCCAGCCGGCAGCCGAGCCGGATATCAAGACACGGGCCGACCGACCCGGATGCAGCGATGCGTGGGCCGCGGCTTCGGTAGTCACCGCCAATGGCGCAGCCAACGCCTCGACATCCCCTTTGACGTCGAAAAAGTCGACTTCGCGCATGGCGCCATCCCAATGCTCAGCCAGCGCGGAACCGAACGCCAATCCGCCGATCCGCAGCGATTGGTCGTAACGCTCGCCGTCGCGAACGAAGCAGCGGCCGGCTTCGAACACGCGCACGCGCTCCAGTTTACGATTGACATTCGTGCGCAGGACCTCGAGCAGTCCTCCGAGCAATGTGGTGCGCATGACGTCGAGATTGCTCGCGATCGGATTGAGCACCTTGATCGGGTTCGAGTCGGCGTTCAGCAGCCGCTCGGTCTGGGAACTGACGAAGCTGAACGTCATCACCTCGTGGTAGTCGCGATCCACCAGCCGGGTCCTAAGCGTCGTTGCGGAGCGGAGGCCCTCCGGAGCCGGCAGCATCGCCTGCGCGTGCTTGGCCGGCCGCGCGGGGATGTTGTCATAGCCGTACAGGCGTGCGACTTCCTCGATGAAGTCCTCTTCGATAGTGAGATCGAAGCGATACGACGGCGGCGTGACGATGAAGTCGGCGTCCTCGCGCTTGGCTGCGAGGCCGAGGCGCGCAAAGACTGCGGCTATCGTCTCCGGCGCGATCGCCACGCCGAGGAGGCGAGTCACGCGCGCGCTGCGGACGCGCACGGGATCGCGCCGCGGCAGCGTGCCGCGAATGTCGCTCAGCTCGCCGGCGCGCCCGCCGCAGATGTCGATGATCAATTGCGTGGCGCGCTCAACCGCCGTTGGCCCGATGGCGAAATCGACGCCGCGCTCGAAGCGAAACCCGGCATCGGTAGCGAAGCCGAGCCGACGCGCCTTGCCCTGTATCACCGCGGGATTCCAGAAAGCCCCTTCGAGGAAGACTGTCGTCGTCCCGCTGGCGATGCCGCTGTGCTCTCCACCCATGATTCCGGCCAGGCCGAGCGGCTTCTTTTCGTCGGCGACCAGCAACAGATCTGGATCGAGATCGAGCGTCTCGCCGTTGAGCAGCGTCAATTGCTCGCCGGATCGGGCGAAGCGAACGACGACGTCGCCGTCGAGCAGCGCGTCATCGTAGGCATGCAGCGGTTGCCCGAGCTCCAGCATCACATAATTGGTGACATCGACAATTGCCGAGATCGAGCGGATGCCGCTGCGCTCGATGCGCTGCCTGATCCACGCTGGCGTCGGCGCGGTGGCGTCGATGCCCTCGATGACGCGGCCGCAAAAGCGGGGGCAGGCGAGCGGGTCCTCGATGCGAATTCCGCGGCGTCCCTTGCCGGGGCTGAGCGCCGCCTCGAGCGGCGGTAGCGCGAGGGATACTCCGGTGATCGCGGCGACTTCGCGCGCCAACCCGAGGATCGACAGGCAATCGGCGCGGTTCGGCGTCAACTTGACCTCGACCACCACGTCGTCGAGGTCGAGCACACGGCGTAAATCGACGCCGATCGGTGCGCCCGGATCGAGCAGCAGCAGCCCCGATGCATCGTCGGACAAGCCAAGTTCGCTCGCCGAGCAGAGCATCCCCTGCGATTCGACGCCCCGCATCGCCGCCTGGCGTATCGTGAGGCCGCCCGGCAGCACGGCACCCACGCGCGCGAACGGCGCGACGACGCCCGGGGCGACATTCGGCGCCCCGCAAACGACCGACACCGGTGCGTCCTGGCCGACGTCGACGCGGCAGACGGTCAGGCGATCGGCGTTCGGATGACGCTCGACGGCGAGGACCTTGCCGACGACGACTCCCGAAAACGGCGGGGCGACCGGCGCGCGGCCTTCGACTTCGAAGCCCGCCATCGTCAATGTGTCGGCGAGCGCTTCCCCGTCGATCGGCGGATCGGCAAGCGTGCGCAACCAGTGTTCGGAGAATTTCACGGCGTGACCGGAAGATCGTCGCGGCGATCTGCGCTAGGCGAACTGGCGCAGGAAGCGCAGATCGTTTTCATAGAACAGCCGTATATCGTTGACGCCGTAACGAAGCATCGCCAGCCGGTCCGGGCCCATCCCGAAGGCGAAGCCCTGGTAGCGCTCCGGGTCGATGCCCACCGCGCGCAACACGTTCGGGTGTACCTGGCCGGATCCGGAGATCTCGAGCCAGCCGTCGCCATAGCTCATGTCGATTTCCGCCGACGGCTCGGTGAACGGGAAGAACGAGGGCCGGAAGCGAACCTTCAGGTCGTCACGCTCGAAAAAACGTCGGAGGAACTCTGTGAAGACGCCTTTAAGATCGGCAAACGACACATGCTCGTCGATCCACAGGCCCTCGACCTGGTGAAACATCGGCGAATGGGTCGCGTCGCTGTCGACCCGGTAGACGCGCCCCGGCGCGATGATCTTGATCGGCGGCGGATGCGATTCCATGTAGCGCACCTGGATGGGCGACGTGTGCGTGCGCAGCACCATGCCGCCGTCGACATAGAACGTATCGTGCATCGAACGGGCCGGGTGGTCTTCCGGCGTGTTCAACGCGGTAAAATTGTGAAAATCGTCCTCGATCTCTGGCCCGTCGGCGACGGTGAAGCCCAGCGAATGGAACAGCGTCTCGATGCGCTGCATCGTCTGGGTTATCGGATGCAGCGTCCCGACGCCGATGCCGCGTCCCGGCAGCGACACATCGAGCACCTCACCGGCGAGCTGCTGCGCGAGCCTCGTATCGGCGAGCTCTTCGCGACGCCGTACCAGCGCCTGTTCGAGCACAGCTTTGGCGTCGTTTATCCGCGCGCCGGCGGCGGGACGGTCGGCGGCGGAGAGCTTACCCAGCGTCTTAAGCTGCTCGGTCAGCTTTCCGGTCTTGCCGAGGAATCGCGCCTTGGCATTTTCCAGCGCAGCCGCGTCGTGGCAGGACGCGAACTCGGCTAGCGCGGCGGCAACGATGGTCTCGAGCGGGTCCATGGCACAGAAATAAAAAAAGGGAGGCGGTGTCTCGCCTCCCTCGTGGATTTACGCGTCGTCAGGCCAGAGAGGCTTTGGCCTGCTCCGCGATCTTGTTAAACGCAGTCTTGTCGTGCACGGCGAGATCGGCCAACACCTTCCGGTCGATGTCGATCGATGCCTTTTTGAGCCCGCTCATGAATACGCTGTAGCTCATTCCCAGCTCGCGGACCGCGGCATTGATCCGTGCGATCCACAGCGCGCGAAATTCGCGCTTCTTCTGCCGGCGGTCGCGATATTGATATTGCCCCGCCTTCATCACCGCTTCCTTCGCGATGCGATAGACGTTGCTGCGCCGTCCTCGATATCCCTTCGACAGCGTCAGTATTTTCTTGTGCCGCGCCTTGGCGGTCACCCCACGTTTGACTCTGGGCATCGCGGGCTCCCGTTATGCGTACGGCAGCATGGCGCGCACCGAGTCCGCGTTGGTGCCGTGGACCGAGGTCGAACCGCGGAGCTGCCGCTTGTTCTTGGTCGATTTCTTGGTAAGGATGTGGCGCTTGAACGCCTGCGAGCGCTTGATGCTGCCGCTTCCGCGTACGCGGAAGCGCTTTTTCGCGCCGCTCTTGGTCTTCATCTTCGGCATGACAATTCCTATTTGCTGCCCACGGCGGTGCTCTCGGGAGGAGAGGCTTTTTGGCTTGCGCCTTTACCGGCTTCGGGCTTGTTCGGATGATGCTTGGTTACCGCAACTTTCTTCGGGGCCAGCAGCATCACCATTTGCCTGCCCTCGAGCCTGGGGAACTGCTCGACCACGCTGTGCGGCTCCAGATCGCCGCGAATACGTTCCAACAGGCGAATGCCAAACTCCTGGTGCGCCATTTCGCGCCCCCGGAAGCGCAAGGTAACTTTGGCCTTGTCGCCTTCGCCCAGGAATCGAATGAGGTTCCTGAGCTTGATCTTGTAATCGCCTTCATCGGTCCCGGGCCGGAATTTGACTTCCTTGACCTGGATCTGCTTCAGCTTCAGTTTCGCTTCGTGCTGCCGCTTGGCCTCGCGATACTTGAATTTGCCGAAGTCCATGATGCGTGCGACCGGCGGTTCGGCGAGTGGCGCGATTTCCACCAGATCGAGCTCCGCAGCTTCCGCCCGCGCGATCGCATCCGCGATCGGCACGATACCGAGTTGTTCACCTTCTGCACCGACCAAGCGGACCTCCGGGCAATTGATCTCGCCGTTGACCCGCTGTGCTTTGTCCTGGGCTATTGTGTCGCTCCTCAATAAGAAAAAAATCGGCCGTCCCGCCCGCGCGTTTGCTTCAGTCCCGGTGCATCAGCAACGGGACGCCATCTCGGCGTCGAGACGGCGCATCAGGGACTCCAGAGGCATCGCCCCCAGGTCCTCGCCGGCGCGGGTTCGCACGGCCACCTGTTCAGTCTGCATTTCCTTGTCGCCCAGGATAATCTGGTACGGCAACTTTTGCAGGCTATGTTCTCGAATTTTATAGGTTATTTTCTCGTTACGCAAATCGGCGATAGCCCTGTAGCCCGCCGCCTTCAGCGCGGCGACGACCTTCGGGGCATACGCCGCCTGGCGGTCGGTAATCGTCAGCACGGCCACTTGGACCGGCGCCAGCCATAAGGGCAGGGCGCCGCCATGGTGTTCGATCAGGATTCCGATGAATCGCTCCAACGAGCCGACGACCGCCCGGTGCAGCATCACCGGTACCTTCCGGGTGTTGTCCTCGGCCACATATTCGGCGTCGAGCCGCGCCGGCATCGAAAAATCGACCTGCATCGTGCCGCACTGCCATGACCGGCCGAGCGAATCCTTCAGGTGGTATTCGACCTTCGGGCCGTAAAAGGCGCCTTCGCCTGGTAGCTCGGCCCATTCGACTTCGCACGCTCCTAGGGCGCGCCGCAGCGCGTTCTCGGCGCGATCCCAGGTGTCGTCGGTGCCGAGCCGCTGGTCGGGCCGCAGTGCGAGCTTGATCGTCACCTCGTCGAACCCGAAATCACGGTACACGGCCAGCGCCTGCTGATTGAACGCGGTCACTTCTGGCTGGATCTGGTCTTCGCTGCAGAAGATGTGACCGTCGTCCTGGGTGAAGCCGCGCACCCGCATGAGGCCGTGCAATGCCCCCGATGGCTCGTTGCGATGGCACGACCCAAACTCGCCGTAACGAAGCGGCAGATCGCGATAGCTGCGCATGTTCGAGTTGAAGACCAGGATGTGGCCGGGACAGTTCATCGGCTTGATCGCGAAGTCGCGCTTTTCCGATTCCGTCGTGAACATTTGCTCCTTGTAGTTCTGCCAGTGACCCGACTTCTCCCACAGCGAGCGGTCGAGAATCACCGGGCATTTGACTTCCTGGTAGCCGTTCTGCTGATAGGCGCGGCGCATGTACTGCTCGACCTGTTGCCAGACGGTCCAGCCTTTCGGATGCCAGAAAACCATCCCCGGCGCCTCTTCGCGCAAGTGGAACAGGTCGAGCTGGCGGCCGAGCTTGCGGTGATCGCGCTTTTCCGCCTCCTCGATCCGGTGCAGGTAGGCCTCGAGGTCCTCCTTTTTGGCCCATGCGGTGCCATAGATCCGCTGCAGCATCTCGTTCCTGGAGTCGCCCCGCCAGTACGCTCCGGCGAGCTTGGTCAGCTTGAACACCTTGAGCTTGCCGGTCGACGGAACGTGCGGCCCGCGACAAAGGTCGGTGAACCCGCCTTCGCTGTACAGCGAGATCGATTCGTCGGCCGGAATCGAGCCGATGATCTCCGCCTTGTAGTGTTCGCCGAGCGATTCGAAGTACTGCACCGCGTCGTCGCGCGGCAGCATCTTGCGCACGACCGGCTCGTCTTTTTTCGCGAGCTCGGCCATTTTCTGCTCGATGGCGGCCAGGTCTTCAGGCGTGAACGGGCGCTTGTATGAGAAGTCGTAATAAAAGCCGTCCTCGATCACCGGCCCGATCGTCACCTGCGCGTCGGGAAACAATTCCTTGACCGCATAGGCGAGCAGGTGGGCGGTGGAATGGCGCAGGACCTCGAGCCCGTCCGGATCCTTGTCGGTGACGATCGCGACCGCCGCATCGCCGTCGATGCGGTGTGCGGTGTCGACCAGCTTGCCGTCGACCCGGCCGGCGAGCGCGGCTTTGGCGAGCCCGGGGCCGATCGATGCCGCCACTTCGGCGACGGTCACCGGCGCGTCGAAATGCTTGATTGCTCCATCTGGTAATCGTATATCCGGCATGGCTTATTCCTCGATGCGAAAAAAAAGTGCGGACGAGCCGCACTTTTTGACGCTATACACGCGTGCGAACCCGCCGGCCTGTCAGTCGGTCTCCCTGCGCGTTCGCGGTGTCATAACCATGCCTTTCTCCGTTCGACCTCTAGCGATTCCGATGCAGTGACTGGTAGGCGCGATTGGACTCGAACCAACGACCCCCACCATGTCAAGGTGGTGCTCTAACCAGCTGAGCTACGCGCCTGTCCTGCAAAGAAAAGAGTATAGCCGAGTCGGCTCGCTGCCGCCAAGCGTCGCTCGGCTCGATAGCCTCAGTCGCGCAGGACGCGCAACAGGCCGATCAGGAACGGCTGGTGCACCATGTATACGAGCAGGCTGTGCCGACCTAACCATATCAGCCAATGTGGCGTCATCCGGGACAGCGGCCGCAGCGCTCGGAATTGTTGCAGCGATAGCCAGTGGCCGAGCGCGATGCCGATCATGACGACGCCTAGCCAGGGCAGCAACGGCACGTAGTCCTCCGTCGGCGGCCTGTGGGTCATCATTCCTATCCATTGCAGCCAGCGCGCGTCGAACCATGGCAGCGCGACCAGATTGCCCACGACGACCATGGCGGCTCCGGCGGCCAATGCCGCGCGCGGGAACCGCGTGGCCGGCCAGGCCAGCACCGAGGCCACCGCGATGCAATGGAGAATGCCGAAGGTGATGAAAGTCTGCGGAAAGGTCAGGTAACTGGCCACGCTGACCAGGATCGCGCAGAACGCGATCAGCGCGATCCGTCGCCAGAAATGCCGCGGCGTGACGCCGGCGCGGCGCGCCAGCAGCAGGCTCAATCCAACCAGCAGCATGAACGCGCTGACGATCACGCCGCGAAAAGCCAGCCAGAACGAATCGTGGTCGAAGTCGGCGCGTATGAAGCCGAACCAATTGAGGTCGAACGAAAAGTGATAGACGATCATCAGGCAAAGCGCTACGCCGCGCAGGCCGTCGATCGCGCCGATGCGCAAGGCCGCAGGCGCCGCGGCTCGTGCCGGCTCGGCACGCTTCGCCGTCGAGCGCCGCGCGGCGTGCGCCGCGCGGTGTTCACGTCGGCGGGTCATCGCACGATCAGCGGCCACACGATGCGGTACCCGCCCGCGCCGTCGGCTCTTCCGATGCTCGAAAGAGTGGCGGCGATCGCTTCCCTGCGATCGGCGGGCAGCTCCGGACGCGGCTTTACCCGTGCGTCGATCTGCACCTTGCCGCGCGTCGAGAACAGCAGGCTGCCCGCGATGTCGACCTCGCCGCCGCTGTTGGACAACGTTGCCGGGACTTCGCTGCCGCTGCCGGCGGCAGCGAGGCGCAAGTCGCCCAGCGCGATGCGCGCTCCAGTCAGCGCCGCGGGCAGTGCGGCATCGGTCCACTTGAGGTCGGCGCGAGCTTCGAGCCGGTCGCCGCTGCGCGCAAGGTCCGTGACGTCGAGCAGCAGCGTGCCGCCGGCATTCGTCAGCGCGTCCGGCACCCCGGCGGCGCGCAGCACCGACGTGGCGGGCAATGCAATGGCGAAGTCGTGCACGGTGAAATCCTCTCGTTCGACGGAAAATGTCGCGGGCCGGGTCGCATCGCCCACAGTGAGCGCTCCGGCAAGGCCGCCCCGCAACAAAGGCATCGGTTCGAGACGCCACGCGATCGGAATGCGCACGCCGTCCGGCAGAAGCGCGAGCTCGCCCGATCCTTTCCACACCGTTCCGGCCGTCGCAGCGATGCGGAGCCGGCCGCCGGTCAGATCCGCGACACGGCGATCGAGCAGGCTTGCAGGCGCCATGATCGCCAGAGCCGCCACCAGCAATATCGCGCCGGCGACGAAGGCCAGCAAGCCGCGCATGGCTAGCGCCGCAATGTGAACTCGGCGCGAACCGTTCCGGGCTCGACGCGCGCGACGGCGGTGAGGTCGACAACACGCAGCGCCGCATCGCGCTGCAGCGATTCGAGCAGGCTTGTCAGGGCATCGAACGAGACGCCGTCGATGGTGACGCGCAAATCGTCGCCGGTCCGGTCGATCGCGCTGGCTTTGATACCGGAGGTCGCGAGCGTCAGCTCGAGCGCAGCGCGCGGCTCGCGCAGAGGCGGAAGCGTCCTGCGCTCGAGTCCGCCGATGGCGTCGGCCTGGACACGTGCCTGCGTCAGCGCGGCGCGCTGCACCGCCAGTTCGCGGGCCAGCCTCGCCATATCGGCCTGGACCGGGACCCAGACCAGCAGCCACGCGAGCGCCGCTGCGGCGAGCACCGCGCCTGCGATAACGGCTACGCGCTCGGCATGCGTGCGCAGGCGCCACCAGTGCGTCAGGCGGTCGCGTGGATCGACTTCGACGGCGCTGGCCATCAATCGAGGCCCAGGCGCAGGCGCGCCCCGGTCGCCGTCGCTGCCGCGATGGCAGTCAGCCCGCGCCCTTGCAGCTCGCGCTGGACATGCGCGATCTGCGCGGCGTCGGATTTCTGCAACTCGAGGACGACATGCCCATCGGCATAGCGCAGCGAGCGCACCGAGCCCGCGGGCAGCGTCGCGAGCGCGGGAGCGGCTCGCGCCAGCAACGGCAGAAAGTCGTCACGCGCAGGCAGTCCCGCGCGATGGCGCAGCTCGGCGTCGCGCCGGCCGATGGCCTGCAGCGGCGGCATCGCCGCGGCGGCGTCCGGCGCGGCGGCTTGGGCCACGGCAGCCAGCTCGCGCTGGACGGCGCGTGTCTGCCACTGCACCCACGCCCACTGTCCGAGCGTGGCGATCACATGCACGCCCAATGCGAGCGCTGCGATTGCCAGCGCCGGCCGAAACAGGCGCATCGTAGTCGATCGCGGTGACGGCGCGCTGGCATCGGCGCCCATCGTTGCGAGGTCGATCGCGGAATTGAATGCCTGCGGTGTCGCGTCCGACCAGCGCCACGGCACGCCGGCGCTAAAAGCCACACCGGTCTGTTCCTTCGCCTGCGCGAGTCGCTCTGGGCCGATGCCGCTGATATCGACCCGCACCACGCGCGGCGCATGCTGACTTGCCGCCTTGATCGCCAGCGCAAGCTCAGCCGGAAGACCGGTCTCTCGCGCTGCGCCGACGCCGATCGACGCGCCGCGATCGGTGACGGCGAACCCCGCGTCCGTGGTCGAGCGCGCGCACCAGCACCAGCCTGAAGTGGGGGGCCGCGCCAGATCGCTTTCGAGGATGATGCGGTCCCAGCGTATGCCCGCGCGCCGCGACCCCGCGTCGAACGCGCGCATCCACGATGCTGCCACCAGCACGCCGTGTACCGCGCCGTCGGCCGCTTGCCCGCCAAACACCGCATGGCTGTCTTCCGGAGCACCTGCAAGCTGATCTTCGAGTGCGTAGCCCGCCGCCGCGGCAACACGCGGCGCCGGCAGCGACGGCAAGGTCACCGTCACCAGCCTGCCGCACGCCGCGGCGATTACCGCTTCGGTCAGATCGCGTGCCGGCCATTCGGAAGGGCGGCTCCGCCCGGTGCGTACCAGGCGGCCGCCGGCGGCAAACAGTGCCCATTCGGCGGCGCGTTCCGCGGCGGGCGCGGCGTCGAGCAGCACGCGCAGCGTGGTCATCGGCGGGTCATCGGGCGCATCGTAGCCAATGCGCGCCGATTGTACGCGACCTGCCCGAAGGGCCACGATCGCGATCCTTGCGTCATTCGACTACCTCCCACACGACCGACGGCCAGGTGTTCGCCGCCGGCGCGCGCCTGAGCAGCGCCCGCGCGCGCGCCAGGGTGTCGCCCTGTCGCGCCTCGATCGATACCTCGAACCAATCGCTCTTGACGTCAATCAGGGTTTCATCGACGACCACGTCGGGCCGCAGGCGAGCGCGGAAATCGGCGATGTTGGCGAACGGGGTCTGCGCGCGCGACGCAACCAGCGAGGCGGCGCCTGCCGCATCGAGGCCGCCGACAACGGCGGCCAGGACCTCGGGCGGCGCGGTGTTGACGTTGACCGCGGTCGGTGCGTCGAGCGCGCTGACCAAGGGCAGAAGGCGCGCGAGCGACCCAGGATCCACACCGCGAACCGCGAGCAATTCGCTCGTGCGTCGCACCGGAGCGTTGGCAGCGAGCCCGGGCTGCGGCTGGCTTAGATACCAGGCATCTTCCGCGCCGCCTGGTTCGCTGACGACATCGTCCGCGTCGACCCAGTCGCCGATGGCATTGAGTAGCGATGGCGGCAGCGCGAGGGCGGCGAACAGGCGTTGCAAGGCGGTGCGGGTTGGCGCCGGCGCCGCCGGCACACCTGCGATGTTGTTGATGTTGATCCGGCTTTGCGCATCGACAATGTAGCCGGCGATCGAACCGTTCTCGATCGGAAGCGCGGGCAGCTTCAACGCCCAGGGTTGGCCCAGATGCACGATGCCACCGCCAGCGTTGTCGTTGACGATCTGGCGCGCCCATTGCACGCCTGCCATGGCGAGCGCCTGCGCCTGCACCTGATCGCGACGGTGCGCGTGCTCGTTGATCCAGCGCTGCTGCTGCCAGAGCAGCGTCGCCGCAATCGTCGCGGCCAGCGCGGCAAGCAGCATGGCGATGACGATGGCCGCGCCACCGCAGCGCCGCGGAGCGGTCCGGATCAGCGCGCGAGCCATCGCTCGATCTCCTCGCCCGACGCCAGCGTCACCGTGACCCGTGTCGCGCGCGGCAGGTCCGCTTCGCCGGCGAGCGGCCAGCTGTCGACCCAAAGGCCCGTCGCCGTCAGATACGACAGCCGAAATTGCGTGACGCCGGAAAGCAGGGCGTAAGCGGCGGGCTCGCGCTCGCGCGGGCGATCGTATCCCGCCCAATACAGCACTTCGATGCTGCCATTGCGCAGCCGATAGCCGAGCCTTTGTCCGACGCTTCCGGGATCGATCGCGAAGTCGGGACCGGCGCGCGAAAACGCGAGCGCACCGTTGCCCGCCGCATCGACGGCGGCGAGCCAGGCAGGTTCGCGCGCCGCACCGCTGCGCACCGTGCGCGGCACTGCCTCGCGCAAGTCGGCTTCGAGACGGGCGAAAAACAGATCGAGCGTGCGCCATCTCGTTGCCTCCGCCGACAGGCGCGACTCGCTTTCGGACAGCGCGGACACAGCGCGATAACCCATCAGCGCAAGCAGCGCGACGATCGCGATCGCGATCAGCACTTCCAGCAGCGTGAAGCCCGATCCATTCGCATCGGCAGTAGTGCTCATCGCTGCGCTGCCTGTCCCAGGTAGCCTACCAGCCGCGCCAGCGTGTAATCGGGTCGCGCTGAGTCGCCGACATCGATCTCGATCTTGCGAAAGGCGGGGTTCGGCGTTCCGCTGACGCTTTCCCGCCACGTAAATGCGGCACCGGCCTGCGTCTCAGTGCCGGTGCGCTCGCCCGACGGCGGCACAGGCGATTCCAGCTGCGCGGCGGCGAGCCGATTCTGCGCGACCCAGAGGGCCAGGGTGCGCGACTTGAGGGCCGTCGCGCTTTCCGCGCTCTGCGCGACGCTGCGGAACCCGGCCGCAAGGGCAACCGCGACGATGGCCAGCGCGACAAGCACCTCGACGAGCGTGAAGCCGTCGCGCGCTAGCGGGCTATCGGGCCGGTCAGCGCGACGCGGTTCAATGGATCGGCGGCGAGCAGCGTAAACCATTCGGGCGATGCGATCTGGATGACATAGGGTTCATTGCGACCGCTGGCGCGAAGCGGCAGGATCGCGTCGGCGGTCACTGGCAACCCCGCATATTCGCGCGCCGAAATGTCGAGCGGCGCCGGCAGAACGCGCGGCTCAAGGACATCGTCTGTCGACATCGGCTGCCAGGTCGAGCCGCCGGCGGGTTGCCGCCAGAATCGATAAGTGTTGCCATTCGTGGAGATGCCCAGCGTTTCGCCTTTCCATTGCGCGAGCAGCGCCGCATGCTCGAGCGCGGCAGCCAGTCGCTGACTTTCGCGCTCGACGGTCTGTCGCGGATCGGTCTCGAAGCGCGCGTAGGCGAAGCCTGCGGCCAGCCCGATCACGAGCAGCACGACCAGAATTTCCGCCAGCGTGAATCCGGCCCCCCGGAACCGCGGCGCGGCTAAAGGTCCCACGAGCCGATGTCGGCGTCGAACCCGGTGCCGCCCGGCGCGCCGTCGGCGCCGAAGCTGAACACGTCGTACTCTCCGCGCAGCCCCGGATTGATGTACTGGTAATTGTTGCCCCATGGGTCCTTCGGCAGCCTCTCCAGGTAACCATTGGGCTTCCAGTTCGGCGGTACCGGCGGCTGGACGGGCTTGGCCACCAGGGCCGCGAGGCCCTGATCGCCGGTCGGATAGCGCCCATTGTCCAGACGATAGAGCTTGAGCGCCTGACTTATCGCGGCAATGTCGTTTTTCGCCGCGATCACTCTCGCTTCATCCGGGCGCTCGAGGACGCGCGGCACGACCAGCGCCGCGAGAATGCCCAGGATGACGATGACGACCAGAACTTCGACCAGCGTAAAGCCGCGCAACGATCGAGTCCGGTGCGGCGCGTTCAACGGCAAGCTTTGGCGCATGCAGCCATTATAATCGCCCGGGTTCGCTTTCCAGGTCCGTCGCAAATGCGTTTCGTCGTGGGATTGCTGGTGCTCGCGCTGGTTGTTTGCGGCGCCGCCTATTGGTGGGCGACGACGCAGCCTCTGCACGTTCCGGCAGACGGCTATGCGCTGACAGTCAGACCGGGCGCGACGCTGCGCTCGGTTGCGCGCGACTTGACTGCTGCGGATGTGCTGCCTGCAGACTGGACGCTGGTCGCGCTGGCGCGTCTTAGCCGCGCCGACCGGACGATCAAGGCGGGCAACTACGAGATCGGCCCGGGGACGACGCTCGCCGGCCTGATGGCGAAGCTGACGCAAGGCGATGTCACGCAGTCGTCTTTCGCGATCGTCGAAGGCTGGACCGTTCGCGACCTCAAGGCCGCGCTCAGGAGCGATACCAAGATCGCCAAGCGTGCGATCGATCTCCCGGATGCCGAGCTGATGCGGAACATCGGCGCGGCGGAAAGCGCGCCCGAAGGACTTTTTTTCCCGGACACCTACTTCTTTGCCACAGGATCGACCGACGCCGCGCTGCTGAAGCGGGCCTATCGCCTGATGCATGAGCGCCTCGACGCGGCATGGGCTTCTCGCGCAAGCGGCTTGCCGTTGGCGAATCCCTACGAAGCGCTGACGCTCGCATCGATCGTCGAAAAGGAAACCGGCCGCGCCGCGGACCGGCCGCTGGTCGCCGCCGTGTTCATCAATCGCCTGAAGCTAGGCATGCGTCTGCAAACCGATCCCGCAGTGATCTACGGCATCGGCGAGCGTTTCGACGGCAACCTGAAGAAGAGCGATCTCGAAAACGATCAGGCGTTCAATACCTATGTCCGCAGCGGACTGCCGCCGACGCCGATCGCGTTGCCGGGCCAGGCGTCGATCGACGCGGTTCTGCACCCGGCAGCCGTGCCCTATCTCTATTTCGTCGCGCGCGGCGACGGCTCGAGCGAGTTCTCGACCAATATCGCCGATCACAATCGCGCCGTGGCAAAATATCAGCGCGGCGGTCGCTAGCGCCCTTTCGCATCGTTCCGCTCCATCGTCGCACCGAGCCCGCCTTCCATTGACCACTGATTCATCCCGCGGCCGCCTGATCACCGTCGAAGGCATCGACGGCGCCGGCAAGAGCACGCATCTGCCCTGGCTCCAGCAGTCGCTGGAGGGCCGGGGCCGCCGCGTCTGGGTGACGCGCGAGCCGGGCGGCACACCGCTGGGCGAACGACTTCGCGACCTGTTGCTGCACCAACCGATGGGCGAGTTGACCGAGACGATGCTGATGTTCGCCGCGCGGCGCGAGCACTGCGAGAGCGAGATCTGGCCCCGGCTCGATCAGGGGATCTGGGTCGTCTGCGACCGGTTCAGCGATGCAACTTACGCCTACCAGGGCGGCGGGAACGGCGTTTCGGCCGAGTGCATCGCAGCGCTCGAGCGGCTCAGCCTTGGTGCGTTCCGTCCTGACCTGACGCTGCTGTTCGACGTACCGGTCGAGGTGGGACGCGAGCGACTGGCCGATGGACGGCCATTGGACAAATTCGAGCGGCAGCAACCCGGATTCTTCGAGCGCGTCCGCGCGACGTATCTGAGTCGTGCGGCGGCCGAGCCATCGCGCTTTCGCGTCATCGACAGCACGCGGCCACAGGCCGATGTGCGGGCCGATCTGGCCGCGATCATCGCCGCCGTATGAGCGAATTGACCCCGCCCTCGGCCGCGGCGCACGTCCTGCTGCCGTGGCATCGCGATCTCGCAACAGCGACGCTGCAACAGCGGCCGCGATGGCCGCAGGCCTTGCTGATCGCAGGCAGGCGCGGACTGGGCAAGCGCGCGCTGGCGCTGCACTTTGCGCGCGCGCTGCTGTGCGAAGCCCCGCGCACCGACGGAGATGCGTGCGGCGCCTGTCCCAGCTGCCTGTACGTGGCCGCCGGCGCGCATCCGGATTTGCGGCTGATCGAGCCTGTGGTCTCCGATGAGGACGGCAACGTCACCGCCGTCGACGCCATTACCGTCGATCGCATTCGCGAGCTCACCGCATTCACGCAACTCTCGACCCATCGTCATCGAGCCAAGGTCGCGGTGATCGCCCCGGCAGAAGCGATGAACGCCTCCGCCGCGAACGCCTTGCTCAAAACGCTCGAGGAGCCTCCGGCGGACACTTATCTGATGCTGGTCAGCCATCAGAGCGCTCGCCTGCCGGCGACGATCATCAGCCGCTGCCAGCGCCTGCTGGTGCCTGAGCCGGACTTCATATCGGCGGCGGCGTGGCTCAAGGCGCAAGGTGTCGCCGACGCGGATCGGGTGCTGGCCCAGGCGGGCGGTGCCCCTCTGCTGGCGCTCGAGCTCGCCGATCCTCTGCTGCAACGCGAGTGCGCCAGCCTCCTGGCCGAGCTTGCGCGCCCGGAGCGGCTGTCTCCGGTCGCGATCGGCGCCCGCCTCGACGCAGCGGCGAAGGACGAGCGCAAGCCGCTGCTTGCTGCCGCCGTGTACTGGCTGCTGACCTGGACCGCCGACCTTGCATCGGTGGTCAGCGGCGGACCGCCGCGATTTCACCCGCAGGCCCGCGACGCGCTCGCGGACCTGGCGACGCGTGTGGCGCGGGTCCCTCTGTTCCGCTATTATCAGTCGCTGTTGCGGCAGCGCGCGCTGCTGACGCATCCATTGCAGCCGCGCTTGGTGGCGGAGGCATTGTTGATCGATTATCGCGATCTGTTCACACGCGGCCGGGGCGGTTGACTGCAGCGACCGCCCGGCCGGACTTCCTCGCCACGGCGCGTTCGCGGCGCGATCGACAATCAACCTGAGGCCGGGACCTATGGCGGCGGACCGCTCCCCCAATACTGCGACACGGGCGATGCTCAACCGGCCCGGCGTGCTTTCGCTCAACATTCGCGAAAAGGCCGCGCTATACGCCGCGTACATGCCTTTTCTCAAGGGTGGCGGCATATTCATTCCGACCAATCGGGCCTACCAGCTGGGTGAGGAAGTATTCATGCTGCTGTCGCTGATGGATGATCCGCAGCGCATCGCCGTGCAGGGCAGGGTGGTCTGGATCACGCCCGAAGGCGTGCAGGGCAACCGGACGCAGGGCATCGGCGTCCAGTTCACCCCGGACGAGACCGGCGCGTCGGCGCGGGCGACTATCGAAAGGCTGCTCGGCGAGACACTCGCCTCGAATCGGCCGACGCATACGATGTAGTTGTGTTCGTCGATTCGCACTGCCACATCAATTTTCCGGAGCTGGCGGCGGATCTGCCGGCGGTATTCGAAGCGATGGCCGGCAATCGCGTCACCCACGCGATGTGCATCGGCGTCAACCTGCCCGATCTTCCGCAGGTGCTGGCGCTCGCCGACGAGCATTCCAATATCTACGCGAGCGTCGGCGTGCACCCTGACTACGAGGACACGCCGGAGCCCTCCGTCGACGAGCTGATATCGCTCGCGGCGCGTCCTAAGGTCGCCGCGATCGGCGAAACCGGCCTCGATTATTATCGAGCCACCGGTGATCTCGAGTGGCAGCGCCGGCGCTTTCGCACCCACATTCGCGCGGCGCGGTCCTGCGGCAAGCCGCTGGTGATCCACACGCGTTCCGCCGCCGCCGATACGCTTGCCATCATGCGCGACGAACGCGCCGGCGACGTGGGCGGAGTCATGCACTGCTTCACCGAAACCTGGGAGGTCGCACAAGGCGCGCTCGAATTGGGGTTCCACATCTCGTTTTCGGGCATCGTCACGTTCAAGAATGCTGTTGCACTCAAGGACGTTGCGCGCCGCGTACCTTTGGACCGCATGCTGATCGAAACCGATGCACCCTACCTGGCGCCGGTGCCGTACCGGGGCAAGCTGAACCAGCCGGCGTACGTGCGGTACGTCGCGGAGGAAATCGCGCGGCTGCGCGAGGTGCCGGTCGAAGTGATCGCCGGCGCGACGACGGGCAATTTTTTTCGCCTGATCGGGGCCACCGCGCATGCCGCTTAGCGGCGGCAGCATCGCCGCGCTGCGAGTGCTGCGGTTCTTGCCGCTGGTGGTGCTCGCGCTCGTGTCGGTTCCGGCGGGGGCGCAGGCGCTCTACGAGCGCTTCATCCAGTCGGTAACCATCGACCGGTCCGACGAAGTCGCAGCGCTGCTGGCGCGCGGCGTCGATCCGAACACCGTCGCTCCCAATGGCGATCCGGTACTGCTGATCGCAGCGCGCTCGGGATTCGAGCCCACGCTCGATGCGCTTTTGGCCGCAGGGGCCAAGGTCAACGCCAGAAATCAATTTGGCGACAGCCCCATCATGGTCGCTGCGATCGGCGGACGCCTGGCGATCGTGAAAAAGCTCTACGCACGCGGCGCCGAAATCAATCACCCTGGTTGGACGCCGCTGATCTACGCCGCAACCGGCGGTCACGCCGACGTTGCCCGCTATCTGATCGATGCCGGCGCAGACATCAACGCGGCATCGCCGAACGGGACGACGGCGCTGATGATGGCGGTTCGCGGCGGGCACGCCGCGGTGGTCGACCTGCTGTTGGAAAGGGGCGCCGACCTCCAGCATCGCAACGCGGACGGTGCGACTGCGCTGGCATGGGCCAGGCGCGGCGGCTTCGATGCGATCGAACGCGCGTTGCGGCGCCGCGGGGCCAAGGACTAACGGGTCGCGCTGTGCCGTGCTTTAACGATGCGCATCGGCGACGGTGTCCGCACCAACCGGCGTCGGATCCGCCGGAGCGGCGTGCGCGGAGCTGATCAGCTCGGGCACAAACGCGACGAGCCGGCGCGCGCCGTCGTAGCGCTGCTGCCAATAGCGCTGCGACATCGTGACGATCTCGACCTCCCCGCCGCGATGCGGAGCGTGGATGAAGCGATTGTCGCCGAGGTAAATACCGACGTGTGAAAACGGCGAGCTTCGGGTGTTGAAGAACACCAGGTCGCCGGCCTTGAGGTCGCCGGGGGCGACACGGCCTCCCAGCCGTGCCATTTCCCGCGCCGTGCGCGGCAGGGTCACGCCGACGACCTCTTGGAACACATAACGGACCAGGCCGCTGCAATCGAGGCCGTGCTCGGGGTTGTCGCCCCCGTACCGGTAGTCGACGCCGATCAGCCCCAGCGCGTAGATCGCGAGATCCTGCGCGTCTTGCAGCACGCGAGCGACCGGATGCTCGACAGGGGCGACGGCATGACCCGCGGGCTGCGCCGCCAAGCCGGAGCGCGGCAGCAGCAGTGCCAACGCGGCCAGCGCGACGATCGCAGCGCCGCGTCGCGCGATCGCTGTTGCGGCAGCTTGCGGCATAGTGTCGGTGTCCAATCGCATTTTGTTCGCTAATTCAGCGACTTGCCACCATACCCGGGCCGGCGTGGCAAGTCAATCCGCGCTGCGACGGTTGGCGCGCCGCCGCCGGAGGTCTTTTGGATCGGCCTGCAGCGGTCGATAGATTTCGACCCGGTCGCCGTCCGACAGCCTGGTGTCGAGCGCGACCCTCACGCCAAACACGCCGACCGACATTGCGGCGAGGTCGATTTCCGGGTGACGCGCCGCTATTTCCGAAAGTGCCAATGCCTCGGCCACGCTGGCCCCGGCCGGCAGCGTGAGGCCGATCTCGGTGGCGCCGGCGGGCAGCGCATAGACGACGGTGACGGCGATTCGCTTCACGCGCCGCCACCGTGCACCGCTATCGCGCGTCTGACGAAGGCGTCGATGAAGCTGTCGGCAATGCGGCCGAACACCGGTCCGATCAGCCGTTCCAGAACCGGCGTCGCGAATTCATAGTTGAGCTCGAATTCAACCTTGCATGCAGAATCGCTCAACGCGCGAAACTGCCAAATGCCGTCGAGGCGGCGAAAGGGGCCGTCGCGCAGCGAGATGACGATCCGGTCAGGCGGCTGGTTCCGATTGGCGGTGGTGAAGTGCGTGCGCACGCCGTGGTAGTCGATATCGATTTGCGCCAGCGTCTCCTCGGCGGTCTGCTGCAGGGTCCGGGCTCCCCCGCACCACGGGAGAAATTTCGGATAGTCCTCGACGCGCTCGACGAGTTCGAACATCTGTTGCGCGCTGTACGGCACCAGCACCGACTTGTGTACGCTGCGCATTGTTACAATACAAGGCTGGAAATGACGAGCACGTCGGCATGAGCATCGTAGAAAACAAAAAAGCCTATCACGACTATTTCGTCGAGGAGAAATTCGAGGCGGGCCTCGCGCTCGAGGGGTGGGAAGTCAAGGCGATCCGCGCCGGGCGTGCGCAGCTGAAGGAGGCCTACGTCGTCGTAAAGAACGGCGAGATCGTTCTGCTCGGCGCGCATGTGACGCCGTTGCCGACTGCATCGACGCATATCAAGCCCGACCCGACGAGGACCCGCAAGCTGCTGCTGCATCGCAGCGAGATCAATCGCCTGGTCGGCAAGGTCGAACGCGCCGGCTACACGATGACGCCGCTCGATCTGCACTTCGTCAAAGGCAGGATCAAGATCGAGATCGGCCTCGCGCGCGGCAAGAAGCAATACGACAAGCGGGAGACCGAGAAGCTGCGCGACTGGAACCGCGAGAAGCAGCGGCTGCTGCGCAATCGCTCGGGCAGTGCCAAGACGGCGCGGTCCGGCTGATCATCATGTCGTCGGGGCCGGTTACCGTGCGTCCGGTAGTCGCCGGCGACCTGCCGGCGATCAGTGCGATCTACGCTCACCATGTCGGAACCGGCGTCGGGACGTTCGAGCTCGCGCCGCCGGACGACGATGAAATCCGGCGGCGATGGCGCGATGTCGTCGATCGCGGGTTGCCTTATCTCGTGGCGACGTTGCCGGAACGCAACGCGGGAATCGCCGGATACGCGTATGCGAGCCCGTACCGCTCGCGGCCCGGGTACCGCTATACGGTCGAGGATTCGGTGTACGTCGATCCTGCCTGCATGGGCCAGGGGGCGGGGCGAGCGCTGCTCGTCGCGCTGATCGCCGCATGCACGCCGCTCGGGTACCGGCAGATGGTGGCGGTGATCGGCGGCTCGGACAATGCCGCGTCCATCGGGCTGCACACGGCAGTCGGCTTCGAGCGCGTCGGCTGCCTGACGGCGGTTGGTCGTAAATTCGATCGTTGGGTCGACACCGTACTGATGCAGCGTGCGCTTGGCCCGGGCGGGGCGACGGATCCTGGCTAGCCCGTGCTGGTCGAGGGCGCTGCCAGTAGCTCGCGCGCGGCCGCGACGCCGCTCCTCGCCGCCGCTTCAAGCGTGGCTGGGAACTCGGGATCGGTGTAGTCGCCGGCGAGGGACAGGTGCGGCGCGATGATCCCGGCCGGAGGGCGCGTCAATCCGGCACGGCAGGCGTAAGTCGCGCGCCGCTCGGCGATCACCTTGAGCCACGCCGGCGGCGGCAGCCCCGGCAACACGCGGCGCAGCTGATCGTCGATCGCGCGGAGCAGCGCTGCGTGATCCTGACGCGCACCGGGCTGCTCGGTGCTGATCACGACGGCAGCGAGACCTTCCGGACCGTCGAGCTGCCCGCGATCGAACAGCCATTGCCCCGGCGTGCCGGCGAGCTTCTGCATCGGTTGCGCGAGCCTCAGCGGACGATCATATTTCAGATACGCGGTGACAACAGGCTCGTAGGCGAACTGTTCGACGCACGCAACCGCGTGGGCCGCCCCGGGCGATTCGATCGCGCCGCCGAGCAGATGGCCGAGCTGGTGCGGACCCACCGCAATAACGGCAGCGGCGAATGTCTCGTCGATATAGCCGCTGCGCAAGACCACGTGATCGCCGCGGGATGCGATGTCGGTCACGGTCGTACCCTTGCGGATCGAGCCGCCTCGGTCGACCACATAGGCGGCTGCCGCGTCGGGGAACAGAGACGACAGGTCGACCCGCGGCATAAGCGTGTCCGAATCGCGGGCCGCGCGGTCGAACGCGGCGGCCAGCACGTTTAGAAAGATCTGCGCCGACGCGATTGCCAACGGCGTATTGAGCGCGGCGATGCACAGCGGCTCCCACAGATTTCGTATCGATGCCTGAGGCTGTCCATCGAGGAGCTCTGCCACCGTCATCGCCGGCGAGCAGCGATACTGCTCGCGCCGTAGTCGGCGGACGAACGCGAGCGTCGCGCGCCGCTCGGACCAGGTAAGGCCCTGCGCACGCAACAGCGCCAGCGCGAGATGCCAAGGTGCGGGCAGCCGCGGCGCGGCCAGACGGAACACGCCGGGCTCGGCCAGGCACAGCCGTCTCCGATCGAGCAGATCGCGCTCGGCGCCGGGGCCGTGCACGATGTGCAGCAGCGCGAGGAGCTCGGTGTATGCGCCGAGCAGCATGTGCTCGCCGTTGTCGACGACGACCTCGTAGGCTTCGACCCGACGGGCTCGGCCGCCCAGCGTCTGCGCGGCCTCGAACACCGTGACCGCGCGCCCGGCCTTGGCGAGCGTCACCGCCGCCGCGAAGCCCGAGTAGCCGCCACCTATGACCGCGATTCGTTCCGCCACTAATACGACCAGGACGTCGTCCAGGCTATCCACGCCTTGCGCAGCGGCGAAAGCGCGACGCGGCGGTCGAGGACCTGAAAGTCGTTGCGCTCGATCGCCTTGAGCAGCGCGCGATAGGTGGCCGCCATGATCAGGCCGGGACGCTGCGCGCGGCGGTCGGCGGCGGGCAACGCGCCGAGCGCCCGCTCGTAAATGGCGCGCGCACGCGCGACCTGGAAGCGCATCAGCGCGACAAAGCCGGTCGTGTGGCGTGCGCCGAGTATGTCGGCCGCGCTGACGCCGAAGCGGTCGAGCTCGTCCTGGGGCAGATAGATCCGACCGCGGCGCGCGTCCTCACCGACGTCGCGAACGATGTTGGTCAGCTGGAATGCGATGCCGAGGTCGCGAGCGTAGGCGCGCGTCGCCGGATCGGAATAGCCGAAGATCTCCGCCGACATCAGTCCGACGCCGCCGGCGACCAAATCGCAATAGCGCTCGAGCATCGCGAAGTCGAGGTAGCGTTGCTGCTCGAGATCCATCGTCATGCCGTCGATGACGGCCTGCAACTGAGCTTCCTTTAGCGCAAATTCCGCGACGACCGGCCGCAAGGCTTGCGCGACCGGGTGTTGCGGTGCCCCGTTGAAGATCGATGTCACCTGGCCCCGCCACCAGGCTAGCTTGATGCGCGCCATGCCGACATCGGTGGTGTCATCGACCACGTCATCGACTTCGCGGCAGAATGCATACAGCGCGGTGATCGCGCGCCGGCGAGCCGCCGGCAGAAAGCGAAAACTCCGGTAGAAGCTCGAGCCGCTCTGCGCGGCCTTCTGCTGGCAATAGACATCGGGCTCCATCGCTAGCCGGCCAGCGTCGCCGCAAACATCATCGCCCAGTCCCGCCGGCGCAACACCGGACGGCGCCGGAAGACGTCTCCCTGCGCGAGGTCGATTGCCCGCAGGATGCGCAAGCCGCCGGCGACCACCATTTTCAGCTCGAGCCGCGCGCGCAGGGGCAACGCGGCCGCAAGCGGCAGTCCCGAGCGCAACAGGTCGCGCGTCCGCGCTACCTCGAAGGCCATCAGGCGGCGCCAGCGCTCGTCGGCAATGCCGTCGGCGATCTGCCGTTCGCCGACGCCGAAGCGCGCCATGTCGTCGGCCGGCAGGTAGATGCGTCCCTTCGCCCAGTCGAGCGCGACGTCCTGCCAGAAATTGGCCAGTTGCAATCCGGTGCAGATCGCATCGGCTCGGCCGAGCTCGACCTCGGCGGAGACGCCGTACAGATGAAGCAGCAGGCGCCCTATCGGGTTGGCCGAGCGCCGGCAATAGTCGAAAAGCTCGTCGATGTCCGCGTACCGCGGCTTGGTTACGTCCTGGCGGAACGCCGACAAGAGCTCGCGAAATGGCGCGATCGGAAGCGCGTGGCGGTGTATCGCCGCGGCCAGCGCGTCGAATGGTGGGCCGGCCGGTTCGACGCGCGCGTCGGACTCCATCTCGATGCGGTCGAGCATCCTTGCATAACGGTCGAGTCCGGCGAGTCGGACGGCAGGCGGATCGTCCCCCTCGTCGGCGATGTCATCGGCGCCGCGGGCGAAAACATAGATCGCCGAAATCGCCGCACGAACCTTCGGAGGGCCCACCCATGATGCGACGGGAAAATTTTCGTAGTGGCTGACAGGCACGGCGATCGGAGCTTGTTGCACGAAGGCGTCCACAATTGTTCCGGAAAACACGGCGCCGGCCGGAGTCTTTCGCGTGGCGGGGGTGGGACTTTTCGGCTATACTGGCGCGTTTCGCGAAACCGGCTGCGAAAGTGGCGGAATTGGTAGACGCGCCGGCCTTAGGAGCCGGAGCCGAAAGGCGTGAGAGTTCGAGTCTCTCCTTTCGCACCACGAAAACAATTAAGGCTAGCAAGGAATCATCGGGTATGCAAACGACACTGGAAACGCTGGGCCAGCTCGAGCGCCGGCTTAATGTGGCCGTGCCGCTGGAGCAGATCGACGGCGAAGTGCACAAGAGGCTGGCGCGCCTTGCGAAGACGGTCAAGATCGCGGGTTTTCGTCCCGGCAAGGTTCCCCTGAAGATGGTCGCGCAGCAATACGGCCCGCAAGTGCGCTCCGACGTGATCTCGGATACGGTCCAGGCCAGCCTCAACGACGCGATTCGCGAGCAGAACCTGCGCGTGGCCGGCTATCCGCGGATCGAGCCGAAGGAGGCCGCGGCCGGGGATCAGCTCGAGTTCTCCGCGATCTTCGAGGTTTATCCGGAGATCCAGCTCGGCGAATTGTCCGGCGTCACGATCGAGCGCCCGGTGTCGGAAGTCACCCCCGCCGACGTCGACCGGACGATAGAGATCCTGCGCCACCAGAACGTCCGGTACGAGGTCGTCGCGCGACCGGCCGGTCACGGCGACCGCGCCGTCGTCGATTTCACCGGCACGATAGCCGGCGTGGCGTTCCCGGGGGGCCAGGCCAAGGACTTTCCGATTGTCATCGGCGAGGCCCGCATGCTGCCGGAGTTCGAGAGCGCGCTGATGGGGATGACGGCGGGCGAAACCAAGACATTCGGACTGACGTTTCCCGCCGACTACCATGGCAAGGAAGTCGCCGGAAAGGCAGCGGAATTCACGATGACCGTCCAATCGGTCAGCGAACCCAAGCTTCCTCAAGTCGATTCCGAATTCGCGGTCAAATTCGGCATCGCCAGCGGCAGCGTCGAAGAGTTGCGCGCTGAAATAGGGGCCAATCTCAAACTCGAGCTCAAGCGCAAGATCGAAGGCGTGCTTCGCGAGCAGGTTCTGCACGCGCTC
Organism: Casimicrobiaceae bacterium; assembly: GCA_036270955.1. GTDB lineage: Bacteria > Pseudomonadota > Gammaproteobacteria > Burkholderiales > Casimicrobiaceae > PALSA-1003. The sequence continues at coordinate 6,473 of DATBBM010000010.1, read as the reverse complement.
AAATCGACTTCGGACCTGATCGTGCCCAGATCGCTGGTCGAGCTGGAAGCGCAGCGGCTGCTCGAGCGGGCAGTCGCCGATTTGCAGGGCCGGGGCGTCAAGGCCGAAGACATGCAGCTGTCGGCGGACACCTTTCGCCCTCAGGCCGAGGAGCGGGTGGCCTACGGCCTGATCGTCAACGAGATCACCCGGGTCTACCAGCTCTCGCCCAAGCCTGAGCAGGTGCTGGCGCTGGTGCGCGAGGCGGCTCAGGCCTACGAGCAACCGGAGGCGGTCGTGCGCTGGCACTACGAGAAGCCCGGGCGGCTGAACGAATTCGAAGCACAGGCAGTCGAACAAAACGTCGTCGAGTGGGCGCTGCAGCGCGCGCGCGTCGAGGACCGACCGACGAGCTTCTCGACACTGATGGAGCCGCCGGTGCGCTGAATGCGCGCTGCGGACAACACCTTTCAATCGACGATAGGCAAACCGATGACGAGTGCAGGCAGGTGGGAGGAACCGAAGGCGCTGGGCTTGATCCCGATGGTGATCGAGCAGAGCGGGCGCGGTGAACGCGCCTACGACATCTACTCGCGACTGCTGAAGGAGCGGGTCGTCTTCCTGATCGGGCCGGTCGACGACGCGACGGCCAACCTGGTCGTCGCGCAGATGTTGTTCCTCGAGTCCGAGAATCCCGACAAGGACATCAATTTTTACATCAATTCGCCGGGCGGATCGATCTCGGCCGGGATGGCGATCTACGACACGATGCAGTTCATCAAGCCCGACGTCTCCACCCTGTGCGTCGGCATGGCGGCAAGCATGGGCGCGTTCCTGCTGGCGGCAGGCGCCAAGGGCAAGCGCTTCGCGCTGCCCAATTCAACCGTCCTGATACACCAGCCTTTGGGCGGCTTCCAGGGCCAGGCATCGGATATTGCGATCCACGCCAAGTACATCCTTAGCCTGCGCGAGCGGCTCAACCGCCTGCTGGCCGAGCACACCGGCAAGCCGATCGGGCAGATCGAGAAGGACACCGAGAGGGACAATTTCCTGACGGCGGACGAGTCGCTGGCCTATGGGCTGATCGATAAAGTGTTGCAGAGCCGGGCTTAGGCCGGGTACAGTGTAAACGCCCCGCGGGCGCCGTCGGATAAGGCTCCGCCGCTGACGGGGCGATAAAGGCGGGTGAATGGCGGAAAAAGCGACCGGCGACAAGCTGCTTTACTGTTCCTTCTGCGGCAAGAGCCAGCATGAGGTGAGGAAGCTTATCGCCGGGCCGTCGGTGTTCATCTGCGACGAATGCATCGAGCTTTGCAACGACATCATCCGGGAAGAGGGCGCGACCGCCGACGCGACCCGGACCGACAAGAACAAGCTTCCCACGCCGCATGAGATCCGGCAGATCCTCGATCAGTACGTCATCGGGCAGGAATTCGCGAAGAAGATCCTGTCGGTTGCAGTCTACAACCACTACAAGCGCCTCGAGACTAGCGTCAAGGAAGACGACGTCGAGCTCGCCAAGAGCAACATCCTGCTGATCGGCCCGACCGGATCGGGCAAGACGCTGCTGGCCCAGACGCTGGCCCGACTCCTCGACGTGCCCTTTGTCATCGCCGATGCGACGACGCTGACCGAGGCAGGGTACGTGGGGGAGGACGTCGAGAACATCATCCAGAAGCTGCTGCAGAAGTGCGACTACGACATCGACAAGGCACAGCGCGGCATCGTCTATATCGATGAGATCGACAAGATTTCGCGCAAGAGCGACAACCCCTCGATCACGCGCGACGTCTCGGGCGAGGGCGTGCAACAGGCGCTGCTCAAGCTGATCGAAGGCACGATCGCCTCGGTTCCGCCGCAGGGCGGGCGCAAGCATCCGAATCAGGAGTTCGTCCAGGTCGACACGACCAACATACTGTTTGTCTGCGGCGGCGCTTTCGATGGGCTGGAGAAGATCATCCGCCAGCGCACCGCCAAGACCGGTATCGGCTTCGGCGCGGAGGTCGCGAGTCCCGACGATCGCAAGAACATCAGCATCCTGCTGCGCGAGACCGAGCCGGAGGACCTGATCAAGTTCGGGCTGATCCCGGAATTTGTCGGCCGGCTGCCGGTCGTCGCTACGCTCGAGGAACTCGACGATGCGGCGCTGATCCAAATTCTGGTCGAGCCGAAGAATGCGCTGATCAAGCAGTATCAGAAGATGTTTCGCATGGAAGGCGTCGAGCTCGAGGTCCGCGAGCCCGCGTTGCGCGCCATCGCCAGCAGGGCACTCGCCCGCAAGACCGGCGCACGCGGCCTTCGCTCGATCCTGGAGCAGGTGCTGCTAGACGTCATGTACGACCTGCCCTCGCAGGCCAATCTGTCCCGCGTCATTGTCGACGAGGCGACGATCAACAACGACGGCAAACCTCTATTGATGTTTGCCGAAGCGGCCAAGGTCGCGGCGGCGCACTCCTGAGTACGCTGCGGTCGCGCCAGACGCCCGGCAGTCCCGGCTTGAACTTGCCGGTTGCCGGCCCCATTTCATGCTTTGCCCCTTCCACCCGATCCGGACTTCAGCCGCATGGCAACTGACCTTACAAGCGCAATACCCGAGCTGACGACCTTTCCGCTGCTTCCCTTGCGGGATGTCGTCGTCTTCCCGCACATGGTGATCCCGCTGTTCGTCGGGCGCCCGAAATCGATCAAGGCGCTCGACGTGGCGATGGAAGCGGGCAAGCACATCCTGCTGGTCGCGCAGAAGTCCGCGGCCAAGGACGAGCCGGCAGCCGACGACCTGTACGACATCGGCAGCGTCGCGACGGTGCTCCAGATGCTGAAGCTTCCGGACGGCACCGTCAAAGTGCTGGTCGAGGGGACGCAGCGCGCGCGGATCGTCCGCGTGACCGATCCCGGCGAATACCTGTCCGCCGAAGCCACCTTGCTGACCGGCGTCGAAAACGGCACGCACGAGATCGAGGCGATGCGTCGGGCGCTGCTCGGGCAGTTCGACCAGTACGTCAAGCTCAACAAGAAGATTCCGCCGGAAATCCTGACGTCGATGTCGGGCATCGACGATGGCGGCCGCCTGGCCGACGCGATTGCCGCGCATCTCCCGCTGAAACTCGAGCAAAAGCAGGAAATCCTGGAAATGCAGGACGTCGGCAAGCGGCTCGAGCACCTGCTCGGCCTGCTCGAGGGCGAAGTCGACATTCTTCAGGTCGAGAAGCGGATCCGCGGTCGAGTCAAGCGGCAGATGGAAAAGAGCCAGCGCGAGTATTACCTGAACGAGCAGGTCAAGGCGATCCAGAAGGAGCTTGGCGAGGGCGACGAGAATGCCGATCTCGACGAGATGGACAAGAAGGTTAAGACCGCCAAGATGTCGAAGGAAGCCGAGACCAAGGCGCTGGGCGAGCTCAAGAAGCTCAAGATGATGTCACCGATGTCGGCCGAGGCGACGGTCGTGCGCAATTACATCGACACGCTGCTCGGCCTGCCGTGGCGCAAGAAGAGCAAGATCAACAAGGACCTGTCGAACGCGGTCAAGGTGCTCGACGCGGATCATTACGGTCTGGAGAAGGTCAAGGAGCGCATTGTCGAGTACCTGGCGGTGCAGCAGCGGGTCGACCGGCTGAAGGCGCCGATCCTTTGCCTCGTCGGCGCTCCCGGCGTCGGCAAGACATCACTCGGTCAATCGATCGCGCGCGCGACCAACCGCAAGTTCGTGCGAATGAGCCTTGGCGGCGTTCGCGATGAAGCGGAAATCCGCGGCCACCGCCGGACTTATATCGGCTCGATGCCTGGCAAGATCCTGCAGAACATGACCAAGGTCGGCGTCAGAAATCCGCTGTTCCTCCTCGACGAAGTCGACAAGATGGGCATGGACTTCCGCGGCGACCCGTCGTCGGCGCTGCTCGAGGTGCTCGATCCCGAGCAGAACAACACGTTCGTCGATCATTACGTCGAGGTCGAATACGATCTGTCCGACGTGATGTTCGTCGCCACCGCGAACACGCTCAACATCCCCGCGCCGTTGCTCGACCGTATGGAAGTAATCAGGCTGTCGGGATACACCGAGGACGAGAAGATCGCGATCGCCAAGCAGTATCTGGTCCCCAAGCAGATGAAGAACAACGGGTTGAAGGACCACGAGCTGCATATCGCCGAATCGGCGCTGCGCGACATCACCCGCTACTACACGCGCGAGGCCGGCGTCCGGGCGCTCGAACGCGATATCTCGAAGATCTGCCGCAAGGTCGTCAAGGCGCTGCTGCTGAAGGCGAGCGAAGGCAAGCCGCGGGCGGCGCGGCATCCGGTAGACGTCAACGCGAAGAACCTCGACAAGTATCTGGGCGTGCGCCGCTATACGTACGGCATCGCCGAAAAGAAGAACCAGGTGGGCCAGGTCACCGGGCTCGCGTGGACCGAAGTGGGGGGCGACCTCCTGACCGTCGAGGCAGTCGCGCTTCCGGGCAAGGGCAAGACGACGACAACCGGCAAGCTGGGCGATGTGATGAACGAGTCGATCGCGGCCGCGCTGTCGGTCGTTCGGCACCGGTCGAAGCAGCTCGGCATCGCGTCCGACTTCTATCAGAAGACCGATTTGCACATTCACCTTCCCGAAGGTGCGACGCCGAAGGACGGTCCTTCCGCCGGCGGTGCGATCGTTACCGCCATCGTGTCGATCCTCACCGGCATTCCGGTGCGCGCCGACGTGGCGATGACGGGCGAGATCACGCTGCGCGGTGAGGTGCTGCCGATAGGCGGGTTGAAGGAAAAACTGCTCGCAGCAGGACGCGGCGGCATCCGGCAGGTATTGATCCCGGAGGAAAACGTCAAGGACCTGGTCGAGATTCCCGAAGAGATCAAAAATCGTCTCGAGATCCATCCGGTGCGGTGGATCGAGCAGGTCCTCGAGTACGCGTTGGAGAGTCAGCCGACGCCGCTCTCAGACGTGCCTTTGCCGGAGGCCCCGGCGGTTCCGGCCGCGCCGGTCGAAGAGCCTACTGCGTTGATCAAGCACTGACGATCGCGTCGCGAGGCGCAGCAAGCAAGCGCCGCGGCAGCCCGCTTTCAAAGCGTGTGCCGCGGCGTTTTCTTTTGATGAACGCGTGCGGAAAAGCGCTTGACACGATGAATTCGCGATTGCTATAAAGTACGCTCTGCTTCGTTCCGCGGCATCTCCCGACTCAAACCAGCGCATTCGGCCTACACGCGGCACCGCGGCGGCTCTCCGCCCGGCAATGGAAAGGGGACATTCGTGAACAAATCGGAACTGATCGACGCAATCGCCCGACATGCCGACATCTCGAAAGCGGCTGCCGGCCGCGCGCTGGATGCGATGGTGAATTCCATCAAGAATTCATTAAAGAAAGGCGATATCGTCACTCTGGTCGGGTTCGGTTCGTTCTACGTGGGCAAACGCACCGCGCGGCAGGGCCGCAATCCGCGCACTGGCGCCACGATCAAGATCAAGGCTGCGCGGGTACCGAAGTTCCGGGCTGGCAAAGCGCTTAAGGATTCGGTAAACTAACGGGCTTTTCCGCACCGGTCGACAACTCTCGGGCGTTTAAGACACCCCCGGGCGAGCCGCGACGAAAGATGCCGGCGCGGCCGCGGGTGCTTAGCTCAGTTGGTAGAGCGTCGCCCTTACAAGGCGAATGTCGGGAGTTCGAGCCTCTCAGCACCCACCAACAGGAGCGAAGAAGCGAATTCGCAGGAGTGGTAGTTCAGTTGGTTAGAATACCGGCCTGTCACGCCGGGGGTCGCGGGTTCGAGTCCCGTCCACTCCGCCACAAATCAGTAGCAAAGAAAACCAGCGAGGGTCAATAAGCAGTAGCCGACCCTCGCGCCGGCAGCAGTATCCCTCTAGATTCACCCCTTGGCACTCCATGTCGGCGGTCTCGAACTGTATGTTCGCTTGGCCGTGACTCTGTGCCTTTTGGCGCGCGATCGCCAGCAGCCGTTCAGCCAAGTCAGCACCGACGACCCGACCGTGCGGTCCAACATTCTCTGCTGCTGGTAGTGCGGAGGCGCCGGCGCCGCAGCCCACGTCAAGTACGGTTCCTCCTAACGGGAGCTCTAACGCTCGATTGACCGCCGGCCGATGCGCGCCCAGAAACCGAGGGGCTCGTCATCGAAGTGGTCTGCGGCAGCGTTATACGTCGTCGCTGCCTTTAGCTTTGCGGCATCTGCATTCATCTCCGCCTCGTACTTCCGGCCGCCTATAAGGGGCAGCCTCTTCTCAGATTTTAGTCTGGCCCGATTCGGGTCGCGGCCAACAGAGAGAGGACGCCGGCCGACTATAGGTGTCCGCTATCGAGCAAGAATCGCCAAGACCGCTTCTGGCCGATCGCAGTCGATACCCAACAGGTCTACTGGCTCTTCTTCGGGCGGTCTGATCCGGCGTCGTCGGCCGCCTGAGGTTGACAGGTGGTCACTGATTGTCCGTCGACCGAGCGCGTCGTGCAGATAATCGCCGGCGCTGGTGCAGGTAGGACGGATTTTATCGTCGC
>DATBBM010000009.1:0-9962 GCA_036270955.1 Casimicrobiaceae bacterium | reverse complement strand
CGGCGATGTCGACGAAACAGAAGGTCGCGTCGATGTTTGTATTTTCGTTCATGCAGATGGCAGTGTAAGGCGTGGCCCAACCGCCCAAACGACGCCAGCACATTGCGAGCCGGACCGAGCTTGTCATAATAGCGCTGACTGCCAACACTGCAAGCTCGCATGCGACCCGTCGCCGTCTTTTACGCAACCCGGGAAGGCCACACCCGACGGATCGCCGAGCGCGTGGCTGCGACGCTGCGTCAGCGCGGGCTGGACGCCGTGGTGGGCGATGTCCGCGCGCGCCAAGCTGCGTTGCCGCCGGGGCCTTATGCTGGCGTCGTGGTGGCCGCGTCGGTCCATGCCGGGCGGCACGAGTCGGAGATGATTCGGTTCGTGGCGGAGCTCGCTGACGAGATCTCCGGCTTGCGCGCAGCGTCGAGCTAGAGTCGGGAAGGCGAATGGGCAGAACAGACAGGGCTCGTACGGCGACCATTCTCGGCGGCCTGCTCGTCGGCGGTCTCTCCGGCCTCGCCTATGGCAACTATCGTCGCGATATCAGGCGGGCACGCCACCGCGTATCGACGGGCAGCGATCTTGTCCGGACGCCGTCCGGCCCGATCGAGTATGCGCTCGCCGGAGATGGCCCGCCGGTGTTGGTCGTTCACGGCGCCGGCGGCGGCTACGATCAGGGGCTCGACATCGGTGAGGCGCTCGCGCATCGCGGCTTTCGCATTGTGGCAATGTCGCGGTTCGGCTACCTGCGCACGCCACTGCCGCCCGATGCTTCGGCGCAAGCGCAGGCCGACGCTCACGCCAGGCTGTTGGACGCGCTGCAAATCCAGCGCGCTGCCGTCATCGGCGCTTCGGCGGGAGCGCCATCTTCGATGCAGTTCGCGCTGCGCCATCCCGATCGTTGCAGTGCGATCGTCCTGCTGGTGCCTGCGGCCTATGTGCCGCGTCCCGCTGACGCGGGATCGGTGCTGACTCCTGCCGGTACGGCGTTCCTGTTCGATACCGCGCTGAAGTCCGACTTTCTCTTCTGGGCCGCAATCAAGCTCGCCCGCCGAGTCGTGATAAGCGCACTGCTTGCTACGCCGCCGGCCGTGCTGGACAACGCCGGCGCCGACGAGCAGGGTCGCGTTGCCGAAATGATCGAACACATCTTGCCAGTCAGTCTGCGCCGGCTCGGCTTGCTCAACGACGTCGCGATAACTTCCTCGCTGCCGCGTTACGAGCTGGAAAGGATAGTGGTGCCGACGATGACCATCAGCGTCGCCGACGACTTGTTCGGAACTTTCGACGGCGCACGTTACACCGCCGAGCACATTCCAGGCGCCCGGTTCGTCGCCTACCCCAGTGGGGGCCACGTCTTGGTGGGCCATCAAGAAGAAGTGACGTCCGAGATCAGCGCTTTCCTGAGCTTCAGCGAGAGCCGGAGCACACGCTCCTGACCGCGTACGTCCCGCGTGAACGGTTATGCGGTCTTTCCTCTTCAGTCTTCGACCAGCACGCCGCCGGCGTCGGCCCAGCGCACTTGGGTGATGCCCGGCGACTCCAGTTCGAGACGTTCCACCTCCGCCTGCTGTTCCAAGATGACATCGCGCTGCCGGCGAACCTCATTGGTGAGCTTCTGGTTTTCGACCAGCAGCGCGCGATGTGCGAGGACCTGCACGATCGCCGTCTTCAGCCCATAGTCGGACCAAGGCTCGCCGACGAATTGGAAAATGCCCGCACAGTTGATCGCGCGCATGATGCCTTCGATGTCGGCGTTGGCGCTGACGATGACGCGCGCCGAATCGGCTTGCAGCTTCCGGACTTCGGTAAGGAACGTGGCGCCGTCCATTTCCGGCATGCGGTAGTCGGAGATGATCAGATCGACCCGGTGATCCCGCAGGTACTCGAGCGCTTTCAGCGGCGAGGTGAAGATCATCACCTGGGGGTTCGGGATAGCGGGTGGAGCGTCGTGATTGAGGCACATCCGACGCAAAGCGTTGAGGACGTTCGGTTCGTCGTCGACGATCACCAGTTTGGCCATGATCATTTTCTCCAGCGATTGCAGATAGTTAGGCGCGGAGGAAGCCTCGCTGGACGAGCGAGTGGGCCGGCCGCGTTTGTCCGATGGAGATAGGAGCAAGCCGCGTGCCAAAAAACCGCGAGCGCGGCCCGCGGCGGACCGCGCGCGAAGGCGGTCGCGAGTCTCGCGTCTAGGGGCGCTTACTGCGGCGAGAGATTCAACGCCTTGGCGAGCTTGCCCAGTGCCTCATACTCGGTGTCGATGTATTGGCGCAGCGCCGGCCCTTTGCGGATCAGCAGCTGCTCGCCGGCATCGTCGAGAAACTTGCGCGTTGCCGGCGCGTTCGCCGCCTTTTCGAACCCCGCCTCGAGCTCGGCGATCTTCGCCGGCGGCGTTCCCTTCGGCGCGAGCACGCCGCGCCAGAGTATCAATTCCTCGTTCGGAATGCCGAGATCGCGAAGGCTCGATGCCGACGGCAGCGACGCGATCCGGTCGGCAGAGCTCAACAATACGCAGTTCGCGCTGCCGGATTGGGCATGCTGCAATATCGGCGGCACCGATCCGACGTAGATGTCGATGTGCTTGCCGAGGAACGCGGTCAGCGTTTCGCCCGCGCCCTTGAACGGAATATCGCGCGCCTTGACTTTCATCGCGCGAAAGATGCGCTCGGCAGCGAGCTGACCGGGACCGCCGATGCCGTCGTCGCCGTAGGTATATTTGTCCGGGTTCTTGCGTAGCTCTTCGATGAAGCTTTTGCCCTCCGTCGCCGGGAAGTCCGGGTGCACGCAGAAGACGTACGGCGCGCTGGTCAGCTGGATGACCGGAATGTAGTCGTTCGGCGTGTATTGCACCTTCATGGTGTTCGGCGACACGGTGACCGGACCCAGCCACACGGCAGCGAGCGTCTGCCCGTCGGGCGGCGAATGCACCATTTGCGCGACGCCGATCGTTCCGCCGGCGCCGGGAACGTTGATGATGACGATCGTATCCTTGATGAACGGCGTCGCCTCCTTGGCCAGAACGCGGAAATAGCCGTCGGTGCCGCCGCCCGGCGCGGTGGGAACGATCAGCTTGATCGTCTGCGCGAGAGCAGACGACGCCGCGGCGATAAGCAGCGCACCGGCGAGGATGCGAACGACTTTCATGGCGAAGCCTCCTCCGTTCTCGGTCCATCGGCCGATGCCGGCAATGGCCGGTCGAAGCCGAACAGGCCGGCGGGCGTATCGGCCAGAATGACGCGTCGTGTTTCGCCGTCGGGAACCCAGTCAGCGAGCCACTGCACGCAGTTGCGATAGCCGACCTCGTCCTCGTGCGAGACGAACGGCCAGTCGCTGGCCCAGACCAGCTGTCGCGGGCCGCCGGCGTCGAGCAGCGCGTCGACGTAGCGCTGCGGATCGGCGCCGCCCTGGCGATACGGCGCGGAAAGCTTGACGAACGTGTCGCCGGCGCGCACGCCGTCGAGAACCGCGCGGAAGCCGGCGCATGCGACGCGTCGCGCCGGATCGGGACTGCCGAAATGGTCGACGACGACCGTGGCGCCGCTATCGCGAATCGCCGGCAGAAGGTTCGCCAGCAATGGGCCTTCCAGATAGATCTCGACATGCCAACCGAGATCGCGCACGTTCGCGAAAAGCTGCCGGTAGCCCGGGGCCGAAACATCGGGGAGGGTAGAGCGGCGGACCCAGTTGAGCCGGATGCCGACGGCGCCCCGGTCGCCCATCGCCGCGAGCGCCCCGCGGTCGATACCTGGATCGACGATGACGGTCCCGCGCAGCCGACCTGCCGCGCGGTCCAGCGCGTCCAGCAGCAGCGAGTTGTCGGTGCCGTAGAAGCTCGGCGCAGTCAGCACGCCGTGCGAGATGCCGTTCGCGTCCAGCACGCTTAAGTATTCCTCGACTGTGCAATCGCGCTTCGGTGCCGAGTGCCGGTCCGGCGCCAGCGGCGCGTCGCGCCGCATCACGTGCGCGTGGCAATCGACAGCGGTGATTGTCGGGCTTCGCGCCCGACGAGCTTCAGCCATGCGACATTATTCGCGGATGCCCGAAGGCGCGCAACCGACGACGGATAAAGCGTCATCGCGAGCAGGCGCACACGGCGCCGTCGCCTACTCATCGATGACCAGGCGATACCCGACGCCGGTTTCCGTCAGCAAATGGCGGGGTTGCACCGGATCGGACTCGAGCTTCTGGCGCAACTGCTTCATGTAAATGCGCAAGTAATGCGTATCGCTTGCGTGTGTTGGTCCCCACACTTCGGTGAGAAGCTGACGGTGCGTGACGACCATTCCCAGATGCTTCGCCAGCGTGGCGAGCATCCTGAATTCGATCGGAGTCAACCTGATCTTCTCGCCGTCCCGGCTGGCGGTGCGTCTTTCGAGATCGATTTCCGCGTTGCCGAAACGCAATACCACGGTCCCCGCGTGCGACCGCACGGCGTTTCGCAGTGCAGCGCGGACACGCGCAAGCAGCTCGCCGACGCCGAAAGGCTTGGTGACGTAGTCGTCGGCGCCCGCGTCGAGCGCATCGATCTTGGATTGCTCCTGCACGCGCGCCGACAGCACGATGATCGGCATCGGCGACCATTCCCGGATACGGCGGATCACTTCGATGCCGTCGACGTCGGGAAGCGCCAGATCGACGATGGCGAGATCGGGCTTGTGGGTTCCGGCGTCGATCGAGCCGCGGCGGCCGGTCGCCGATTCAACGACACGGTAGCCCTCGACTCCGAAAGCCGCGCGCAAAAACCGCCGAATCTCGGGCTCGTCCTCGACGACGAGAATGACGGGATGCGCCTCCGTCATGGTCAGCTCGACGCCGGTTCGGGTGGAACCAATGGCGCCTCTTCCAACGGAAGCGAGAAATGAAATGCCGTGCCCCCGGCGGGCACGCTCTCCGCCCAGGCTTGTCCGCCGTGCAGCCGGACGATCGCGCGGCAGATCGCGAGCCCCAGGCCGAAGCCGGTGCCAGCGCCTTCGACTGCACCGCGATGAAACTTGGCGAACACCCGCTCGACGTCGCGTTCGGGCAAGCCGCCGCTGTAGTCCTCGACGGTAACGACGATCTCCTCGCCACGCCGCTGCGCACGCACTCTTACTATCGTTCCCGGCGGCGTATGCTTGGCGCAATTCTCCAGCAGGTTGCCGATCGCCTGTTCGATCAGCGTCGCGTCGACCCGCAGCAGCGGTAGGTCGTCGGGCAGCTCGACGATCACCCGGTGCGCCGCCATGCGCTCGGAGAGGCGCGCCAGGACCGCCCCGACGATCTCGCTCAACGATGCCCAGTCGCGGTCCGGCTTGATCGCGCTCATCTCCAGCCGGGTCATCTGCAGGATCTTGGCGACGTGCTCCGACATCTCCCGCGCCTGGTCGAAGATGCTTCTCGCCAGCGCCTTGCGCTCCGGCGCGCTCAATCGCTCGCCGCTCTCCTCGAGGCTCGAGGACGCGCCGGCCATGACGGCCAGTGGCGTGCGCAGATCGTGGGATATCGAGGCGAGCAGGGTGCTGCGAATCCGCTCGGTCTCGGCGTCGATTTCCAGCGCAGCCTGCGCAGCAGCCTGGCGGCGGACGCTCTCGACCAGCCGGGAAATGATCAGCGCCACCGCCAGCATGATGGCAAACGTCAACAGGTACTGAACGTCGTCGACGGTCAGTGTCCCCTCCGGCGGAACGAACAGAATGTCGAACGCGAGCACGCAAAGGACCGACGCAGTGATCGCGGGCCCGCGCGAGAAGCGCAGCGCTATGATCACTACGGCGAGCAGGTAGACCATCGCCACGTTGACCAGGTCGAATCGCGGACGCATTGCGAATCCGGCCAGCGTGCAGGCCACTGCTGCGGCCGCCGCCCATGCGTAGCCGATCCATTGCCGTCTTGGGCTCACGCCGTGACTGTAGCGCATCGCTGCCGTAAATTTGCCGTAAAAATTAGCCACGGTCCGTGCGGAGGATGGCGCCGTGATTTAGCCTGTCGGCATGGACACAATCATCGAAGCGCTGCCACGGCCATCAGCGCAGGACGAGCCTGCGCGGCGGCCGCAGGGAATCGCCGGCCTCGCGCTGCTCGCGCTGGGTGTCGTCTATGGGGACATCGGCACCAGCCCGCTGTACGCTGCCAAGGAGACTTTCAATCCTCAGCATGGCATTCCACTTGCTCCCGAGAACATCATCGGCGGCGTTTCGGCGATTTTCTGGGCGCTGATGATCGTCGTCTCGCTCAAGTACGTGACGTTGGTGCTGCGCGCCGGCAATCGCGGCGAGGGCGGAATCATGGCGCTGCTCGCGCTCGCGACTTCATCGGTGCGCGACCGGCCGAGGCTGCGCAATGCTTTGCTCGCGGTCGGCGTGTTCGGCGCCGCGCTGTTCTATGGCGATGCCGTGCTGACGCCGGCGATTTCGGTGCTCTCCGCGGTGGAGGGCTTGGAGGTCGGGACCGACGCGCTCAAGCCCTACGTCGTGCCCTTGTCTGCCGGCATCCTGATCGCGCTCTTTGCCATCCAGCGTTACGGTACCGGGACCGTCGGCCTGTTGTTCGGCCCGGTTTGCGCGCTCTGGTTCGTATCGATCGGCGCCATCGGCGTCTGGCAGATCGGCAAAGCGCCGCAGATACTCGAGGCTCTCGACCCGACGCACGCGGTCCGGTTCGTGACCGGACACGGCTTCGCTTCGTTCGTCGTGTTGGGGTCGGTGCTGCTCGCCTTCACCGGCGCGGAAGCGCTTTACGCGGACATGGGCCACTTCGGCAAGCGCGCGATCCGCGTCGCCTGGTTTGGCGTAGCGGCCCCGGCATTGGTGCTGAACTACTTCGGCCAGGGCGCGCTGCTTATCGCCAATCCGGCGGCGCTCGAAAATCCGTTCTATCTCGCCTATCCCGGGTGGGCTCTCTATCCGATGGTCGCTCTCGCGACCGCCGCGACCATCATCGCCTCGCAAGCGACGATTTCGGGCGCGTACTCGATGACGCAGCAGGCCGTTCAGCTCGGATACCTGCCGCGCACGACAACCCTGCATACGTCCGCCCGGACCATCGGACAAATCTATGTGCCTGCCGTGAATTGGGTGCTGCTGCTGGTCGTCGTGGCCGCGGTCGTCGGCTTCGGCAGTTCGTCGCGGCTGGCATCGGCTTACGGCGTTGCCGTGATGGGGACGATGCTGGTCACGACCTTGCTCACGTTTTTCGTGCTTCGCTATCACTGGCATTACGCGCTCTGGCTCTCGGTCGCGGCCACCGCCTTCTTCATGCTGATCGATACGGTATTTTTTGCCGCAGCGATGCACAAGGTCCTGGACGGCGGATGGTTTCCGCTGGCGCTGGGCGCAATCGTATTCTTCATCATGGTGACCTGGCGCCGCGGGCGCGAAACGCTACTTGAGCGTTTGAGCGGGTCGTCGCCACCGCTGGAAGGGTTCCTCAAGTCGCTTTTCCAGCATCCGCCGCAACGGGTGCCTGGCACTGCCGTGTTTCTTACTGCGAGCCCGAATGCCACGCCCAACGCGCTGCTGCACAGCCTCAAGCACTACAAGGTTCTGCACGAGCAGAACGTTTTCCTGACGGTCGAGTTTCTCGACGCGCCGTGGGTGCCCGCGGGGCGGCGTGTCGCGAGCGAGTACCTGATCGACGATTGCTGGCGCGTCACGGCGCGTTACGGATTCATGGAGCGGCCCGATATCGTTCTCGCGCTGGAACATTGCGCGCCGGGCGGGTTGCAGGTCGATCCGATGCGGGTCAGCTACTTCCTTTCGCGCGAGAAGATCGTTCCCGGAACGACTGCGAAAGGTGTCGTCCGATGGCGCGACCGGCTTTTCGTGACGATGGCGCGCAATGCCGGGAGCATCACCGATTTCTTCAACATCCCGACCAACCAGGTGGTCGAGTTGGGTACGCGGGTCGAGATCTGAGGCCCCGGGCCAGGGCCGGGCGGAGCAGCGAAGACAGATTTCGCGCGTTGCATCGCGCGCGCTTCGCCGGCTATGGTTTTCTCGCAACAAGGTCGATCAGCGCCGACATGCCGGCGTGCGCCTGTCCTTCCTGGATCGTCGCATCGTAAGCCTCGAGGACCAGGATCTCCCAGCCGGCGAACGTCGTTTGCAGCCATTCGCGCGTGTACATGTGCTCGCGTTTGGGCGGGCCGCCGGTGCGGTAGTCGACCTGTTCGGGCCGGTAACCCTCGAGCAGGAACATGCCGCCCGGCTTGACCGCGGACATCATCCCGGCGAAAGCGTCGTCGCGGCGGTGCGGCGGCAAAAACTGGATGAACACCGCGACCAGCGCGTCGTACTCGCCGGGAGTCCATGACCAGGTGTAGGCGTCGCCGAGCCTCTGATCGACGCTGACCTTGCGCTGCTGCGCCAGCCGCTTCGCCTTGGCCAGCGCATTGGGCGCGAAGTCGAACGAGGTCACGCGATGACCCTGCTCGGCGAGCCAGACGCCGTTACGCCCTTCGCCGTCGGCGACGCACAGCACCGAGCTGCCGGGCCGCAGAAAATGCGCATGCTTGCGCAGGAACGCGTTCGGCTCTTCGCCGAACAGGTAGTCGTCGCGCGCGAAGCGCGCATTCCACGTTTCCAGCGGCTTTTCGAAGTCGGCCATGTTTCTACCGTCAACGGCTGGGGAGTCCCATTTTCTTCAGGAAGGGCAACCAGCGCGGGTCGTCGTGCACCGGCCGGAAGAAGCGGTCGGAGGAAGTCATCGACAGCCCGGGATCGCGCTGCGTGTAGGCGCGTTCCAGCCATTCGAACACGCGGTCGGGTTCGCCGCGCCAGGCATAAGTCTCCGCAACCTGGTAGGCCGCTTCGTTGCCATGGCGTTCGATCAGCTGCGCCACAGCCGCGTCCGACTCTTCCTTGTGACCGAGCGAGTGTTGTGCGAGCGCAATCCCCACCAATCGAAAATCCGGCAGAACCTCGCGCTCCGCCAACTCGAGCGCCTCGGCCGCGCGGCCTTGCGCCAGGCTTGTGGCGCAGAGAAAGCAATGGACAAGGCCGGCCTTGGGATTCAGATCGAGGCACGTCTTCAGCGCCGCTGTCGCCTCGTCCAGGCGGCCCGCCAGAAAACAGCGCAAGCCCAGCATGCGATGAGCGGATGAGCTCAGCGGATCCAGCGCCACCGCCTGGCGCAACAGTTCGACGCCCGCCTCCGGTCCGACGAAAATCCGCGTCATCCCTGCAACGGCGCGCAGCACGTCGGCGTTGCCCGGCGCCAGCGCGAACGCGCGCTGATATTCGTCGTTGGCGCCTTTCCAGTCCCAGTCGTGACTCTCGAGCACATGCCCGAGACAGACGTGTCCTTCCGCCAGGTCCGGCGCGATCGCCAGCGCTCGTTTGGCCGCATCGCGCGCCCGTTCGTATCCTTCCGCCACTGGCGCCCAACCGTAGCCGGCCTGGACAGCGTAAGCCTGCGACAGCCCCGTCCAACCGAGCGCAAAATCCGGATCCAGCGCGATCGCCTGCCGGAAGTAATCGACGCTTCGCGCCAGGTCGGCCTGCGTCATCCGTTCGATGAAATACCGTCCCTGAAGGTAGAGCCGGTACGCCTCCGGATTGTCGGCGCGGCCGGCGGCGGCGGCGTGCACCTCGGCCTTCGCCTTGGCCTCCTCGACTGCGCCCAGGCCTTCCCCCAGCAGTGCCGCCCGCAGTTCCTTGACCACTGACTGCGCGATGTCGTCCTGCACGGCGAAGATGTCCTCGAGCTCGCGGTCGTACGTCTCCGACCACAAGTGCGAATCGGTCGCGACCTGGATCAGCTGCGCGGTGATGCGCACCCGCTTGCCCGATTTGCGCACGCTGCCCTCGAGAACCGTCGCGACGTTGAGTTTTTGCGCGACACTCGGAAGGTCGATGTCCTTGCCCTTGAAAAAGAATGCCGAGGTCCGCGACGCGACGCGCAGGCCGCGGATCTTCGCCAGTACGTTAAGCAATTCCTCCGACAGACCGTCGGCGAAATACTCGTTCTCCTCGTCGCGCGACATGTTGATG
>DATBBM010000008.1:0-2020 GCA_036270955.1 Casimicrobiaceae bacterium | reverse complement strand
GAATATCCGAACAGGCGCTCGGCGCCCGGGTTCCAGCTGACGATGCGCCCGGTGAGATCCTCGCTGATGATTGGGTCGTCGGACGACTCCACGATGCTGGCGAGCTGACGGCGCGCCTCTTCGCCGCTGCGTTGATCGGTGACGTCGAGAAGCGAGGCGATCCAGCCTTCGATGTTGTCGTCGGCGTCGCGTTCGGGCCGGTAGGCGATGGCGAGCCTGCGCAGGCCGCTGTGGGGAAATTCCAGGTCGCATTCAAAGTCTACCGATTCTCCATTCAATACCGCATCGATATAGGGCTGCAGGGTGCGCAGACCACGCGGGCCGATGACTTCGTCAATGCTTTTGCCGATGACTGCATCGCGGTCGCGGTCGATGAGATGGGCATAGGCTTCGCTGACGAAGCGGTAGCGCAGATCGCGCCCGCAACGCACCAGCATGAACGGTGTGCGATTGATGACCGATTGCAGCTCGGCCTCGCTGGCGCGCAGCGCCTCCTCGGCACGTTTGCGCTCGGTCAGTTCCTGGAAGCTGCAGGTCGCGCCATCAATTCGCCCTTGGGTGTCCTGCAGCGGCGCGGCGTTCATCAGGACCGAGACTTGCGAACCATCCGGTCGCTCGATCAACAGCTCCACGCCGCGCACCGGAACACCGCTGCGCAGCGTCACCGCGACCGGCGTGGCGGCGAATGGCAACGGCACACCTTCGGCCGTGTAGCGGTGAAAATTGCGGTCGGCGAGTTCGGTTGGATCGCCGATTCGTGGCGTTCGACCCCACAGCTGGACCGCGCGCTTGTTATAGCGAAGGAGCGCCCCATCGGCCCGGCAGACGCAGAAGCCTGTCGGGATCGCGTCGAGTACGGTTTGGTCAATCTCGGCGAAGGCTTCGAGGCCCTGCTTTGTCGAGGCGATCTTTGAGCCCTGACTACGCATTTTACGCTTCCCCGCACCAGGCGGAACGTCGCGGACTTGGAAAAGCTCCGCGAATTTCAACGACTTGCCTGCGTGACCCGGCGGCGCAGCCTTGATCCGGCTGAGATAATTTCATGCCAAGGTTAAAGCCTCGCCCGCCCTGTGGGCCAGCATTTAGTTGCACCGTGCCGGCGACGGCGGTGCCGCAGCCTGGCGATTTTCATCGACAGCGTAACGCGTGCGGCTGCCCGCGTCTGTCAGACACCGCATCCTGTGCGACAAACATGGCGATTTTTCCGACAATTTCCGGCAAACCTGCATTGCCCAGCCGCGTTTCGGGATTTGCCCCGTCGTACTATTGACGGCCGATCCGGCGCGGGGGATGAAGACGCGAAACAGCGAACCGGATGGCCGAAGAGGAAAAGCCCAAACCGCCGCACACCTTGGCCGATCATCTCTATGGCCGGGAGGTGGCGCATGTGCATGGCGACGACGCCGATCACGACCACGATTTCGACGATGACGGCCCGACTGAAGACAATCCGCTGTGGCAGCAGGACAATGTCGCGCTGACCACCGTCGGCATCGATATCGGCTCGTCGGGCACGCAAGTCATTTTCTCGCGGGTGCATTTGCGGCGCCTCGCCGAGGATCTGACCAGCCGTTATTACGTCGTCGCGCGCGAGACGCTGTTTCAATCGCAGGTGACGCTCACGCCCTATCAGAGCGAGGAGCGCATCGACGATTTAAAGCTCGGCACGATCATCGACGACGCCTATGTCGCAGCCGGACTGCCGCCCGAGACGATCGATACCGGCGTCGTTATCCTTACCGGCGAAGCGCTGCGGCGCGAGAATGCGGAAAGGATCGCGGCGATCTTGTCGGAGAAAGCTGGCGAGTTCGTCACCGCCACCGCCGGCCATCACATGGAGGCGATGCTCGCCGCCTATGGCTCCGGCGCGGCGCGTATATCGAGCGATCAGTCAAAGCGCATTCTCAACGTCGATATCGGCGGCGGCACCACCAAGCTCGGCCTCGTCGAAAACGGCAAGGTCATCGCCACCGCCGCGATCCATATCGGCGGGCGGCTGCAGGTGGTCGAGCAAGGCCGG
>DATBBM010000007.1:0-16940 GCA_036270955.1 Casimicrobiaceae bacterium | reverse complement strand
TCTCGTCGCCTGGCCCGACGCGACGGGCAGGACCCTCGTGTAAACTTGCGCGCCGCGCCTGCGTCTGAGCCGGTCCCATTCGACATGCGTATCGTCACACTCAACGTCAACGGCATCCGCTCGGCGGAGCGCAAGGGGCTGGTGCGATGGCTGTCGCGCATCGAGCCGTGGGACATCGTCTGCCTGCAGGAGATCAAGGCTCATCCCGACGATGTGCCGAAGGCGCTGCGGGCGCCCCGAAAATCGCACGCTGCGTTTCATCACGCGCAAAAAAAAGGGTACAGCGGCGTCGCCTTGTACGCCCGCCGCCCGGTGCCCGTGCGCAGCGGTTTCGGCAGCGACGAGTTCGATGCCGAAGGGCGCTACCTGGAAGCCGACTTCGGCAAGGTCACGGTGATCAGCGTCTACCTGCCGTCCGGCTCGAGCTCGCCGGAGCGCCAGCTCGCCAAGTTCCGTTTTCTCGCCCAGTTTCTGCCGCATCTCGAGCGTCTGCGCGACGCCGGGCGCGAAGTGATCCTTTGCGGCGACTGGAACATCGCGCATCAGCCAATCGACCTGAAGAATTGGCGCGGCAACCAGAAGAATTCCGGATTCCTGCCGGAAGAGCGGGCGTGGCTCTCGCGGGTGTTCGACGAGCTGGGCTTTGTCGACGTCTTTCGCCGGATCAATCGCGAGCCCGAGCAGTACACATGGTGGTCGAACCGAGGCCAGGCCTGGGCCAAGAATGTCGGCTGGCGTATCGATTATCAGATCGCGACCGCAGGTATCGCCGCAACCGCGCGCGCCGCTGCCATCTATACGAATCGGCGATTTTCCGACCACGCGCCCTTGATCATCGATTACGACTACGTGCTTTGACGCGTTGGAGGCCTGATCGTCCGGAGCGTTTTTGTACGCATTTGCCGGTGACTTCAGGGTAGGGCGCGCGCCGCGCTCAGTCCTTCCGGATTTCGTTGGCCGGCATGGCGACTTGCCGTAAGATTCGTCCCGCGATCGGCCACCCGGGGGCGAGGCATGCTTCTTGCGGCAAGGGCGGCCGAAGGGAGTGCGCCAATAATTGGAAATCGACGGCAGCCGCGTCCGCCGGAAAATACGCTCGCGCGAGCGGGGCCGGCTGTTCTCGTTCGCCTTGGCGTGCCTCGCCGCCACCGCGGCACACGCCGATTGGACGGTTCCCGCAGGCGCCCAGGTAAGCCTCGGCTCCGGTAGCGTCGATCTCGCCTGCACCGATCTCTTTGTGGCCGGGATCCTGCAGGTCAACGCCGGATCGCTCAAAAACGTCCGCAATGTGACCATCCAGCCCGGCGGACTCCTCAATGGCGGGTCCGGGCTGATCGAGGTCGGTGGCAACTGGAGCAACTCCGGCAGCTTCGCGTCCGGGACGGGCACGGTCAACTTCCGCGATCTGTGCGCTGGCGGATCGGCAACCATTAACGGCAACACGACTTTCCACCGTGCGAGCTTTGTGACGGCCACGGGCAAGAACTATGTGTTCGCCGCCGGTTCGACACAGATGGTCACATCGGTGCTCGAGATCGCCGGCACGGCCTCTACGCCGATCCAATTCAGAAGCTCCGCCCTCGGACAGGTTGCATTCGTCAACCTGCTGGTCGGTGGGACCCAGCTGATCCAGCACGTAGGCGTAACCGACGTTTGGGCGACCGGCCAGTGGCTCGCGCCGTTCCAGACCAACGAGGGCGGTGGCGGAAATGCCAATCGCTGGTTCGGTACGCCGTCGGGCCCGGGAACAGGCAACGCAGCAAACGCGATCCCGACACTGGATACCGCTGCGCTTGCGGTGCTGGCGGCGCTGCTCGCGGCAGCGGGAGCGTGGTTTGCAAGGCGGCGTACCGCAGCGAACAGGATTTCGACGCGCCAAAAGCGCGATAGGGACACACCATGAACACAAGACATTTCAGAAAACGGCCACTGACGATCGCCTTGGCGGCGTCACTCGCATTCGGCTACACCAACGCGCTCGCCGCGGACGTCGAAATCCGAACTCCGGCCGGCGGCGGGTTCGCCGTTCGCGACTCCACCGGCACGCTGCTGCGGATGTTTCTGGATGGGTCGAGTGGCGCACTGACCATTCCCTACCTTACAACCGCGGCGATACAGCCCAATCCGATCTGCTTCCAAAACGGTACCGGTCTACTCGGCCAATGCACGCCAGGGGCTCTCGGACCGCAAGGACCGCAGGGTGCCCAAGGTCCGCAGGGCGTGCAGGGAACACAAGGCTCACAGGGCGCCCAAGGATCGGGGGGTACCGGTGCGCAAGGGCCGCAAGGCGTGCCGGGGAGCCAAGGTTCACAAGGCGCTCAAGGATCGGGGGGCACCGGTGCGCAGGGACCGCAGGGCACCACCGGCGCTCAAGGGCCGCAGGGAAGCGTCGGGCCGTTGGGCCCGCAGGGCCCGGGCGGTGCGCCGGGTTCCATTGGGCCGCAGGGGCCGCAAGGTTCGACGGGAGTTTCCGGTGCCCAGGGCACGGCCGGCGCGCAGGGTGCGCAGGGCAACGATGGGACCGCCGTGTTGAACGGCAGCGGCACGCCATCGAACGCGGTGGGCGCGGACGGTGATTTCTATATCGACACACTGACCGACGCGATCTATGGGCCGAAGACGGGGGGCGTCTGGGGCTCGGCGATCGTGCTCGTCGGGGCGCAGGGCCCAGCCGGCGCGCAAGGTTCATCGGGAAGTGCGGGTGCGCAGGGGCCGCAGGGGACGACCGGCGCCCAAGGGTCCGGGGGCGCGCAGGGCAATACCGGCGCCCAAGGTCCGCAGGGCAACGCGGGTGCGCAGGGATCGCAGGGCAACGCCGGTGCTCAAGGTTCGAGCGGCGCGCAAGGCAACACGGGCGCGCAAGGCCCGCAGGGAACACAAGGCAACGTCGGCGGCTCAGGTCCGCAGGGCTTGACGGGCGCGCAGGGCCCGCAGGGCTTTATCGGCACGCAGGGCGCGACCGGTGCGCAGGGCTCGCAAGGTAATGACGGGAGCAGTGTGCTGAGCGGTAACGGCGTCCCGTCGAATGCGCTAGGCGCAAACGGCGACTTCTATGTCGATACCGCAACCGACAACATCTACGGACCGAAGAGCGGGGGCGTCTGGGGGCCGCCGATCTCGCTGGTTGGATCGCAAGGCCCCGCAGGAGCGCAAGGGACTTCGGGCACGCAAGGACCGCAGGGAACCTCCGGCGCCCAAGGGTCGAGCGGCGCACAAGGCACTACGGGTGCGCAGGGCCCGCAAGGTACACAGGGCAATACTGGCGGGCTAGGTCCACAGGGCAATGCCGGTGTACAGGGGTCGCAAGGCAACACGGGCGCCCAAGGTTCGACCGGCGCGCAAGGCCCGCAAGGTACGCAAGGCAACATCGGCGGGTTGGGTCCGCAGGGTCTGACGGGCTCGCAGGGCCCGCAGGGCTTTATCGGCACGCAGGGCGCGACCGGTGCGCAGGGATCGCAAGGTAACGACGGGAGCAGTGTGCTGAGCGGTAACGGCGTCCCGTCGAATGCGCTAGGCGCAAACGGCGACTTCTATGTCGATACCGCAACCGACAACATCTACGGACCGAAGACCGGAGGCGTCTGGGGTTCACCGATCTCGCTGGTCGGAGCGCAAGGTCCCGCCGGTACGCAAGGAAGTTCGGGCGCGCAAGGGCCGCAAGGGACGGCCGGAGCCCAAGGGTCGAGCGGCGCGCAGGGCAATACCGGCGCACAGGGCCCGCAGGGAACGCAAGGCAACACGGGAGCGCAGGGCAGTACCGGCGCGCAGGGAACTCAGGGCAACACCGGATCGCAGGGTTCGCAAGGAACGCAAGGCAATACAGGAGCTCAGGGAAATAGCGGCGCGCAAGGCGCGACGGGTGCGCAGGGAACTCAAGGCAACATTGGTGCACAGGGTCCGCAAGGCAATGTCGGCGCGCAGGGGACGCAAGGCAATACTGGCGCACAGGGCCCGCAGGGGAATCTTGGCGCGCAAGGATCGACCGGTGCACAAGGAACTCAAGGCAATATCGGCGCCCAAGGCCCGCAAGGGTCGACTGGCGCGCAGGGAACGACGGGTGCGCAAGGTAACACCGGCGCACAGGGTCCGCAGGGCAACACCGGCGCACAGGGATCGACTGGCGCGCAGGGAACTCAGGGCAACACCGGTGCTCAGGGTCCGCAAGGTAATACCGGCAATACAGGTGCGCAGGGCAATACCGGTGCACAGGGTCCGCAGGGTGTTGCCGGCGCGCAGGGAACGACAGGTTCGCAAGGGCCACAGGGCACGCAAGGAACTGCCGGATCGTCCGGCGCGCTCGCGTCGGTTCCGATCACGACGATCACTGCGAACTACTCGGTGGCCCTCACGGACAGCGTCGTGCTCTGCAATGCCGCGGGCACGGGCGCTCCGGGGGTCACGGTCACGCTTCCGGCAGCGGCGGGCAACACTGGGCGGATATTCCGCGTCAAGCGCGTCAACGTGAACAATGCCACGCAGGATCGCTGCTTCTTGACGCCGGTCGGGACCCCTGGCGGCACGACGATCGTCACGTTGGATGCTCCAGATGCGACGGCCACCAACATCAACAGCACGCTGACCGTCGTTTCCGACGGCACCAAGTGGTGGGTTATCGCGGCCGGACCATAAACACTTGCTGCGAGCGCGTCCCGGCTCGGCGATGCCGTACCGGACGTGCGCTCAGATCTCGCACACGCCCGGCTGCCGCTGCCCCTTGAGCGCCACAAGGTCGGCGTAGACGTACGGGATGTTGTGGGTCTTGTGCCACTCGGTGGGAAAGGTCTGCCAGATGCGCGGCGCCTGGAAGCGGCAGCGGACACCGGGGACGTAGCGCGCCTGTTCGCGGCGCGTGTAATACCAGAACGAGTTCGGATTCCAGAAGGAGACGTGCGTGGGGTCCTGGAACGCGCCGCGTCCGTCGGTGGAGGGTGTGCGCGAGATGATCCATCCGCCCGGCGCGAGCACCCGATACAACTCGTTCATCAGTCCGACGATGCACTTCGCGGCTACGCCGTCCGCGCCGTGGTCGCAGGTCGAGTCGCGGCAGGTCGGCACGTGCTCGAGGAAGTCGAATGCGCGCACGCAGCCGGTCGAATTGTCGGGGACCGGCAGACCGTTGCGGATATCGCAATTGAGGGCAGCGTCGCGCAGATCGACGCTCAGGAATCCCTCCGGGCAGCCCGTCGCGCCGCCGAGATCGTACATCGGCAGCCCGTTGCGGCGACTCCACTCGGCTATCAGGCCATAAACATAGGTATTCGAGACCTCCTGTTGCCGGAGCTGGATCTCGGCGTTGCGTTGAAGGTAAGTGTTCTGGCCGTCGGGTTGCAATCGATACAGGTAAAGACACTCGGCTAGATGACGGAACTCGACACCGGCGAGATAGGTGCGGCACACCAGATCGTGGTCATCGGCGACGGCAATGGTCGAATCGTGGCCTGCCGCCCGACGATAGGCGTCGCGCGTCCACGCGCGAACATGGTTCGGCGCAAAAAAGATCAGGTGCAGCGAGCTCGGATCGGGCTCGAACGCGCGCATCGCCGTGTAGTAGCGGCCGCCGTGGGTAAAGGCGTAGGACTCCCAGCCGTAGGCCTTGTCGTACACCTCGCAAGTGCCGTCGGCGCGAAAATTCGCGAAATCGGAATAGACGAAGCCCGCGCCATCGTCAACGGCGCCAGCGATCTTGGCTAGCGCAGTAGGAAGTAGAAGATCGTCGTGATCGAGCTCGACAAACACGTCGCCTGAGCACTGCTCACAGGCGAAGCGCTTAAGCGCACCGACGCCAAGCTTGGCGATCCAGTCCGGCGCGACAATGATGCGCACTCGCGCATCGGAGCGGATGTGCTCCGGGACGTCGAAGGCCGGACCGTTGGGGACCAGAACCCACTCCCAGTCGACAGCCTGCTGCGCCATGAGCGAAGCGTGGGCTTCGCCGAGGTAGTCGGGTTTGTGCGTCGGGGTGAAAACGCTGATCTTCATCACGCCCTAAAGGTTCATGACCGGATGCGCATTTTAACCATGGCCAGACGGATCCGGGCGAGGGCCTCCGAGCACACGAAGCCACGAAGGAATCATGGGACGTAAACTGACGCCCTGCGGTTGGCCTCGGCGTCCTTACGCGGTGAGCCCCGCAGTCCAATCTCATGGGTGTAAACGGCTCCGATGCTGCGTCTCACCAATGTCACCCTGGCTCGCGGCAACAAGCGCCTGCTCGAAGGTGCGTCGCTGACTGTGCACCCGGGACACAAGGTCGGCCTCATTGGGGCCAACGGCAGCGGCAAGTCGTCGCTGTTCGCGCTGCTACGCGGTGAGCTTTCGCAGGACGCGGGCGAGCTTTCGTTACCGTCCTCCTGGGTGATCGCGCACGTCGCGCAGGAAACTCCGGCGACAAGCGCGCCGGCGATCGAATACGTGCTCGACGGTGACGCGGAATTGCGGATGGTGCAGCGCGCACTGCGCGCCGCGGAAGGGGAGGCAGAAACGGACCCGCACGCAGGCGGCGAGCAACTGGCCGAGTTGCATCACCGCTTCGAAGCGATCGGCGGCTACGGCGCCCGGGCCCGGGCCGCGTCGCTGCTCGCGGGCCTGGGTTTCAGCGCCGCGCAACAGGCGGAGCCGGTGGCCAGCTTTTCCGGCGGCTGGCGGATGCGCCTGAATCTCGCGCAGGCGCTGATGTGCCGCTCCGATCTCTTGCTGCTGGACGAACCGACCAATCACCTCGACCTCGATGCCGTGCTCTGGCTGGAGGACTGGCTGGCGAGGTACCCCGGCACGCTGCTGCTGATCGCACACGATCGCGACTTTCTCGACGCCGTGGTGACCGAGATCGCGCACCTCGAAGGCAACAAGCTGCGGCTCTATAGCGGCAACTATACGCAGTTCGAGCGCGAGCGCGCGCTGACGCTGGCGTCGCAGCATGCGGCCTACGTCAAGCAGCAGAAGCAGATCGCGCACCTCCGCTCGTACATCGATCGCTTCCGCGCGAAGGCGACCAAGGCCAGGCAGGCGCAAAGCCGCATCAAGGCGCTGGAGCGGATGGAATTGATCGCCGCAGCGCACGTCGACAGTCCGTTCTCGTTCGAATTTCCGGCCACCGGCATCCACGCGCGACAGCTGCTGAAGCTCGATCATGTGACGCTGGGCTACGGCGACAAGGCGATACTCACCGGCGTCGACTGGGCGATCCTTGCCGGGGCGCGAATCGGGCTCCTCGGACCCAACGGCGCGGGGAAGTCGACGCTGTTGCGCGCGATCGCCGGCGAGCTCGCGCCCGCGAGCGGCGAACGGCTGGCGGCGCAGGGCCTTTCGATCGGCTATTTTGCCCAGCACCAGGTCGAGCAACTTCGCCTCGATCAAAGCGCGCTGTGGCACCTGCAGCAGATCGAGCCCGGCACGCGCGAGCAGGCTTTCCGCGACTTTCTCGGCGGCTTCGATTTTCGCGGCGACCGGGTCAGCGCGCCGGTGCGGGAATTTTCCGGCGGAGAGAAAGCGCGACTGACGCTCGCGCTGCTGGTGCGCCAGCGGCCGAATCTCTTGCTGCTCGATGAACCGACCAATCATCTCGACATCGACATGCGCGAAGCGCTGACCGAGGCGCTCCAGGATTACACCGGCGCGCTGATCGTCGTCGCGCACGACCGCCACCTGCTGCGCGCCACCGCGGACGAGCTCTGGCTGGTCGCCGACGGCACGCTTGCGCTGTTCGACGGCGATCTGGACGACTACCGGCAATGGGTGCTGGCCGGACGCGGACGCGACGCCGCGGCGACGGCGGCCGAAACCACCGCCTCGGTACCCGATCGCAAGACGCAAAAGCGCGCCGAAGCGGCGTCGAGGCAGCGCCTGGCGGACCTGCGCAAACCGCTGCAGCAGAAGATCGAACTCATCGAGCAGCGGATCGATCTGTTGTCGACCGAAAAACGTAGCCTCGACGAGTGGCTCGCGACCTCCGAGGCCTACATCGAAGAGAACAAGGAGCGGCTGATCGCTTCGCTCGCTCGGCGGGGTGACCTGACCTGGGAGCTCGCGCGCGACGAGGCCGAGTGGCTCGAGCTGCACGAAGCGCTCGAGCGCACCGCCGGCTAAGGCGAGATTCGCACCATGCCCGCTATGCCTTGACCGGCCCCGGCGTTTCCGCGCGCGGCGTCGGCGCATTCCACGGCGCCACTCGCAGCAGCAGCGCCATGCCCGGAAGCGCCAGCGCCATGCACAGCAGATAGAAGTCGAACCAGCCGATGGCGTCGACGATCCACCCGGTCGTCGCATTGATCAGGGAGCGCGGCACGGCCGCGAGGCTGGTGAACAGTGCGAACTGCGTGGCCGTGTAGCGCGGGTCGGTGGTGCGCGCGATAAACGCGGTGAACGCGGCGGTGCCCAGTCCGACGCCGAGCGCCTCGAAGGCGATGACGCCGGCGAGCAGCAACCTGTCCGGGCGATTGACATATGCGAGCCACGCAAAGCCCAGGATCGAGAAAACCTGGACGGCGCCGAACAGCCACAGTCCGCGATTGATGCCGATCCTGAGCATCCAGATTCCGCCAAGCAGACCTCCGAACACGCTGGCCCACAGCCCGGCGTTTTTGGCGATCAGGCCGATCTCCGACATCGTGAAGCCGATGTCCAGATAAAACGGGGTCGCCAGCGCGGTCGCCATGCTGTCGCCGAGCTTGTAGAGAAAAATGAAACCGAGCACCAGGAGTGCCTGCCGCCAGCCGGAGCGCGTGATGAATTCGTGAAACGGCTCGACAACCGCCTCGCGCAGCGTGCGCGGCGCCGCGCGCGACAGAGCGGGCTCGTCGATCAGCAGCGTGTTGACGATGCCCGGCAACATGAACAGCGCGGTGATGATAAAGACACTTTGCCAGGGCAGCCGGTCGGCGAGGATCAGCGACAGCGCTCCGGGAACGAGGCTGGATATCCGGTAGGCCTGCACGTGGATCGCATTACCCAGACCCAGCTCTACTTCGGGCAGCAGCTCTCGGCGATAAGCATCGAGGACGATGTCCTGTGTCGCCGCAAAAAAGGCCACCGCCGCGGCGAGGTAGGCGATCGTCCATAAATCCTGCTGAGGCTGAAGCGCGCCGAACAGCGGCAGCGACGCGACCAGCGCGACTTGCGTGACCAGCATCCAGCCGCGGCGGCGACCGAGCAGCGGCAGCGCGTAGCGATCAACCAGCGGCGACCAGATGAATTTCCAGGTGAACGGCAAGCCGATCAGCGCGAACAGACCGATCGCCTTCAAGTCGACGTGCTCGGTGCGAAGCCACGCCGGCAGCAGATTGATCAGAATATAAAGCGGCAGCCCGGAGCTGAAGCCGGTGAAGATGCAGATCAGCATCCGGCGGTTGAACAGCGCTTTGGCCAGCGGCGGCCTCGAGTCACCCATCGCCGGCATTGTAGCGAAGCGCCATTCCGCGAAGGCGCGGTTCAGGCTGTGGTGGTGCCGTGCCGGAAACGATAGATGGCGAGCGAGCCGAACAGGTTCGGCATCATCGACACGCGCCGCGCGTCGTGCAGCACGACGCGATCTAGCACATCGAAACGGCGGGTCGCGCAGAACGCGTCGAAATCGGCCACCGTACAAAGGTGGATGTTCGGCGTGTCGTACCA
The DNA here is from genome assembly GCA_036270955.1 of Casimicrobiaceae bacterium. Classification (GTDB taxonomy): domain Bacteria; phylum Pseudomonadota; class Gammaproteobacteria; order Burkholderiales; family Casimicrobiaceae; genus PALSA-1003. Next base: position 7,331 of record DATBBM010000007.1, on the reverse strand, counting down.
CTGGTAAGGGAGGTTCTTCGACACCGGCATGCGGCCCCGCAGCACCTGCATCCGGTGCGACCAGTGGCCGAAATTCGGGAAGGTGACGATCGCTTCGCGGCCGACCCGCAGCATCTCCAGCACGATTTCCTCGGTGTGCCGCATCGCCTGCAGGGTCTGCGACAGGATCACGCTGTCGAACGACCGGTCGTCGAAGCCGGCGAGCCCGCTCTCCAGGTCGCTCTGGATGACATTGACGCCATTGCCGATCGACGCCAGCACGCCTGCGTCGTCGATTTCGATGCCGTACCCGAAGGCGCCGCGCGACTCGCGCAGGTAGGCGAGCAGGCTGCCGTCGCCGCAGCCTAGATCGAGCACGCGCGCGTCCGCCGCGATCCAGCCGGCGATGGTCGAGAAGTCGGCGCGGGTGGAGTAACTTGCACTCACACCGATTCCTCCTCTGACGCCCGCGCCAGATACGCGCGCACGATCGCGTGATACTGCGGCGTGTCGAGCAGGAACGCGTCGTGGCCGTGCGGCGCGACGATTTCGGCGTAGCAGACGTCGCGCCGGTTGTCGACCAGTGCCTTGACGATCTCTCTCGAGCGCGCCGGCGAAAAACGCCAGTCGGTGGTGAACGCGATTACCAGAAAACGGCAGCGCGCCGGCGAAAGCGCTTGCGCCAGGTCGCCCCCAGTGGCCGACGCCGGATCGAAGTAGTCGAGCGCCTTGGTGATCCCGAGGTAGGTGTTGGCATCGAAATACTCGGCGAACTTCTCGCCCTGGTAGCGCAAGTACGACTCAATCTCGAATTCGGGCGCGAACGAGTAGTTGAGGCCATCGCGCAGCTGCCGCCCGAAGCGCTCGCCCATCTGCTCGTCGGAGATGTAGGTGATGTGTCCGACCATACGCGCGACGCGCAGGCCGCGAAGCGGCTTGACGCCGTAATCGTAGTAGTGGCCGGCGTGGAAGTCGGGATCGGTCATGATCGCCGCGCGCGCGACTTCGTTGAATGCGATATTCTGTGCGGACAGGTTCGGTGCCGCCGCGATCACCAGCGCGCGTCCGATCCGCTGCGGATAGCGGATGGCCCAGGCGAGAGCCTGCATGCCGCCCAGGCTGCCGCCCATCACCGCGGCGAAGCGTCCGATCTCCAGCCGGTCGGCCAGCCGCGCCTGCGCATCGACCCAGTCTTCGACGGTGACGATCGGAAAATCGGCGCCCCAGGGCTTGCCCGTGGCCGGATTGATCGAAGCGGGACCGGTCGAGCCGAAGCAGCTGCCGAGATTATTGACGCCGACGACGAAAAACCGATCGGTGTCGACCGGCTTGCCGGGACCGACCATGTTGTCCCACCAGCCTTCGCTTTCGCTCCGGCCGGCGTGGATGCCGGCGACATGGTGCGAAGCGTTCAGCGCGTGACAAATCAGGATCGCGTTCGACCGCGCGGCGTTGAGCTTGCCGTAGGTCTCGTAGACGAGCTCGAACTCCGGCAACGATGCGCCGGAACGCAGCGCGAGCGGCGCAGCGAACGCCGCGCGCTGGGGCGTCACCAGACCTACTGAACCTGGTATCCGAGTCAAGGCAAAAAGCGGCGCTTTCGCCGCGCTGCGTTATCGCTGCGTTATTCGAGGCAATAAAAAAACCCGATCAGCTTGGCGCCAATCGGGTCGGTTCTCCGTCGCCGCTTTAGCCGTATTTGTCAGGGAAACCCGGAAAAGGCATCCCTTGCGCCCGCAAGCTGATCGTCAAATCGGCGCGTGGATCCTAGTCTAGCGCCGCGCAGGCGAAAGTCAATCATTGAGCTTCTCGAGCAGGGCGGCGACTTTGACCGTCTCTTCGCCGCGCAGCAAGCGCCGGACCAGCGGCCGGATCTCGCCCACGTCGGTCATCAGCACGCGCTGCTTTACCGCCAAAAGGTGCGCCGGATGCATCGAGAAGTTGCGCAGTCCCATGCCCAGCAGCAGCCGCGTCAGCCGCACTTCGCCGGCCATTTCGCCGCAGACGGCGATGGGGATGTCGAGCTTGTTCGCCGTCGCGATCGCGATCGCGATCAACTTGAGCACCGCCGGATGCAGCGGATCGTACAGATGCGAGACGGCTTCGTCGGCACGATCGACCGCCAGCGTGTACTGGATCAGGTCGTTGGTTCCTATCGAGAGGAAATCCAGCCGCCGCGCGAACGGCTCGATCGTCAGCACTGCCGCCGGAATCTCGATCATGCCTCCGACCTCGATCGACGGATTGAATGGCACGCCGCGCTCCAGCAGGCTGCCCTTCGCCTGCGCGAGCAGCGCCAGTGTCTGATCGATTTCGGCGATCGAGGCAAGCATCGGCAGCAGGATCCGGACGTCGCCGTAGTGCGATGCGCGCAAGATCGCCCGGAGTTGCGTCAGGAACAGCCGCGGCTCGGCGAGGCAAAAGCGCACGGCGCGCAATCCCAGCGCAGGATTCGGCGCGACGCGCACCAGCCCGTCCAGGCCTTCCTTGCTCTTGTCGGCACCAAGATCGAACGTGCGGATCACCACCGGCTTGCCACGCATGCCGGCAGCAACCTGCCGGTACGCCTCGAATTGCTCGTCCTCCGAGGGCAGTCCCTGACGATTGAGAAACAGGAACTCGCTGCGGAAGAGCCCGATGCCCCCGGCGCCGTTGTCCAGCGCCTGATCGAGATCGTCGGGAAGCTCGATGTTGGCGAAGAGCTCGATGTCGGTGCCGTCGATCGTCGCTGCGGGCGTCGTCTTGAGCCGCTTGAGCTTCTTCCGCTCGAGCTCGATCTCGCCCTGCTTCAGCCTGTACTCGGCGAGCACCGAGCGGTCGGGATTGACGATGACGACGTTCTTAGCGCCGTCGACGATCAACAGCTCGTGCTCCCGGATCAGGCCACGCGCGTTATGCGTCGCCACGACTGCGGGGACGTTGAGGCTGCGCGCGACGATCGCGGTATGGGAGCTGGCACCGCCCAGGTCGGTCAGGAACGCGGCGAAATGGTGGCTCTTGAACTGAATGACGTCTGCAGGCGAAAGATCGTGTGCGACCAGAATCGTCTGATCCTCGGCGCTGGCGGGACGCACGCCGCTGCGCTTGCCGAGCAGCACCTTGAGCACGCGCTCGACCACCTGCACGACATCGGCCTTGCGCTCGCGAAGATACGGATCCTCGATCGACTCGAACTGCTCGACCAGCACGTTCATCTGCTGCGTCAGCGCCCATTCGGCGTTGCAAAGCTGATCGGCGATCATCCGCTTCGGCGCTTCGGAAAGCGTCGGATCGGTGAGGATCATCCAGTGGACGTCGAGGAATGCGCCGAACTCGGCCGGAGCGTCGCCCGACGTCATCGCGCCGTGCAGAGCCTCGAGTTCTTTCTGGACCGCTCGCAGCGCGAGCGTCAACCGATCGATCTCGGCTGCGACTTGCTCCGGACGGATCGCGTAATGCGCGACTTCCAGCGTGGCATGCGAGACCAGCTGCGCGCGGCCGATGGCGACGCCGCCGGAAACGCCGATGCCGTGCAGGACAAAGCTCACCGGCGAGGACGCCGGATCAACGCGTCTCGCCGAACCCGTCGCCGATCAGCTGCACCATCGCCACCATCGCCGCTGCCTCGTCCGGGCCGTTGGTTTCCAGCCTGACCGTGCTGCCCATGCTGGCCGCCAGCATCATCACGGCAACCATGCTCCTGGCGCTCGCGCGCCTTCCGTTCACGATCAGCGAGACGCTGCACCGGAATTGCGAGGCGAGACGCACAATCTGTGCTGCCGCGCGCGCATGAAGGCCCAAGCGGTTGGTGATGTCGATGTCGAGAGTTTGCATGATCGAGATGCCCGTCGCAGTTGAGGTATGAGCCTGCGCGCTTGGTTACGACCGGGAAGCGCGCTTGTTCATTGAGCCTGCGCCGCGGGCTTTGGTTCCGCGAATGATGCAACTCGATGTGTCTGCCATCGGCGACGATACGCTGCGCGCGCCGCGCGGCGGTCGTCATTGTCCTTCGCCGAAATAATCGCCGATCAGCGCGGTGATGGCGTCGAGCGCCTCGGTCTCGTCGGGCCCGTCGGTCTCGAGCACGACCCTGGAGCCCTTGCCCGCCGCCAACATCATCACCCCCATGATGCTCTTGGCATTGATCTTGCGTCCGTTGCGTGCCAGCGATACATCGCATTGATATTTCGCAGCAAGTTGCGTCAGCTTCGCCGACGCGCGGGCATGCAATCCCAGCTTGTTGACGATTTCAATTTCGCGTTGCTGCATAGATCGGGTCCACCTCGACGCGCACGACGCCGTCGCAGCCGCCGCTGATGGCTTTCTTGATCATCGTGTCCATGCCCTTGTTGCGATAGGTGAAGGCGCGCACGAGCATCGGCAAATTGACGCCGGCGACAGCTTCGATGCGCCCGGGCTGCAGCAGCTTGATGGCGAGGTTGCACGGCGAGGCGCCGTAGATGTCGGAGAAGATCAATACGCCGTCGCCGCTGTCGAGCGACTTGACGACCTCGCGCGCCCGCGGCAGCAACGCCAGCGGATCGTCAGCCGCGGCGACGCGCATGCCCTCGAATTGCGGCGGGCGACTGCCGAGCACGTGGGTCACCGCGCCGATCAGGCTGTCGCTCAAAGTGCCGTGGGCGACGATGAGGATGCCGATCATGCTGTCTGTCCCCTGACGTCCCGCGCCATGTGTGTGTCCCGCGGCATTTGTCCTTCGTCCCGACCTTCAGATGCCTCGACCGCGCGGGTGGCTTTATCTTAGCACGGGCGCTCGAGCGGCGAGACTCTCGCCGGGACGCTGCTCAACGCGCGCCAACCCTTTTTTCCAGCGCCTGCGCAAACTCGCCGGCGACGTCGAACCCGGTCTGCTGGCTTATCTCGACGAACCCGGTCGGGCTGGTCACATTGACCTCGGTCAGGTAGTCGCCGATCACATCGAGCCCGACGACGAACAAACCCTTGGGCGCGAGCGCCCGTCCTATCGTGTCGGCGATCTCGCGATCGCGCGCCGTCAGCGGACGCGCCACGCCGCGCCCGCCCGCCGCGAGGTTGCCGCGCGTCTCACCCGCCTTCGGAATGCGCGCCAGCGCATGCGGCGCAGGCTTGCCGTCGATCAGGATGATGCGCTTGTCGCCGTCGGCGATTTCGGGAATGAATCGCTGTGCCATGACACTGCGCGCGCCGAAGTGCGCCATCGTCTCGATGATCACGTTGCGATTGACGTCGTCGCGGCGCACGCGAAAGATCGACGATCCGCCCATGCCGTCGAGCGGCTTCAGGATGACGTCCGCGTGCTCGTCGATGAACTCCGCGATCAGCTCGGGATCGCGCGTCACCAGCGTCGGAACGGTGAACTGGGGAAACTCGGCGATCGCCCACTTTTCGTTGTGGTCGCGTATCGCGCGGGGGCCGTTTATGACATACGCGCCTTCGTGCTCGGCCGCTTCCAGCAGGTACGTCGAGTAGACGTATTCCATGTCGAACGGCGGATCCTTGCGCATGAGCACGGCGGCGAACGACACCAGCGGTCGTATCGCGGGCTCCGCGGCGCGAAACCAGTCATGGTCGTCGGCGGTGACTTCGACGCGGCGAACCCGCGCCTGCGTCACCGCAGCCCGCCAGAAAAGCTCCTTGGGCTCGGTCAGGTAGATCGCGTGGCCGCGCGCCTGCAGGGCACGCATCATCGCGACGCTGGTGTCCTTGTACGCCTTCAGCCATTCGGGCGGATCGATGATGAAGGCAAATTCCATCGGCGTTTCTCTAAGCACGGGCGCCGGTTCGCGGGCGCCCATCGTACCGTAAATCGTCGACGCCCCGAAGGCAGGCGCCTATGTGCCTGATTAGCTTGCCGCCGAACGGCCCTAATAGGCATCAACTTGCCTGTTTGATCGAGTACCGCTGCGCTTTATCATTTTGAATTGACACCTTGATAAATAGTTTCGGCCAAAATAGGCACATTTTAGCATATGACTAAATTCTTGTCCGCCGCCCAGTGAGCAGCCTGTCCGCGGCCCTCGGCGAGGCTTGGCATATGGTCGCTTCGCTCGACCCGAGGTTGGGCGATATTGTCGCCTTGAGCCTGCAGGTGAGCTTGAGCGCGGTCGCGATCGCCGCCGTCATCGGTCTGCCGCTGGGCGCGCTGATTGCCGTCAGTCGCTTCCCGGGCCGCCGGACGACGATCGTCGTGCTGAACGCGCTGATGGGACTGCCCCCGGTGGTGGTCGGACTGATCGTCTATCTTCTGCTCTCCCGCGCCGGTCCGCTCGGGACGCTGGGGCTGTTGTTCACCCCGACAGCGATGGTGATCGCCCAGGCAATCCTGATCACGCCGATCATCGCCGCACTGACGCGCCAGGTCGTCGAGGACGCCTGGCTCGAATATCGCGAGCAGCTTCGCTCGCTGGGCGAGACGCGGCTCGGGGCAGTCACGACCTTGCTCTGGGACCTGCGCTTTTCGCTGGTGACGATCGTGCTGGCCGGCTTCGGGCGGGCCGCCGCCGAAGTCGGCGCGGTGATCATCGTCGGCGGCAATATCGATGGCGTCACGCGCGTGATGACGACAGCGATCGCGCTCGAGACCAGCAAAGGCGATCTGCCGCTCGCGCTTGGACTCGGCATCATCCTGGTCACGATCGTGGTCGCACTCAACGCGGCGGCGTACGCAGTGAAGGAAACGGCGCAACGGCGGTACGGGTGACACCGATGGACATGCGCGTGCCGATGGCTTTGTTGCCGCTGCGATTGGATCGATTGGTGTTCGCCGCGGGCGGACGCCGGATCATCGACGACGTCTCGCTGACGATCGAGGCGGGTTCCCGCACCGTGATCGTCGGCCCCAACGGTGCCGGCAAGAGCGTGCTGCTGCGCCTTTGCCACGGTCTTTTGCCGCCGACGTCCGGCGCGGTCCTTTGGAACGCCCCCGAGGTACCCGGCGCTCCGCGCCGGCAGGCGATGGTGTTCCAGCGGCCGGTCCTGCTGCGACGATCGGCGCTCGCCAATGTCGCGCATGCATTGGGCATCGCCGGTGTGCCTCGGCGCAATCGCAGCGAGCGCGCTTTTGAGGCGCTGCGCAGCGTGGGTCTCGAAGGGTACGCCACGCACCCGGCGCGCGTGCTTTCGGGGGGCGAGCAACAGCGCCTTGCGCTCGCACGTGTCTGGGCATTGCAGCCCGAGATTATATTTTTCGACGAGCCGACCGCGAGCCTCGATCCGGGTGCGACGCGCGAAATCGAGGCGGTGATCCTGACGATGGCCTCGGCTGGCACCAAGATCGTCCTGGTGACGCAAAACCTGGGGCAGGCGCGCCGCCTGGGCGACGAGATCCTTTTCCTGCATCAGGGAAGACTCGCCGAGCGCGCCAGCGCCGAACT
>DATBBM010000006.1:0-1983 GCA_036270955.1 Casimicrobiaceae bacterium | reverse complement strand
CTCGGCCACTCGGCCTTCGCGCCGGGAACGGCTCTTCCTGCCCCAAAGCGGAAATAGCGGGCGGCGCGTCCACATCATTTTAGATCGCAACGGCTTCAGCTATGGTTGTGCGGTAAATCTGGCGCGATCAGCCGGGGTTGGACAGAAGCCATGGCGATTGACGTTGCTGAGTGGCTGCATGGCTTGGGGCTTGGGGAATACGCCTCCAGCTTCGCTGACAATCACATCGACGCAGACGTGCTGCAAAGACTGACCGCGGACGACCTTCGTGATCTCGGGATCGCCTCGGTCGGCCATCGCCGACGCCTGCTCGACGCGATCGCGATCCTGTCCGAGCGTCCGCCGCCGCGAACTGAGACCGCCGCCCCAGCGCAACCTGCCGCCGCGCCGGCGCGCGAGGCCGAGCGGCGGCAATTGACGGTGATGTTCTGCGACCTGGTCGGTTCCACCGCGTTGGCGTCGACGTTCGATCCCGAGGACCTGCGCGAGCTGATCGGGGCGTACCACGATTGCGTGACGGCGACGGTCGGTCGGTTTGCCGGCTTTGTCGCAAAGTTCATGGGCGACGGCGTGCTGGTTTATTTCGGCTATCCCGAAGCGCATGAAGACGACGCCGAGCGCGCGGTGCGGGCCGGTCTTGCGCTGATCGAGGCGGTTGGCCGGATGGCGGCGACCGAGCCCCTGCAAGTCCATATCGGCGTCGCCACCGGGCTGGTTGTCGTCGGCGACCTGATCGGCGAAGGTGCGGCGCAGGAGCGCGGCGTCGTTGGCGAGACGCCGAACCTAGCGGCCCGGTTGGAGGGATTGGCCGCGCCGGGCACCCTGGTGATCTCCGACAGCACCCGCCGCCAGATTGGCACCCTGTTCGATCTGGACGACCTTGGGGCGCAGCCGCTTGCCGGCTTCATCGAACCGCAGCGCGCATGGCGCGTCATCGGCGAAAGCGGCGCGGTCAGCCGCTTCGAAGCGCTGCGTTCGGACGCGACCCCACTGGTCGGACGCGACGAGGAATTGGAGCTGATGCTGCGGCGCTGGGAGCAGGCGAAAACCGGCGAAGGCCGGGTCGTGCTGCTGTCCGGCGAACCGGGGATCGGAAAATCGCGGCTGACCGCGGCGCTGTCCGACAAGGCTGCCGATGAGCCGCATACCCGTCTGCGCTGGTTCTGCTCGCCGCATCATCAGGACAGCGCGTTGTACCCGACGATCGCGCAATTGGAGCGCGCCGCCGGGTTCGCCCGCACCGACAGTGCCGACGAGAAGCTCGGGAAGGCTCGCGATCTGCTGGCCGACGGCGCAGCCGATGACGAGTTCGAGTTGTTGGCCGAGCTGCTGTCTCTGCCGAATACCGCCGCGGATCTGAACCTGAGCCCGCAACGCAAGCGCGAGAAATTTTTCGAGGCGCTGCTGCGGCAGCTGCGCCAGCTGGCCCGGCTCAACCCGATCCTGGCGGTGTTCGAGGACGCCCACTGGATCGATCCGACCTCGCGCGAACTGCTCGACCTGATGGTCGGACGGGTGCGCCAGTTGCCGATCCTGCTGGTCATCACTTTTCGGCCCGAGTTCCAGCACCCGTGGGGTGGCCAGCCGCATGTCGCGAGCGTGGCGCTCAACCGGCTTGGCGGGCGCGAGGTCGGCGCGCTCATTCTGGGCATCGCCGGGAACGCGCCGCTGGGCAGCGAAGTCGTCGCCGAGATCGTCGAGCGCACCGACGGCGTGCCGCTGTTCGTCGAGGAACTGACCAAGGCCGTATTGGAGCAGGTCGGCCGCGAAGACCGCGTCGCGGCGGTACTGTCGGCGAGCCCGGCGGCCGCTCTCGCCGTGCCGCAGACCCTGCACGCCTCGCTGACCGCGCGGCTCGACCGTATCGGCGGGGCGGCAAGGGAAGTCGCGCAGATCGGCGCGGTGCTCGGGCGCGAGTTCAGCTACGAGCTGATCGAGCCGGTGGGGCAACGGCCGGAGCCGGACCTTCGGGCGGCGCTCGCC
>DATBBM010000005.1:0-28464 GCA_036270955.1 Casimicrobiaceae bacterium | reverse complement strand
TCCCCACAGGGGCGCAAGTATAGCGGGAGACCCCCGGGGAGTAAACCGGAACGGCATTAGCTTATAGCCGCCTCAATCATTCTGATGTAAATGTCGCCCCAGCATGGGCGTTCTGCATTGCACGCCGAGCATCGCGCAGGCTTGATTCGCGCCCTGGGCGCCACCATGTAAGCTATCCGACGCCGCCGCGACAAGAACAGGCGAGGTAGCCATGAGCCATGTCATTGCGATGATCCAGCAGTACGGTCTGGGCTTCGTGTTCGTGAACGTACTCGCGCTTCAGGCCGGATTGCCGATTCCCGCCTATCCGACGCTGATCGTGGCTGGCGCATATGCGGCCAGCGGAGGCAACCCGCTATGGGCGCTGGTCCTTGTCGGCGTCGCCGCGGCGCTGACTGCCGACACCGGGTGGTATGTCGCCGGACGCAAATTCGGCCTGCGCATTCTGAGCACGCTGTGCCGCGTGTCGCTGTCGCAGGATTCCTGCGTTCGCCAGACCGAATCGATTTTCCAGCGCTTCGGACCCGCGTCGATGCTGTTCGCCAAGTTCGTGCCGGGATTCGCCTCCGTTGCTACCGCGCTGGCCGGCGCGCTGCGGCTGCGCTATTGGGTGTTCCTGCTGTTCGACGCGGTCGGTGCGGCGCTCTGGGTCGGCGTCGGTCTTGGCCTCGGATATGTATTCCGCGATGCGATCAGCGACGTGATGGACAAGCTGGCTTCGCTGGGCAGATACGGCTCGATGCTGGTCATCTTCGGTTTCGTCGCTTGGATATTGCTCAAATGGTGGCGTCGTCGCCTCTTCATCAAGCAGCTGCGCATGGATCGAGTCTCGGTCGACGAGCTCCGCGAGCTGATCGATGCCAACAAGGCCAGCGCGATCGTAGATGTGCGCTCGCCGCTCACACAGGCGGCGACCGGACGCATACCCGGTGCGCGGACGATAGACATCAAGAACATCGCCAAAGGATTCGACGGGATGGCCAAGGACGACGAAGTCATCGTGTATTGCGCCTGCCCGAACGAAGCGACGGCGGTCAAGGTCGCGCAGCAGCTGAGAAAGCTCGGGTTCAAGCGGATTCGCCCGTTGCACGGCGGTATCGACGCCTGGATCGGCGCCGGCAACGAGGTCGAGCGCTAGATCCAGCGGCTCGGCACGGCAGTCTTGCGCGTGCTAGATTTGCGCTTGGACGGGTGGCAGAGGAGGACCGGACCATGAGCGCGCGCCGGACCGCTCCAAGGCGCGAATTGCGCCCCCATCGGGGGCAGCGTAGCGGCCTAGCCGCAAGCGTGGGGGGACCATGAGCGCCGCCGGACCGCTCCAAGGCGCGAATTGCGCCCCCGACGGGGGCAGCGTAGCGGCGTAGCCGAAAGCGGAGGGGGGCCATGAGCAAGGAAGCGATCCACACCAGCAAGGCTCCGACCGCGCTGGGTCCGTACTCGCAGGCGATTCGCGCCGGCTACACCGTCTATCTCTCGGGGCAGCTCGGCATCGATCCCCCGAGCGGCGACCTGGTGCAAGGCATCGAAGCGCAGACGCGGCAGGTGTTCGCCAATCTGCGCGCGGTCGCGGAAGCTGCCGGTGGCTCGCTTGACGACGTCGTCAAGCTGACGATTCTGATGGTCGACCTTGCCGACTTTGCGAAGGTGAACGACGTCATGGCGAGCTGCTTCAATACGCCATACCCCGCCCGCGCAACCTACCAGGTGGCGGCATTGCCCAAAGCGGCGCTGATCGAAGTCGAGGGCGTGCTCGAGTTGGGACGCATCACCGAGCCGACGTGGCCGGGGCGCTCGAAGACCCCGGACAAAGCCTGAACGAGTGGCAAGAAAAAAGGCGGCAGCGAAGGAGCCACGGCCGGCAAACACGCTGCAGGACAAGCTCTCGCGCATAGGCATCGCGCGCGAGCAGGACCTCGTGCTGCATCTGCCGCTGCGCTACGAGGACCAGACCCACTTGTGTCCGTTGTCCGCGCTCAAGCCCGGGCAGGCGTGGCAGGTCGAGGGCATCGTCGCCAATACCGAGATTCAATATCGCGGCAGGCGCCAGCTCGTCTGCCTGCTCGAAGATGGCGCGGATCGCGGCGCGCAACTGGTGCTGCGCTTTTTCCATTTCTACCCGAGCCAGCAGAAGGCGCTTGCCCAGGGCAAGCGGGTGCGCGCGTTCGGCGAAGTGCGCGACGGACACTTCGGGCTGGAAATGGTGCACCCGAGCTTCCACGTCGTAGTGTCGGGAACGCCGTTGCCGGACCGGCTGACGCCGGTCTATCCGACGACGGCCGGGCTCTCGCAGGATGCGTTGCGCAAGCTCGTGCGTCGTGCATTGCTGGCCAATCCTGCATTCCTGGGCGAGACGCTGCCGCCGTGGACGCGAGAGCCGCGCCGGCTCTGGGGCTTCGCCGAAGCGGTGCACTTTCTGCACGAGCCGCCGCCGGAAGCGGCCAACGCCACCGCGCAGGCCAGCCTCGACCAACGCACGCACCCGGCCTGGACCCGTCTCAAGTTCGACGAGCTTCTCGCGCAGCAGCTGTCGCTGAAGATGCACCGCCGCGCCCGCGCCAAGCGCAAAGCACCGCGATTGCCGGGCAATGGTTCGCTGACACGCGAGCTGCTCGCGCGCCTGCCGTTCAAGCTGACACGGGCGCAGCAGCGTGTCATCGCCGAAATCCGCCTTGATCTCGCGCGCGGCGAACCAATGCAGCGGCTGCTTCAGGGAGATGTCGGCAGCGGCAAGACGATCGTCGCCGCGCTGGCCGCGCTGCAGGCGATCGAATCCGGCTATCAGGTCGCGTTCATGGCGCCCACCGAAATCCTGGCCGAGCAGCACTACCGCAAGCTCGCCGCATGGCTCGACGGCCTGCCGTTGCAAATCGCGTGGTTGTCCGGTGGATTGCCGGCGAAGGACCGCAAGAAGGCGCTGTCGGCGATCGTCGGTGGCGAGGCGCAGCTCGCGATAGGCACGCATGCGCTGTTCCAGGAGGAGGTCGTGCTGCCCAGGCTGGGGCTCGCCATCGTCGACGAGCAGCACCGTTTCGGCGTCGCGCAAAGACTCGCGCTGCGGCAGAAGGGCATCGGCGACGCACACCAGCTGATGATGAGCGCGACCCCGATCCCGCGCACGCTGGCGATGAGCTTCTACGCCGACCTCGACGTGTCGGTGATCGACCAGATGCCGCCGGGCCGCACGCCGGTGACGACCAAGCTGGTCAGCCAGCGCCGGCGCGGCGAGATCATCGAGCGCGTACGCAAGATCGCTGGCGCAGGCCAACAGGTGTACTGGGTCTGCCCGCTGATCGAGGAATCGGAAAAGCTCGAGCTGCAGACCGCGGTCGCGCTGCACGCGGAGCTCACCCGCGCCTTGAGTGAATTCAAGGTCGGCCTGCTGCACGGACGCATGAAGCCTGCCGAAAAGGCCGCCGCGATGGACGGCTTCGTGCGCGGCGAAGTCGACGTGCTGGTTGCGACGACGGTGATCGAAGTCGGCGTCGACGTGCCGAATGCTTCGCTGATGGTGATCGAGCACGCCGAACGCTTCGGCCTTGCACAGCTGCACCAGCTGCGCGGGCGCGTCGGCCGCGGCGCCGACGAGAGCGTCTGCGTGCTGCTGTTCGAGGAGCCGATGTCGTTGCTCGCGAAGGCGCGCCTCAAGGTCATCTATGAAAACAACGACGGCTTCGAGATCGCCCGGCAGGACCTGTCGATCCGCGGCCCGGGCGAGTTTCTGGGCGCGCGCCAATCCGGCGTGCCGCTGTTGCGCTTCGCCGATCTCGAGCGCGACGTCGAGTTGATCGAGCGCGCCCGCGACGCCGCCGACGAGTTGCTGCGCCGCGAGCCTAGGGCCGCGCACGCGCATCTGGAGCGCTGGCTGGGCGGAAAGCAGGAGTTTTTCAAGGCATGAGCGCCGAGGCCCGCGACTGGCTGGCACGCGGCAATGCGTACGCGCGCGGCGGGCAGCTGGCCGCTGCCGCCGAAGCGTATCGAGAAACGCTGGCGCGCGAGCCCGGCTGGAACGACGCGCGCTTCAATCTCGGCTTGATGCAAAAGAAGCTCGGCGATCGCGCCGCGGCGATCCGCGCCTTTCACGCGGCGTGGCTCGGTGATCCGCTGATGTTCGAGGCGGCCAGGCAGTGCGTCGCGACGATCGCCGATGCGGTGCGGGCAGGCGAGCGCAACGATGCGCTGCTGCCGGCGCCTGGTCCCGCTGCGCCCGATCTTGCGGTCAGTATCGTCATCTGCTCGATCGACGATGCTCGACACGAGCGCGCTGTCGCGCTGTACCGCCGGCTCTTCGCCGCGGTGCGGCACGAGATCGTGTCGATCCGCAACGCGCGCTCGCTGGCCGAGGCCTGGAACTGGGCGATTCGGCATAGCGTCGCCGATGTCGTCGTCCTTTCACACGACGATGTCGACGTTCTGGCGCCCGATTTTGCCGCGCGCCTGTTCGAGCGCCTGCAGAGGTTCGACGTCGTCGGTGTCGCCGGGAGCACTCGCATCGACGGTCCGGCGATTGGATGGAGCGGCCATCCGCATTTGCGCGGCTGGATCACGCATCGCGCGCCCGACAGCGATCACTGGCAGGTCGACGTGCTCGATCCGCGTCCGGTCGCCGGAGATATCGTCCTGCTCGACGGCGTGCTGCTCGCCGGCAAACGCGAAACATTCCGGGCGGTGGCTTTCGACGATGCGAACTTCGACGGCTTCCACCTGGCCGACCTCGACTGGTCGTACCGTGCCGCCCGGACGGGAGCCCGGCTTGGCGTCGCCGGCGACTTGCTGCTGGTCCACGCCTCCCGCGGCAATTACGACGCGACGTGGCAGCGTTATGCCGACCGTTTTTGCTCCAAGCACGGCGCCGGCCATTCGCCGCCGGCGCCGTCGTCGTTCTTCGGGGCCTCGCTGGACAACCCGGAACAGGTGCGCGCTTTTTTCAGGTATCTTGCCGGACTGTCCTCCTAGAGCGGCGCATCCGTCCGGCACGCCATACCGTATTGCGATAAAATATCAGTGACTTGCGATCGATAACCATGCCTCTTTACGCCCTTGGCTTGAACCATGCGACCGCGCCGATAAAAGTGCGCGAGCAGGTCGCATTTCAGCCGGACACGCTGGGTGTGGCGCTGCGCGACCTGATCGCGCAGCCGAGCGTCAAGGAAGCGGCGATTCTGTCGACCTGCAACCGGACCGAGGTCTATTTCAGCGCCGCTGAAGCGGCGCCGGTCGAGCGCTGGCTGGAAAGCTTCCACCGGGTCCCCTCCGAGTCGCTGCATCCTTATGTCTACACGCTGCCGCAGGATCGCGCGGTGTCGCATGCGTTTCGTGTCGCCAGCGGGCTCGACTCGATGGTGCTCGGCGAGCCGCAGATTCTCGGCCAGATGAAGCACGCGGTGCGCAGCGCCGAAGCGGCGGGCGCGCTTGGCCTGATCCTCAACCGGCTTTTCCAGCGAACGTTCGCGGTGGCCAAGGATGTGCGAACGAACACGGACATCGGCAGCGCGTCGATTTCGATGGCCGCCGCTGCGGTAAAGCTCGCCGAGCGTATCTATCCGTCGCTGGCAGACCAGCATCTGTTGCTGATCGGCGCCGGTGAGATGATCGATCTCGCCGCCGCGCATTTCGCCGCAAAGCATCCGAAGTCGATTACCGTCTCGAACCGTACGCTCGAGCGGGGCGAGCAGCTGGCCGCGCGCTTCGGAGCGAATGCGATCACCCTGAACGAGCTGCCCGAGCGCCTCGCCCAGTTCGACATGATCGTGACGTCGACCGCGAGCTCGTTGCCCATCCTGGGCAAGGGCCTGCTCGAGCGGGCGATCAAATCGCGCCGTCACACGCCGATGTTCATCGTCGATCTCGCGGTGCCGCGCGACGTCGAGCCGGAAGCCGCAGAGCTCGACGACGTTTTTCTCTACAGCATCGACGACCTGGCCAACATCGTCAAGGACAACCTGCAGATCCGCGTCGATGCGCTGACGCAGGCGGAGGAGATGATCGCCGAGCAGACCCAGAGCTTTTTGCGCTGGCTCGATGGACGCAGCGTCATTCCGACGCTGACCGCGCTGCAGGGCCATCATGAAACCCTGCGCGCGGCGGAGCTCGAGCGCGCGCGCAGGCTGCTCGCCGGCGGCGCCGCGCCCGACCAGGTGATCGAACAGCTTGCCCGCGGGCTAACCAACAAGTTCCTGCACGCGCCCGCGCAGGCGCTGACTCGCGCAGGAGACGCCGAGCGCGCCCAGCTGCTGGCGATGCTGCACCACATCTACCAGTTGCCGGACGACGACTAGCTTCGGATGCGGCTCGCCGCCCGGCGCGAGGCCGGACGAGAAATTCACGACCGTCCACCCGATCAGCAATGCGGCGCTCCGGCCGCCGCGAGAAGGCCACGATTCGCACGACATGAAACCGTCGCTCTCCATCAAGCTCAATCAGCTGACGTCGCGGCTGGAGGAATTGAACGGCCTGCTCGCGGCCGAGGACGTCACTCGCGACCTCGACCGCTATCGCGCGCTGTCGCGCGAGCATGCCGAGATTGCGCCGGTCGTAGCGCTCTACCGCGACTGGCTGCAGGGCGAGCGCGACTTCGCGGCCGCGCAGGACATGCTGTCCGATCCCGAGATGAAGTCTTTCGGCGACGACGAGGCAAAGGCGGCGCGGGCGCGCATGGTCGCGCTCGAGGACGAGCTGCAGCGCGCGCTGCTGCCGCGCGACGCCAACGACGAACGCAACGTATTCCTCGAGATTCGCGCCGGCACCGGCGGTGACGAGTCGGCCTTGTTCGCCGGCCAGCTGTTCCGCATGTACGTGCGATTTGCCGAGCGCAACAAATGGCAGGTCGAGCTGATCTCCGAAAGTCCAGGCGACATGGGCGGCTACAAGGAGGTGATCGCCCGCGTCGTCGGACAGGGCGTCTACGCCAAGCTCAAATTCGAATCGGGCGGTCACCGCGTGCAGCGCGTGCCCGAGACCGAGGCGCAAGGACGAATTCATACGTCGGCGTGCACTGTCGCCGTGCTGCCCGAGGCCGACCCGGTCGCCGACATCACTATCAATCCGTCCGAGATCCGGATCGATACGTTCCGCGCCTCCGGCGCGGGCGGCCAGCACGTGAACAAGACCGACTCGGCGGTGCGAATCACCCATCTGCCGACGGGCATCGTGGTCGAGTGCCAGGACGATCGGTCGCAGCATCGCAACCGCGCGCAGGCGATGTCGGTACTGGCCTCGCGCCTGGTCGACCAGGAGCGGCAGCAGCGGCAGCAGAAGGAGGCGGCGACGCGCAAGAGCCTGATCGGCAGCGGCGATCGCTCCGAGCGCATCCGCACGTACAACTTTCCGCAGGGACGGGTGACCGACCACCGGATCAACCTGACGCTGTACAAGATCGACCAGATCATGGACGGCGACCTGTTCGAGCTGACGCAGGCGCTGGCGCAGGAATTCCAGGCCGAGCAGCTCGCGGCCCTCGGTGGCGACGAAGGCGCCGGCGAGACCGTGCGATGAAGCGCGTGCCGCCGATATGGCTCGAGACCGTGCGGCTCGAGTTGCGCGAGTTCACGCCGGACGACATCGGCGACCTGGTGCGGCTCGACAGCGATCCCCGCGTGCTGAAATACATCAATGGCGGCAAGCCGGTGTCGAAGAGCGAGATCGACGCGTCGATGCGAAGAGTCACGCGCTACTACGCGCTCTATTCAGGACTCGGCGTATGGCGCGCATCGCTCCGTGGCAGCGGCAAGTTCATCGGCTGGTACTGCCTGAAGTACTGCCCGCCGACGACCGACATCGAGGTCGGTTATCGCCTGTTGCATGCACACTGGGGACGCGGCTATGCGACAGAAGGCGCGCGCGCACTGGTCGACTATGCTTTCGACGACCTCGGCGTCACGCGCGTCATCGGTGTCACGCACCCTGGCAACAAGGCCTCGCAGCACGTGCTGCAGAAAGCGGGCCTGAGCGACCAGGGCTGGGGCCGTTACTACGACAGGCGGCTGCGGCTGTTCGCCTGCGAGCGCCCGCCGGACCGGAACGGCTAGTTGCTATTCGGCCAGGCGTCGGTGGACGCAGCGCGGAAACAGCGGTCGTGCGGTACGACAGCTACGGCTGGCCGTAGTTTTTCGCCAGGTAGTCGGCGATTTCCTTGGCGTCGGTATCGGAGATCGGCGCGCCGTACGCCTTGATCATCTTGGTGACCTCGGCGTCCCAGACGCCGCGATTCATGAACGGCGAATTTCCCTGGATGTAGTCGAGGCTGTGGCACGACGCGCAATTCGCCTCGACCTTTTCGCGTCCCGGCCCTTCCTTCAGCGCGACGCGCTGCTCGGCGGCGTAGACGACGGTGGCGGCAAGCGCGATCGAAGCGACAAGCGGCAGCGACGCTTTCATCGGCATCTCCTCAGCCGATCGCCAGCGCGACGCGCTGCACGACGTTGTGATGGTAGCCCGCGGGATTCGCGATCAGGTCGAAAGTCTGCGTCGCGCCGGCGCGATTGGATGCCTTGGCCATCACCGTCAGCGACCCGCGATCGGCGGCGTTGATCGGATAGCTCCACGAGCGGAACGAAAAGCGCCCGTAGTCCTGGCCCAGGTTCGCGTTTCGCCAGCTCTGGCCGCCGTCGATCGAAACTTCGACCGCTGCGATACCGTAGCCGCCGTCCCAGGCGATGCCCTTGACGTCGAATCGGCGCCCGGCGGGAATCGTCTGACCGGGCACGATGTTGGTCATCAGCGAATTGACCACCATTTCGGTGATCGGCGTGTTGACGTCGGTCTCCTGGCTGATGAAGCGATCGATCAGCGGGAACTTGCCGCGCGGAATCCGGTACGCGGACTTCACCCAGAAGTTGTCGAAAGGCTTGGTGATCGCATTGATCGACGTGACGTGCTTCATCCAGTAGGTCGCCGTCCAGCCGGGAACGACAATGCGCGCCGGGAAACCGTTCCAGTGCGGCAGCGGCGCGCCGTTCATCGCGTAGGCGATCAGCGTGTTTTCGTCCATCGCCTTCCACACCGGAATCGACTTTTGGAAATCCGGCGTGTTCGGAAATACCCCCGAGTCGGCGCCGTCGAAGCTTATTTCCAGCGCGTCCTTGCGGACGCCGGCCTTGGTCAGCACGTCCTTCAGGCGCACGCCTTTCCACCGGGCGTTGCCGATCGCGCCCGGTCCCCATTCGACGCCGGGAACGTGCGGAACGAACATGCCGCGCCGGTTGCCCGAGCACTGGCACACGGCCGCGATTTCGACCTGCTCGTAGTCGCGCTTGAGGCTTTCGAGGTTGATCTCCAGCGGCGTCGCGATCGCATCGCCGCCGATCCTGACTTGCCAGCTCGCGGCGGAAACCTGGGGAATGTTCGACAGGTGGTAGCGCACGAAGAACGCGTCGTTCGGCGTGAAGGTCTCGTTGAAGTACGAGACCGGCGTTTCGTAATTGGGCGGTCGCCACGTCTTCTTGATCAGCGGCACCTTGCCCGGCAGCGCTTCGAGAATCGATGAGGACAGCATGCCCTCGGGCAGCTCGGCCGGGCCCAGGACGGCATCGGCGCCATGCGCGTGGCTCGCGAGCCAGGAGCCGCCGGTAGCGAGCACCAGACCGCCAGTCGCCTTCAGAAGATCGCGTCGTGACGGCATGATTCCTCCAGCGCGTTGTTCGATATTTGGCGCCCGTACCGTCGTACGTTGACGGCGCGACGGGGTGCCGACATTATGCGCATCCGCGTCGGCCGTCGCAAGGCGCACGGCGCGGCAATCGATGAGCACGCCCATCACCGTCTCCCGCGCGCTTTCCGCAAGCGGTCTCGTCCCTTTCGAGGCGAAGCTGCTGCTCGCGCATGTGCTCGGCCGCGACCGCGCCTGGCTCGCGGCTCATGCCGGGGAGGGCATCAGTGCCGAACAGGCGAAGACCTTCGAAGCGCTCGCGCGTCGCCGCCGCAACGGCGAGCCGGTCGCTTATCTGATCGGACGGCGCGAATTCTACGGGCTCGATCTGGAGATCACGCCCGACGTGCTGATCCCGCGTCCCGAAACCGAATTGCTGGTCGAGCTTGCGCTGGCGCGCCTGCCGGGTGATCGCGAGACCCGCGTGCTCGATCTCGGGACGGGCTCGGGTGCGGTGGCGCTCGCGATCGCCGCCGCGCGGCGAAACGCACAGGTCGTCTCTACCGACGTCTGGCGTCCGGCGCTTGCGCTGGCGGCGCGCAATGCCGCGCGGCTCGGCATCGGCAACGTCACGTTCGTCGAATCCGACTGGTTCGATGCGCTGCCGGACGAGCGCTTCGACCTCGTCGCGGGCAATCCGCCTTATGTCGCCGCCGGCGATCCGCATCTCAGCGAAGGCGATCTGCGCCACGAGCCTCGGCAAGCGCTGACGCCGGGAGGCGACGGCCTCAGCGCGATTCGCACGATCGTCGCGGCGGCGCCGGCCCATCTCGCGCGCGGTGCGTGGCTATTGCTCGAGCATGGCCACGATCAGGCCGACGTTGTCGGCGCGCTGTATCGCGGCGCGGGGTTCGTCGATGTCGGCGCGGCGCGCGACCTCGCCGGCATCTGGCGGGTCAGCTACGGGCGAATTTCACCGTAGTCTTCGCTAGCTCGACCGCAGCGGGAGCGCGACAGCATATTTGTCGGCCCATGGCTGCAATGCCGGAAGGACCGTCGGATACAGAGCGACGCCGTTGGCGACGGCATCGCGATAACGCTGCAGGCCGCGCTCGCCCGGCAGCCGGATCGGCTCGCTTTCGACTCGCGGACGGCTCGCGTGCGCGGCGGCGGCCAGATGATCCATTTGCCGCTTGAACGCGGCGAGTCCGCCGAACGCTTCCGGATCCAGCACCTGGATGAAGACCGACGCACCCCATCCTTCAGGCGCGTCGGCGCGGCCGTGTCCGGCGAGCGCACCGGTCATCGCCTCGATCAACAGGCCAAGCCCGAATCCCTTGTGACCCGCATCCAGTCCGCCGAGCGGCAGCAACGCCCCCGGAGGATCGGCGAACAACGCCCCGGGATCGGACGTGGCGCGGCCCTCGTGATCGATCAGCCAGGGCCCGGGCAGGATCTTTCCCGCTTCCTTTTGCTGCTTGGCGTAGCCCATGCTGGTGATCGACATCGAGACGTCGATCAATATCGGGTCACCCGACGTCGGCAATCCGGCGGCGAGCGGGTTTGGCGTGATGAACGGCGTCGTGCCACCGTGCGGCACGACGGCGAGCACGGTCGGGTCCGAGCATTCGATGATCACCGCCAGTCCCTGGTCGGTCGCCCGCTTCAGATACGCGGCGAGGCAGGCGATGTGATGCGAGCGTCGGATGACCACGGTACCGGTGCCCGCCTCGCGCGCCATCGCCGCTGCACGCTCGAGTCCGCGCAGCGTGAGCCACGGGCCGGGCAGCCGTGCGCCGTCCCAGGTCTCCGCGGCGGAACGACGGCTGATCACCTTCGGCTCGCCGGACTTGGCCATCGCGCCCTTGTCGATTTCGGAGAGATACGGCGCGAGCAGCGCGAGCCCGTGGGTCGTGTGCCCGAGCAGATCGGCGTCGAGCAGAACGTCGGCGACGTCGCGGCCGATGTCGGCGCGCACACCGGCACGATCGAGGAGTGCGCGCGCGAACGCGCGCAGGTCGTCGGCGCGATAGCGGGTGGGTTGCTGTGCTGTGGCGTTCATGCTGGGAACGAGCGGAAGACGAGGTTGACGGCGCGAGGGCAATCGACGACGATTCTAACCCATCGTTTCAATCCCTTCCCCGACGTGGCTGCCTCGACGCTGACGATCAGCATCGTCACGTATCGCCCCGACCTCGCGCTGCTCGATCGGACGCTGCACACGCTGGCCGCCTCGCTCGCCGCGGCGCGCGAGCAGGGACTGCTGCGCGTGGCCAACGTGGCGCTGATCGACAACAGCGAAGAGCGCGACATTGCCGCGATGGTGATCAAGCTCGCGCAGGAAAATTTTCGCGATTCCCACTTCACGATGAGCTATCTGCACGGCCACGCCAACATCGGCTACGGTGCCGCGCACAACCTGGTCATGCACGGCGGCAATACCCATTTTCATCTGGTGCTCAACCCGGACGTCGAGCTCGACGTCGACGCCTTGCCCGAGGCGCTCCGCTATTTCGAGGCCAACCCGGAAGTCGGCGTCATCGCGCCCGCCGTCACCGACGCCAAAGGAAGGCGCGAATATCTGTGCAAGCGCTACCCGAGTGTCGTCGACCTGGCGTTGCGCGGCCTGGCGCCGAGATGGCTGCGGCCGTTTTTCCGCCCGCGGCTCGCTCACTACGAAATGCGCGACGTGATGCAAAGGGCGGGCGGCAAAACCATCTCGCCGGTGCCGGTGATGAGCGGCTCTTGCATGCTGCTGCGACGCAAGGCGATCGACGCCACCGGCGGCTTCGACCCAGCGTTTTTCCTCTACTTCGAAGACTTCGACTGGAGCGTGCGGCTCAACCGCATCACCCAAAGCGCGTACGTGCCAACGGTTCGCGTCGTGCACCACGGCGGCGGCGCGGCGCGCAAAGGCTGGCGCCACATCGCGTATTTCGTTCGCAGCGCCGTGCGATTTTTCAACAAGAACGGCTGGCGCTGGTGGTGAGCGCGACACTGTCGCCCGCGTTTTCCTATCCGGGCCGGCTGCTGGTCACCGGCGCCGACGGGTTCATCGGCCGGGCGCTGTGCGCAAAATTGGCGGCGTCGCAGGTGGAGCACGTCGGCGCGGTGCGCTCGCTTCCGCGGGACGGGAACCCTCCGCGCGAGATCGTCGCATTGGGCGATTTTGCCGCCGCAGACTGGACATCGGTGCTGCGCGGCGTCGACGCGATCGTCCATCTGGCCGGTCGCGCGCACGTCGCCACCGCCCGCGAAGCGAGCGATCCGACGCCGTTCGTCGTCGCCAACGTGCATGTGACGCGCCGTCTGCTCGATGCCGCGCTTCACGTCGGCGTCCGGCGTGTCGTGCTCGCGAGCACCATCAAGGTCTATGGTGAAGCCACGACTCCCGGCAAGCCGTTTCGCGCCGGTGATCCCGCTGCACCGCAGGACGCGTATGCGCACAGCAAGGCCGGCGCCGAGAACGTGCTCTGGCAAGCCTGCCGCGGCGGAGCGATCGAAGGCGTTGCGCTGCGCTTGCCGCTGACCTACGGTCCCGGCGTCAAGGGCAACTTCGCACGGCTGCTGGACGCGGTCGCTGCCGAGCGCCGGCTGCCGCTCGGCGGGATCGACAATCGCCGCACTTTGCTCTACGTCGGCAACGCCGTCAGCGCGATCGAGGCGGCGTTGACGACGCCGGCGCTTGCCGGCGAGACTCTTCCGGTCGCCGACGCCGAAAGCGTGTCGACCAGCGAGCTGGTCTATCGTCTCGCGCGCGAGCTCGATGTCGCGCCGCATCTGTTCCACGTGCCTGCATTTGTGATGCGCGCCGGCGGCATGCTTCTGGGCAAGCGCGCGAGTCTGGCACGGCTGCTCGGCACCCTGGAAGTCGATGCGGGGCGCCTCCGTGAGCTTGCGCGCTGGGCGCCTCCGTTCACGGTAGAGCAGGGGCTCGCCGCGACCGCGGCCTGGTGGAAGCTACGACATAGCCTCTAGCGTCCTGGGTGTGCCGGGGGGCGCGGCTATAATCGAATCCTTTCCAGTCTGAGGTTGGGTCTGTGACCATACGCACCGGAGGCCGGCGCGCCGACGAGCTCCGCCCCTTGTCGATCGTCCGCCACTACAGCCGGCATGCCGAAGGCTCCGCGCTGATCGAATGCGGTGCGACCCGCGTGCTTTGCATGGCGTCGGTGGAAGAATCCGTGCCGCAGTTTCTCAAAGGCAAAGGACAGGGCTGGCTGACGGCGGAATACGGCATGCTGCCGCGCGCGACCAACACCCGCACGCGGCGCGAAGCCGCCGAAGGCAAGCAGTCGGGGCGCACGCAGGAGATCCAGCGGCTGATCGGCCGCAGCCTTCGCGCCATCGCCGACCTGTCGCAGCTCGGAGAGCGCACGATCCGCATCGATTGCGACGTGCTACAGGCCGACGGAGGCACACGGTGCGCATCGATCACCGGCGCATGCGTCGCGCTGTACGATGCCGTATCGTGGTGCAAGGCGCAGGGCCTCTTGACCGGTTCGCCGCTAAAGGATTTCGTCGCCGCAGTGTCGGTCGGCATCGTCGCGGGCGTCCCCATGCTCGATCTCGACTACGCCGAGGATTCGAGCTGCGATACCGACATGAACATCGTGATGACGGGCGCCGGCGGCTTTGTCGAAATCCAGGGAACGGCGGAGGGCGCGCCGTTTTCGCGCGCGGAAATGGCGACGCTGGTCGCGCTGGGTGAGGGCGGCGTTGCCACGCTGGTCGCCACGCAAAAGACCGCGCTGGGCCTCGGCTGAAGCAGCGCGCGATGACGACCGACGGTTCGACGTGAGCGAATTCTCGCGCCTGGTCATTGCATCGAACAATCCGGGCAAACTGATCGAGTTCAAGCGCCTGCTGGCGCCGTTGGGCATCGAGGCGATCGCGCAGGCCGAGCTGGGGATTGACGAAACCGATGAACCGCATGCGAGCTTCGTCGAAAACGCACTGGCCAAGGCGCGCCACGCCAGCCGCCGGGCCGGACTGCCAGCGCTCGCCGACGACTCCGGCATCTGCGTCGAGGCGCTGCGCGGCGCGCCCGGCGTGCAATCGGCGCGCTATGCTGGCGAGCCACGATCCGACCGGCGCAACAACGCCAGGCTGATCGCCGATCTCGACGGCGTTAACGACCGGCGGGCACACTACTACTGCATGCTCGCGCTGATGCGGCACGGCGACGATCCCGAGCCGGTGCTGGTCGACGGCCGCTGGGACGGGACCATTATCGATTCGCCTCGCGGTGACGGCGGGTTCGGCTACGATCCGCATTTTCTCGACCCCGTCACCGGCATGACCGGTGCCGAGCTGCCGGTGGCGCGGAAGAACGAGCTGTCGCATCGCGGCAAGGCGATGCGCTCGTTGCTCGCTCGACTGCGCAGCGGCGCCTAGGGCTCGACGATGGTGATTGCCACCACCGGCCTGTCGCTGCAGACGCCGCATTTCGCCGCGCTGCCGCCGCTGGCGCTGTACATCCACATTCCCTGGTGCCTGAAGAAGTGCCCTTACTGCGATTTCAACTCGCACGAGCGGCGCGGTGAAATTCCCGAAGCTCGCTATGTCGACGCGCTGCTCGCCGATCTCGAGCTCGCGCTGCCTTCGATCTGGGGTCGCCGTATGCATACCGTTTTTTTCGGCGGAGGCACGCCGAGTCTTTTCGCTCCGGAATCGATCGACCGGATACTCGCCGGCGTGCGCGCACGCGTCCCGCTTGCACCCGAGGCCGAAATCACGCTCGAGGCCAATCCGGGCACCTTCGAGCGGGAGCGGTTTGCCGGTTTCAAGGCCGCGGGCATCAACCGGCTGTCGGTCGGCGTGCAGAGCTTCGAGCCGAGATTCCTGAACGCGCTCGGCCGCGTGCACGACGCCGACGAAGCGCGCGCCGCGGCGGCGGCAGCGATCGAGATTTTCGGCAACGTCAATCTCGACCTGATGTACGCGCTTCCCGGGCAGACGCTGGCCGACGCCAAAAGCGATCTCGACGAGGCGTTGCGTTTTTCCCCGCCGCACCTGTCGTTCTACCATCTGACGATCGAGCCGAACACGCTTTTCCATCGCTATCCGCCGGCCTTGCCGGACGACGAGACGGCGGCGGACATCGAGGACGCGATCGCGGATACGCTCGGCGGCGCCGGCTACCTGCACTACGAAACCTCGGCATACGCCAGACCGGGTCACGAATGCCGGCATAACGTCAATTACTGGCGCTTTGGCGATTATCTGGGCATCGGAGCCGGCGCCCACTCGAAGCTTTCGTTTCAACGGCGCGTCGTGCGTCAGGTCCGGCACAAGCAGCCGCAGCACTATATCGAGGAAGCCGAGCGAGGCTTGCCGCTCGCCGAGGATAGAACCGTCGAGCGCCATGAGATCGGCTTCGAGTTCATGCTGAATGCGCTGCGTCTGACCGAGGGCGTCCCGGGCGCCTTGTTCGCCGAGCGCACCGGGTTCCCGATCACGCTCGTGCAAAAGGCATTGGCCGAGGCCGAGCGACGCGGACTGATGGTACGCGATCACCAGCACATCCGACCGACGCTGCTCGGCCAGCGTTTCCTCAACGACCTGCAGGCCATTTTCCTGCCTGCCGCCGCCAGCGCCGACGCTTCCGAAACTGCGTCGCGCCCGATCAAGCTCGTGCGCGTCAAACCATGACGCCCGAGCCGTACACGCTGACGCTGGCCGGAGCGGTCGGTGCGCTCTCCGCCGGTGCGCTTTCCTGCACGGCGCTCACGCAGTCGCTGCTCGATCGCATCGACGCCACCGATGCCAACGTCCAGGCATGGGCGTGGCTCGATCGCGAGCGGGCGCTGGATGCGGCGCGTGCTCTGGACGTGCGGCGGACGCCGGGCGGTGCGTCGAGGCTTTACGGCGTACCGATCGGCGTCAAGGACATCGTCGCGACCGCCGGCATGCCGACGCAGATGGGGTCGCCGATTTACGCCGGTGCGATAGCTGCGCATGACGCCGACTGCATCGCCCGCCTGAACCGTGCAGGCGGGATGGTCCTGGGCAAGACGGTGACGACCGAGTTCGCGTTCATGCAGCCGGGCAAGACGCGCAATCCGTGGAACGCCGCCTGCACGCCGGGCGGCTCCTCGTCGGGGTCGGCGGCGGCCGTCGCGCTCGGCCAGGTGCCCGCATCGATAGGCACGCAGACCAATGGATCGGTGATCCGGCCGGCGGCATACTGCGGCATCGTCGGATTCAAGCCGGGCAAAGACCTGCTGCCCTTCGGCGGTGTTCATCGCTTCAGCCCGACGCTGGACACCTTGGGCGTTTTCGCGCGCACGGTCGCCGATTGCGCGTTGTTTGCCGAAGCGCTCGCCAGCGAGGACGACATCGCAGTCCATGACTCGCTGCAGGCACCGCCGGCGCTGGCCTGCCTGGAGTTTCCGTGGGTGGCTATTAGCAGCGAGCAATGCGAAGCGCTCGACAACGCCGCCGATGCGCTTCGCAATGCGGGTGCTCGCGTCACGAGGCGCGAGCTGCCGCCGGCCTGCCGCGACGCGCCGACGGAGTTGCGCCGGATCATGCTGCACGAGGCGGCACGCGAGCTCGGCGCGTTGCAGGATCGTGAGCGAGGAAGAATGTCGGCCAAGCTCAACGCGGCGCTCGATGAAGGCCGCGCGATCGGCGAGTCGGCGTACGCCGACGCGATGGCGAGGCGCAGCGAGATCATCGCCGCGCTGACCGATACGCTTGCCGGATTAGATGCGGTAGTGACGGCGCCTGCACCCGGCCCCGCGCCGCAAGACCTGACGCAGACCGGCGATCCCGCCTGCTGCTCGCTGTGGTCGCTCGCCGGGTTTCCCGCGCTGAGCCTGCCGATCGCGCTTGCACCGAACGGGCTGCCGCTGGGCATGCAGCTGGCTGCGCCGGTGCTGCACGATCACCGACTCCTTTCGGTCGGCCAGTGGTGCGAGCAGCGACTGCCTTTTCGCGGCCTGGTTTGAGCCGGGACGCTCGCGTACGACGATGACGCTGTCGCGCCGCGATCTCGAGGAAGGGCGCATGCGCGCCGTCTACATGGAAGCGCTCGACTCGCACCGGGCGCTTTCCGACGACGCGCTCGCCGCGTCGCTGGCGGCGGTGCTGGCGCGGCGGCCGGCGCATGCCGACTGGTGGGTTTTCGCCTACGGTTCGCTGTTGTGGAATCCGCTGTTTCCGTTCACCGACGCGCGACGGGCGACCTTGCGCGGCAAGCATCGGCGTTTCTGTCTGTGGTCGCTCGCGTCGCGCGGCACGACCAAGACGCCGGGACTGGTGCTGGGGCTCGATCAGGGCGGAACATGCCAAGGCGTCGTCTATCGGCTGCCCGCGGAATGCGCGCACGCGGAGCTAGCGCTTCTATGGCGACGCGAGATGGTCGTCGGCGCCTATCATCCGCGGTGGCTGCGCGTGCGCGCGGGCACGCATGCACTGACCGCACTGGCCTTCGTCGTCGATCGCAGGCATCCGCAATACGCGGGCAAGCTGGCGCTGGCGAGGCAGGCGGACGTTTTGTCCCGCGCTGCCGGAGCCTTCGGCTCTTCCGCCGATTATCTCGAGCGCGCGCGCGTGTCGCTGATCACGCACGGCATCGTCGATCCTTATCTGGAAGCGCTTGCGCGTCGGGTCGCCGCGCGGAGAAAAAAAACGGCGCCAACTACAGCGCCACCTCGTCGGCGACATTCGCGGGGCGGATAGTTCGCGCTCGGTGGCTGGCGCTGATTCGCGGGCGCTCGCATCCCGCGCACTTCGTGCGCGGGGCCCTGCTCACTGCTCACAGCGCCACGTGCCTCCCGCCGTCGACGTTGATCGTCTCGCCGGTGACATAAGTCGCCTCGAACAGGAGGAAGTGCACGGCCTTGGCGATGTCGTCGGGCGTGCCCTCGCGCCTGAGCGGCGTGTTCGAAATGATCCGCTGGCGCGAGAGCTCGTCGAACGATTCGTCGTCGGGCCACAGGATCGGACCGGGCGCGACGGCATTGACGCGCACTTCGGGCGCCAGCTCGCGCGCCAGCGACCGCGTCAATCCGACCAGTCCGGCCTTGGCGACGCTGTAGACGACGTAGTTCTTCAACGGGCGCTCGGCGTGGATATCGGTGATGTTCACGATCGCGCCTTGAGTCTTCTTCAGCGCCGGCGCCGCGGCCTGCGCGATGAAAAGCGGGGCGCGCAGGTTGGTGCCGATCAGATCGTCCCAATTCTCCCCGGTGATTTCGCCGACCGGCGTCGGAAAGAACGAGGATGCATTGTTGATCAGCGCGTCGAGCTTGCCGAAGGTCTGCACCGTCTGATCGATCAGCGATTGCAGCTTTCCGAGATCGAGCAGGTCGGCCTGGATCAGCGCGACCGAGTCCTTGCGCTGGTGATTGAGCTCGGCCTGCAGCAGCCTCGCTTCGCCCGCCGATTCGCGATAATGCAGCATCAGCTGGGCACCGGCGGCGTGCAGGCGCCGGCAAGTCGCCGCGCCGACGCGTTTGGCACCACCCGTGATCAAGACCACTTTGCCCTGCACGCGGCGCTCCGGCTACACTGGCTCGAATCACCCAATCTATCACATCGATGTCCACCGCTCCACACGGCGATGACACTGCCGGATTGCCGCCGCCTTCGCTCGAAGCACGCGCGCACGGCGAGCAGGTCCTGTCGCACGTTGCTGCGGCGATCGACGAGGGGGGCGGCTGGATCTCTTTCGCCGATTACATGGGCACGGTGCTGTATGCACCGGGACTCGGTTATTACTCGGCGGGCGCACGCAAGTTCGGCGCCGCCGGCGATTTCGTCACCGCACCCGAAATGACACCGCTGTTCGGCGCCGCGCTGGCCACGGCCGCCGCCGATGTCATAGAGCGGCTGCCCGACAGCGACCTGATCGAGCTGGGGCCGGGCACCGGCCGGCTCGCCGGCGATCTGCTGAACGCGCTGGCGGCGAAGGAGCGCTTGCCGCGGCGGTATCGCCTGCTCGAAGTGAGCGCCGATCTCGCCGCGCGGCAGCGCGAGTGCCTGCGCGAGCGGGCGCCGGCCATGTTGCCGCGCGTCGACTGGATCGAGATTCTTCCGGCGCGCTGGCGCGGACTGATGGTCGCCAACGAAGTGCTCGATGCCGTGCCGCCGCATCTGATCGCGCGGCAGCGTGGCGCGTGGTTCGAGCGCGGCGTCGGTCTTGCCGGCGATGGTCTCGCGCTGGTCGACCGGCCGCTGCCGCCGGGTGCGCTGCGCGATGCCGCCAGCGCCGCGTTTCCGCCCGAAGGCGACTATGTCAGCGAGATAAACCCGGCCGCGCAAGCGCTGGTCCGCAGCCTCGCGGAGCGTTGCGATGCCGGCGTGCTGCTGATCATCGACTACGGCTTTCCGGCGAATGAGTACTATCATCCGCAACGCGCGAGCGGCACGCTGGTCGCACACTACCGTCATCGCGTCGTGCACGACCCGCTTTTCATGCCGGGTCTGTGCGACCTTTCGGCGCATGTCGACTTCAGCGCAATCGCGCGCGCAGGCGTCGCCGGCGGAATGACGGTCGGGGGTTATACGACGCAGGCGCGCTTCCTGATCAATTGCGGCATTCTCGATGCGCTCGCTGCCTGCGGCGATCCGCAAACGTCGGCGTATCTACGCCAGGTGGCGGCGGTACAGAAGCTTCTGTCGCCGGCCGAGATGGGCGAGCTGTTCAAGGTGCTCGCGCTGGTCCGCGGCGTCGATGGAGATCTCGCCGGTTTCAGCGACGGCGATCAGGGACATCGGCTGTAGCGGAGTGCCGATCGTTCAGGCGGCCCGCCGCTGGGCCTGCGCAATGGCGAGCTTCGAGCGTGCATCGCGCAGTGCCGTGCGCACCCCTTCCTCGATGACCGGGTGGTAGAACGGCATGTCGAGCATCTGCTGCACGGTGAGCTTCATCTGCAGCGCCCACGCGAGCAGGTGGGCGATATGCTCGGCATCGGGGCCGAGCATTTCGGCGCCGAGAAAAGCGCCGTCTTCGATCGCGACATAGAGGTGCAGCATGCCCTTGTTGCGCAGCATGACGCGCGACCGGCCCTGGTTGTGGAACGAGACCTCGCCCGTAACGTGGGGCACCGGTTGCGCCTCGCGCCAGCCGCCGCCGACGATTGCGATCTCCGGATCGGTGAAGACGATGGCGATGCCCGCCCGGCGCAGGCCGGGCCTCACGTCCGGATAGTGCGCCGCGTTTTCGCCGGCGATGCGGCCTTCGTCGGCGGCCTCGTGCAGCAGCGGCAATTCGTTGTTGACGTCGCCGGCGATGAATATCGTCGATCGTCCGCATTGCAGGGTCCGGCGGTCGAACGAGGGCACGCCGTGGGCGTCGAGTGCGAGCGACGTTCGTTCGAGCCCCAGTCCTGACAGGTTCGGACGCCGTCCGGTGGCAGCCAGCAGGTAATCGAAGTTTTCCGTAGCAGTGCCGCCGTCGGGAGCGCGATACTTGACTTCGATCAGATCGCCGTGGCGGGCCACTTCTGCATGCGCATCCGTGTCGAGGTAGAACTCGGCGCCGAATGTCCGTCGCGCCAACTCGAGCAGCGCCGGATCGGCCAACGGACCGACGCCGCCGCCGCGGCCGAAGACTTTTACGCGCACGCCGAGACGGTGCAGCGCCTGGCCGATTTCGAGTCCGATCACGCCGGGCCCGAACACCGCGACACTCTCCGGCAGCGCCGTCCATTGAAACACATCGTCGTTGACGATCATCCGGTCGCCGAGCGCATCCCATGCCGCAGGATGCGCCGGCGATGATCCGGTGGCGATCACGATGCGCGGCGCGCGAATCGTCAGCGCGTCGCCGACCTGCAGCGTATGGTCGTCGATAAACCTCGCGTGGCCGCGAATCTTGTCGGCGGTGGGAAACGCTTCGACGTCGTCGATGACAAATCCGGCGAAGCGGTCCCGCTCGCCCTTGACGCGATCCATCACCGCCTTGCCGTCGATGTCAATCGGGCCCGCCGGCCGGATGCCGAACGCCGGGAAACGCGAGAAAGCGTGCGCAGCTTCGGCCGCCGCGATCAGAAGCTTGCTCGGCATGCAGCCGACGCGCGCGCAGGTGGTGCCGTAAGGCCCGCCTTCGATCAGCAGCGCGCGCTGTCCGGCCGCCTTGACCGTGCGGTATGCGGCAAGCCCTGCGGTGCCGGCACCGATGATGGCAACGTCGGTGTCAAGAATCTGCATGGGCACGTGTCCTCCCCGACGCAAAGTCGGTTGCAAGCACGCTTAGCTTACGCCGCTCGCTTCAGATAACGCTCGAGGTCCTCGGCGTTGCCGATAAGCCGTCCGTTGATAAAGACCTGCGGCACCGTTTGCGCTCCTGTGATCGCGCCGATGACCTTGGTGCGGACCGCATGGTTGAGCGGAACGTCGGCGTATGCGATCCCGGCTTCGGTCAGCAGCCGCTTTGCCTTGGCGCAGAACGAGCAGCCTTCACGGGTCAAAATGGCAACCTGATCGGGCTTTTTCGCGTTCGGGTTCAGGTAATTGAGCATTGTATCGGCATCCGAAACGACGAACGGGTCGCCCGGCTCGTCCGGCTCGATGAACATCTTTTCGATTACGCCGTCGCGCACCAGCATCGAGTAGCGCCACGAGCGCTGGCCGAAGTTGACCGCGCTCTTGTCGACCAAGAGGCCCATTTTCCGCGTGAATTCTCCGTTTCCGTCGGGCAGCAGCGTGACGTTGCCTGCCTCCTGGTCCTTCGCCCATGCTTCCATGACGAACGGATCGTTGACCGAGACGCAGACGATGGTGTCGATGCCGGCGGCCTTGAACGCCGGCGCGAGCTCGTTGTAGCGGGGCAGATGGGTTGACGAGCAGGTCGGCGTGAATGCGCCGGGCAGCGAAAACACAATGACGTTCTTGTTCGCGAACAGGTCGGCGCTGGTCAGCGTCGCCCAATCGCCGTTACGGCGTACGCGCAATGAAACGTCGGGCACACGCTCGCCCTCGCGGTTGGGGAATCGGTGGTTCGTATTGGACATGATCGTGCTCTCCGTAGGATCGGCAATCGACGAAAGTATGATCGCCGACCGAAGGCGATAGTTCAAATTTATTTATTGGATGACACAGATAGCTGCAGACTATCGCGCGCCGAGATGCCCTCGAGGTACCGCGCCCGGACGCGATCCCGGGCCGGAAACGATGCCGCTAGTCGGCGCTCCTGCGCAGGCGCACGATGTTTTTCGACGACGCCCCGTGCCGCCTCGACTGCAGCGATGCGAGAAGTTCGCTGACCACGGCAGGCTCGATCGGCTTGACCAGGTGGTGGTCGCAGCCGGCCTCGGCCGAGCGTGAGCGATGCTCTTCCTGCCCGTAGCCGGAGACCGCGACGATGATGATCGAGCTGTTGGCGGGATCGGCGCGCACGCGCTGCGCGACCTGGAAGCCGTCCATGCCGGGCAGACCGATGTCGAGCAGGATGACGTCTGGCGGCGATGTGCGCACTGCCTCCAGCGCCTGCGGACCGTCATAGGCGACGCGCACGTCGTAGCCTTCCATTGCGAGCAGCATCGCCATGCTGTCGGTCGCATCGCGGTTGTCGTCGACGATCAGTATCGCGAACTCGCTGGGGCTCGAAGCCGTGTAGCGCTCCGCGGCGCGGCGCCCGGCCGCGACTCGTTGATCGACGGGCATCGCCGGCAGGCGCACGGTGAATTCGCTGCCGAGATTCCTGCCGGCGCTGGACGCCGACACACTTCCGCCCTGCATCTTGACCAGCCGCTCGACCAGCGTCAGCCCGATGCCGAGGCCGCCCTGCGAGCGGTCGAGCGTCTGCTCGACCTGTGTGAAGAGCTCGAAGATCGTCGGCAGCGCCGACGCGGGGATGCCGATGCCCGAATCGCGGATGCGGAAGACGATTTCGGCGCCTTCCTGCTCGGCGATCAGTGCGATCCGCCCCTTGCGATCGGTGTACTTGGCCGCGTTGTTCAAGAGATTCGCCAGCACCTGCGCCAGGCGCGCGAAATCGCCGCGGATCCGCATCGGCTGCTCGGGCAGCAGCACGCTCAACGCATGCTCCTGCGCGTCGATCAGCGGCCGCACCGTCTCGACCGCGACCGCGACGACGGCGGCCACGTCGACCGGCTCGATCTTGAGCTCGATCTTGTTCTGCGTGATCCGCGACACGTCGAGCAGGTCATCGACCAGCCGGGACAGCTGCTTGACCTGGCGTGCGATTACTTCGCGCGCCCAGTCGTGCCGTTTCGCGTCGGTGTCGTTGGTCTGCATGACGTGCACGGCATTGGTGATCGGCGCGAGCGGGTTGCGAAGCTCGTGCGAAAGCATGGCGAGAAATTCGTTCTTGCGGCGGTCCTGGTCGTGGATCTTCCGGTACAGCAGCGCATTGTCGAGCGCGATGGCTGCGCGGCTGGCCACGTCGCTTGCGACCGCCACCAGATCGGCATCGATCGTCCGCCCGGCCGACGTCGTGCCCAGCGAGATCACGCCTATCGTCCGCCCTCGCGCGAGCAGCGGAATGATGACCAGCGAATGCAGCGGCGATCCGCGCGGAATCTCGGGCTGCGCGGCCGGCGCGCCGGCCGAGGCGCCGGTCGAGTGGGGGCCGGACAGATCGGGGAAGGATTCGCTGACGCCGCTGGCCTGCACGCGCGCGATCGCGTCGCGCCACCAGCCGCACTCGACCGCGGGAACCGATTCGCCGCACAGCGGCTCGCCGGTCAGCGCGCTGCTCCAGGCCAGCTCGGTGCGCGCTTCGATGCCCTCTTCGCCGGGAAATGTCAGTGCCGCGGCGTCGGCCAGGAACGGAACCGACAGCCGCATCAGCTCGTTGGCAGTCGCATCGAATTCGAGCGATCGCGTCAGGGCGGCGCTGGCCTGGGCGAGAAAGGCGAAGCGCGCATTCGCGCGTTCGGCCGCCGAGCGCGCCGCGCGCTCCTCGGCCAGCGCCAGATGCTCCTCGGCGCGCCGCTTGGCCTGCTCGGCCAGCAGATACAGGTCGACGAACACCTTGACCTTCGAGCGCAGTATCTCGGGAACGATCGGCGAGCTCAGGTAGTCGACCGCGCCCAGCGAGTAGCCTTTGCTGATGCGCATCTCGTCGGTGTAGTCGGCGGTGATGAAAATGATCGGGATGTGCGCCGATTTCGCCCGGCTGCGGATCAGCGCCGCCGTCTCGAGGCCGTCCAGTCCCGGCATGTTGACGTCGAGCAGGATCACGGCGAAGTCGCGCTGCAGCACGTGCCGCAGTGCCTCCTCGCCGGAGGTCGCCGTGTACAGGTTCTGCTCGAGCTCGTCGAGGATTGCCCGAAAGACGACGTGCTTGTCCGGCCGATCGTCGACGACCAGGATGTTTGCTTTGCCTGCGTCGCTCACGCGATGCGTCTCCTTCGGCGACGCGCCGGCAATTTTCGCATCCATGAAGTCCAGCCCATAGCGGTCAGCGCGACAACCAGGCGCGCAGCACGCCGACCATCAGCTCGGTGTCGACCGGCTTGGACAGGTAATCCCACGCGCCGGCTTCCATGCACTTTTCGCGGTCGCCCTTCATCGCCTTGGCGGTGACGGCGATGATCGGCAGGTCCCGACAGGCGGGAATCTTGCGGATCTCGCGGATCGTGTCGACCCCGTCGAGCTCGGGCATCATGATGTCCATCAGCACGACGTCGATATCCGGGTGCGCCTGCAGGTGCCGGATGGCGTCGCGCCCGTTGTCGTGCGATACAACGGCCATGCCCTGATCCTCGAGCAGCGAAGACAGTGCGAAGATGTTGCGCACATCGTCGTCGACGATCATCACGCGCTTGTCCTTCAGCACGTGGTTCGAGTCGTGCAGCCGGCGCAGCACCGTCAGGTGCGCTTCGGGGATTCGCTCCGGGTCGCGATGCAGGAACAGGCTGGCCTGGTCGAGCAGGCCCTCGAGCGAATGCACGTCGCGCACGACGACATTGCGGGCGAGGCTGCCCCAGCCATTGAGTGCCATTGCGCCCTTTTCGCCGCCGTACAGCAGGATAGGCAGGCTGTCGAGCGAGGGCTCGCCGTCGCGTTCGTCCGCGGACGAAGCGCTGTGGCCGGCCGACAGCTTGGCGTCGAGCACCAGGCAGTCGATGCCCTCGCGTTCGACGATGTCGGCCGCGGCGCTGCGGTCGCCGACCGAGATGATGTGCACGTCGTCGGCATGGAGGTAGGCGATGACCTGGTCGCGCATCTCCGGATCAGCCGTCGCCACCAACAGGCGCTTTTCGGGACGCTGCGCGAACTGGTTGAGACTCGCAAGCAGTGAGTCGAGAGCGTCCTTGCTCTGGAGGGGCTTCGCGACAAACGAATACGCGCCGGACTCGAGCGCCTGCTCGCGCGATTCGTCGGTCGAGATGATGGCCACCGGAATGTGCCGCGTCGCGCTGTCGTTCTTCAGCCGGTGCAGCACCCGCCAGCCGTTGATATCGGGCAGGAACAGGTCGAGGCTGATCGCCGAAGGATGGAACTGGCTCGCCAGCGCAAGCGCTGCGACGCCCTGAGAGGTCACGATGCCCTTGAATCCCTGCTCGCGCGCCGCATCAAGCAGGAAGCGCGCAAATGCCAGGTCGTTTTCGACGATCAGCAGCGTCTTGTCGCCCAGACTGATCGAATCGCGATCATCGCCGACTTCGTTGATCAGGTGCGCGGGCAGGTGCGCGGGATCTTCGTCCTCGGCGTTCGTTGGATCCTCGCCGTTGCCGCGATACTCGGCGACCGGTCGCTCCTCGGCCCGCTCGGGCAAGAGATCGGGAGCGACCAGCGCCGTCTTGCCGTAAAGCGAGGTATCCACGCCTGGGCGCGGCGCGGCAGGCTTGCGCGGACGAGGCGACGTATAGATCTGCGGCAGATACAGCGTGAATGTGCTGCCGACGCGCGGCGCGCTGACCAGCCGGATCTCCCCGCCCAGCAGACGCGAAAGCTCACGGCTGATCGCCAATCCCAGTCCGGTGCCGCCGTACTTGCGATTGGTGCTGCCATCGGCCTGCTGGAATGCCTCGAAGATGATCTGCTGCTTCTCCGACGAGATGCCAATGCCGGTATCGCTGACCGAGAACGAGATGACGTCGGGAGCGCGGTTGAGGTTCTCGTTGTCCGCGCTCCAGCCGCTCTTGACCGACTCGATGCTCAGCGTCACATGGCCTTCGTGCGTGAACTTGAAGGCGTTCGACAGCAGATTCTTCAGCACCTGCTGCAGACGCTTGCTGTCGGCGAACATCGACTTCGGCAGCTTCGGATCGAGACGGATGAAGAAATCGACATTCTTCGCCTCGGCGACGTGGCGGAACGTGCGCTCGACGTAGCGGCGCAGCTCGTCGAGCATCAGGTCGGTCGGATCGACCAGCACCGTGCCGGACTCGATCTTCGACAGGTCCAGGATGTCGTTGATCAGCGTCAACAGGTCGTTGCCGGAGGCGTGGATCGTCTTCGCGAACTCGACCTGCTTGGCCGAGAGGTTGCTCTCGGGGTTGCGCGACAGCTGATCGGACAGGATCAACAGGCTGTTGAGCGGCGTGCGCAGCTCGTGCGACATATTGGCGAGGAACTCGGACTTGTACTTCGAGGTGAGCGCCAGCTGCTCGGCCTTTTCCTCGAGCGCCTTCCGTGCCTGCTCGACTTCCTGGTTCTTGCGCTCGACCTCCTGGTTCTGGTGCGCCAGCAGCCCCGCCTTGTCTTCGAGCTCCTGGTTGGTCTGCTGCAGTTCCTCTTGCCGGCTCTGCAGCTCCTGCGCCAGCGACTGCGACTGCGTCAGCAGGTCCTCGGTGCGGGTGTTCGCCTCGATCGTGTTGATCACGATGCCGATACTTTCCGCAAGCTGATCGAGGAAGGCTTCGTGCGTCGGACTGAAGCGCTCGAACGAGGCGAGCTCGAGCACGCCCTTGACCTGGCCCTCGAAAATCACCGGTATCACCAGGATGTTCTGCGGCGATGCGCCGCCGAGGCCGGAGAAGATGGTGATGTAGTCGCGCGGCACGTCGGCCAGGAGGATTTTCTCCTTTTCGATCGCGCACTGGCCGACCAGTCCCTCGCCGAGCTCGAGCTGGCTGCCGATCGCGCTCTGCCCCTTGGATCCGTAGCTTGCCAGCAGCGTGAGCCGCGGAGTGTCGCCCCGGGAGTCGAGCACGTAGAACACCGCGTGCTG
Organism: Casimicrobiaceae bacterium; assembly: GCA_036270955.1. Lineage (GTDB taxonomy): Bacteria > Pseudomonadota > Gammaproteobacteria > Burkholderiales > Casimicrobiaceae > PALSA-1003. The sequence goes on along the minus strand of DATBBM010000005.1, from coordinate 784 downwards.
CGCGGTGACGACCGGCGCAAGCTCGGACAGAATCAGACGGCCGACGGTGTTCAGGTCCTTCTGGCCCTGCAGCATCCGGCTGAACTTGGCGAGGTTGGTCTTCAGCCAGTCCTGCTCGGTGTTCTTCTGCGTCGTGTCGCGCAGGTTGCGGATCATCTCGTTGGTCGTGTCCTTCAGTGCCGCCACCTCGCCGCGCGCCTCGACGGTGATCGATCGCGTCAGGTCGCCCTGCGTGACCGCTGTTGCGACCTCGGCGATCGCGCGCACCTGCGTCGTCAGATTCGCGGCAAGCTGGTTGACGTTTTCGGTCAGTCCCTTCCACGTTCCAGAAGCGCCCGGGACCTTCGCCTGTCCGCCGAGCTTGCCCTCGACGCCGACTTCGCGCGCCACCGTCGTCACCTGATCGGCGAACGTCGCCAGCGTGTCGATCATGCTGTTGATCGTGTCGCTCAGCGCGGCGATCTCGCCCTTGGCTGCCACGGTGAGCTTCTGTTGCAGCGCGCCGTTGGCCACCGCCGTCACCACCTTCGCAATGCCGCGCACCTGGCTGGTCAGGTTGCCCGCCATGAAGTTCACGCTGTCGGTCAGGTCCTTCCACGTGCCGGCGACGCCCTTGACGTCGGCCTGGCCGCCCAATATTCCCTCGGTGCCGACCTCGCGCGCCACGCGCGTGACTTCCGAAGCGAACGATGAAAGCTGGTCGACCATCGTGTTGATCGTGTTCTTGAGCTCGAGGATTTCGCCTTTGACGTCGACGGTGATCTTCTTCGACAGGTCGCCGGTC
>DATBBM010000004.1:0-70098 GCA_036270955.1 Casimicrobiaceae bacterium | reverse complement strand
GCCGGCGCGGACGTGAGCAGGGTCATGCCTGTCTGCCGGAGATAAGCAATGGATGTTATCGAAGCGATACACGGACGGCGGTCGATCCGCGCGTACCGGGCGGAGCCGGTGAAGCGGACGGTAATCGAGGACATCATCTGGGCTGCGGTTCAGGCGCCGACGCCGCCCGTCAGCGGAGACACTCCTTGGGCCTTTTGCGTGATCGAGGGCATCCGTCGTCTCGCGGACTACGGCGAACGAGCCAGGCAATATGTGGTCGACCATCAGCCGGAAGGTCGCCGGCAGACCTGGACCGACAGACCCGGCTTCAAGGTGTTCTGGGATGCGCCCGCGCTGATTCTGATCTGCAGTCGACGTGGCAACCACGAGGCGGCGTTCGATTGTTGCCGCGCGGGCCAGAATCTGATGCTGGCAGCCCACGCTCGCGGGCTGGGGTCGTGCTGGGTCGGCGCGCCGCTGCCGTGGCTGACTAGTCCGGGCATCGCCACCGAGCTTGGCGTGCCGGAAGACTTCGATCCGACTGTCGCGCTGGTTCTGGGCTATCCGGCCGAGGCGCCCGCCGGCAGTCCAAGGATCAGGCCCGTCATCCATTGGTGCAGTTCCGACCCGCTCCGCTCCGAGCCGACCGCTCGCCATCCGGACAATTGACGTGGCCGTTATCCGCTACCTGGTCAACGACGTCGATGTCGCGCTAGAGTTCTACATCGGCACTCTGGGTTTCGAGCTCGTGGAAAAGTGGGGCCCGCCATTCGCGATGGTAAAGCGCGGCGATCTCGCGCTGTGGCTTAGCGGTCCGGGCAGCTCCGCCTCGCGTCCGCTCGCCGACGGTTCCAAGCCAATGCCAGGCGGCTGGAACAGGCTGGTGCTCGAAACCGACGATCTCGCATCTCTGGTGGAGAAGCTGAAGCGATCGGGCGCCCAGCTCCGCAGCGACATCGTTTCGGGTCCCGGCGGCAAGCAAGTTCTGGTCACCGATCCTTCGGGCAATCCGGTCGAATTGTTCGAATCGAGCGGCGAATGAATACGTGAAAAAACATCGAGAGCGACAGCCATGTGTCGAAACATAAAGATCCTGTTCAATTTCTCTCCTCCGGTGACCGAAGAAGAGATTCGCGCCGCTTCGCTGCAGTTCGTCCGAAAGGTCAGCGGGTTCAACAAGCCGTCGAAGGCAAACGAGGCTGCATTCCTCGCTGCGGTCGAGGGGATCACGGCTATCTCCAGCAATCTTCTTGCCTCCCTGGAAACGAGTTCACCCCCGAGATATCGAGAGGTGGAGGCTGCCAAGGCCCGCGAGCGTTTCGCTCAGCGGTTCGCGAGATAACCGTAACCCGATGTTTCGCCAATTGCTTCTCGCCGTTTCCCTCGGCGTGCACGCATCATCCATCATGGCCATCGACCTCAATCCGCTCTGGAATTTCGACGACCCGGATCAAAGCGAGCAACGTTTTCGGGCGGCGCTGGCCACGGCAACCGGTGACGATGCCATCATTCTGCAAACGCAGATCGCCAGGTCGTACGGTCTTCGAGGCGATTTTTCAAAGGCTCGAGAAATACTCAAGGATGTCGAGCGGCAGCTCCCCACCGCCGGCGCCGAGGCTCGCGCCCGGTACTCGCTCGAACTGGGTCGAACCTATGCCTCCGCCGCTCACCCGCCGGAGACACAGACCGCCGGTACGAAGGAACAGGCGCGCGAGGCCTACGAGCAGGCCTACGAAGTCGCCAGGCGCGCGGAGTTGGACGGTCTGGCCGTGGACGCTTTGCACATGCTTGCATTTGTCGATACCGAACCGGCCGATCAGCTCAAGTGGGCGCAGAAGGCACTGGCGATCGCGCAGGCCTCATCGCAGCCTGCCGCGAAAAAGTGGGAAGCCTCGCTCCGCAACAATATCGGCTATGCGCTGTACCAGCTCGGCCGGTACGACGAAGCCCTCGACCAGTTCAAGCAAGCGGTCATGTTGCGCGAAAAGGGCGAAGACGTACAGGCCAAGCGCGTCGCGCACTGGATGGTCGCTTGGACGCTGCGCGCGCTGAATCGTCCCGATGAAGCGCTGGAAATACAATTGCGGCTGGAGCGTGAGCGCCAAGCCGACGGCGCGCCGAGTCCGTACGTCTTCGAGGAGCTGGAGCTGCTCTATCGCGGCAAGGGCGATCGGGAGCGTGCAGATCACTACGCCGAGCTGAAGAAGGCGACTGCCAAGTAGAGGGTTGATGATGCGACCGGCACGTTACGACCATAGTCTGGAGAGAAAGCCCCGAGACCGCGATGACCACCCGTGAAACTGACAAGACCTTTGCCGGATCGATTCCGAAGTTCTACGAACAGCATCTCGTCCCGCTTATCTTCGAGCCTTATGCCGCGATGCTCGCGGGCCGTCTGGCATCGCCAAAGCTGACTCGGAAGCTGACGCGCGTCCTCGAAATCGCTGCCGGGACTGGCGTCGTAACCCGCCACCTGGCGTCGGCGCTGCCGAAAGATGTATCGATTGTCGCCACGGACCTGAATCAGCCGATGCTGGATATGGCCGCCGAAATGGGCACCACCCGGCCCGTCGAGTGGCGTGCGGCAGACGCCATGGCGCTGCCTTTCGAAGAAGGAGCGTTCGATGCCGTCGTCTGTCAGTTCGGGGTTATGTTTTTCCCCGACAAAGCCAAGGCGTTTGCGGAGGCGCGCCGGGTTCTGGGACCAGCAGGCTTGTTGCTGTTCAACGTGTGGGATCGAATCGAGGAAAACGAATTTGCCGATACGGTGACGACTGCGCTCGAATCGCTGTTTCCGAAGGATCCCCCGCGCTTTCTGGCTCGTACGCCCCATGGTTACCATGACGTCGCCGTCGTCGGGCGAGACCTTCGGGGCGGCGGCTTCGCTTCGCCACCCCAGGTCGATACGGTCGCCGCGCGAAGCAAGGCGGCATCGCCGCGGATTCCCGCACTCGCGTACTGCCAGGGAACGCCGCTACGCAGCGAAATCGAGGCGCGCGACAAGACACGGCTCGCCGAAGCAACCGACTTTGCGGCGGCAGCGGTCGCCCGACGGTTCGGATCCGGCGCCGTCGACAGCAAGATTCAGGCACACATCGTCGCGGTCGAACGCTGAGCATCGCGAATGCTCGCTGATCGCACCCTCAAACGGCCCCGGTCCGGCGGGACGGGTCACGGCCATCGCCTCGGGCGTCGGGAGTTTGCGCATTGGAAACATACGTCAACGAGCTGCTAGAGAGCGAGTTGCCCTTCGAGCCATGGGTTGCCGCTCTGATATGGGTCGCGTTGCTTGTCGCGAGCCGCTGGATTGCACAATCGCTGCGCGCGGCCAACGATGCGCAACGCGCGGTCACCGTCGAGGATTGGAGCGTTCTTCGTCGCAGCCTTGAACCCAGATATCTTGTCATCCAGGTTCTTGTCGCGGGCATCGTTTTCGTGCTCGCGCTGAAGCTTGGCGGGGCCGCGTTCGTGTTCCTTGCGGGTGGATTGATCGTAGCCTCTGCCTTCGGGCTCGGATTGAGTGCACAGGGGCTTTTTACCGCTCGCGCGCTGGCGCGCCCCAACGCGGTAAATGGATCGGTTACTTTCTCCACGGCATCCGCATTTCGACACATGGCCCATCGCGCGGGTGGCGCGGCGATCGCATGCCTGCTCGCTGGCCTGGTGCTGGCTCATCTCGCCCTGCTGGGTGGTGCATTGTTCCTAGCCTCGACGGGAAACAGCTACCTGCGGAAAGCGCGCGCACATTCACAGAAGTCGAGTTGAATTCACCGGCCGCGCATCGCTGGCTGGCTTTCCTGCCCCACGGGATATATCGGTTGACACCATGGACTATCTGCACCAAATTCAGTGGCCTGCGATGATGGTCACGATCGTGGCCGCATGGCTGATCGCTTCGCAATCCAAGCACAGGCGCGAGATCGGCTTCTGGTGCTTCCTGCTCAGCAATGCGCTCTGGATCGTTTGGGGCTGGCACGACCGTGCCTATGCCTTGATCGTCCTGCAGATTGCCCTGGCCATCCTGAACATTCGCGGCGCTTACAAGAATGAGCCGGAGTCGAACGTCAGTTCGGAGAGCTGACTTGTCTTTGCCAACCTTGACCAGCACGAGAGACGCAATGGTGAACGACCAGAAGAGCGGCACTCCGATGGGCAGTCGGCCGATGCGCAAGTACGAAGGCAGTTGCCATTGCGGCGCCGTTCGCTTCGAGATCGAGAGCGACTTTCCCGAGCTCACCCGATGCGATTGCTCGATCTGTCGCCGCAAGAACGCGCTGATGGTCAAAGTCCACGAGTCCCGGTTCAAACTGCTCTCGGGGGAAGACTCCCTGACCGAGTATCGCTTCCACACGATGACAGCTCGCCACTTCTTCTGCAAAACGTGTGGCATCTACCCGTTTCACCGCAAGCGCGTGACCCCCGATCATTTCGGAATCAACGTCTTCTGCCTGCATGACTTCGAGCCAGATGGAATTCCGGTGCGTCAAACCGTCGGCGCGGCGATGGCGTGAATCGGCGTACCATTGCTGGCTGCGCTTTTGCCATGGATATCTGAGAGAGCAAACATGCCCAAAGGGTATTGGATCGTACGAGTCGACATCACCGATATGGAGCAGTACAAGGCCTACGTGGCGGCCAACGCCGAGCCTTTGAGAAAGCATGGTGGCCGTTTCCTGGTGCGGGCAGGCCGTTTCGAGAATCCGGAGGGGTCGAGCCGGACACGAAATGCAGTGATCGAATTTCCAAGCTACCAGGCAGCGGTCGATTGCTGGAAGTCGCCCGAATACCAGCAGGCGATAAAATTGCGGCAGCCGGTATCGACCGCCGACCTGATCATCATCGAGGGATACGAGGGGCCGCAGCCGGGCTGACGAGCCGATACCGATGCCCAAAGCCGACACCATCGAGAGATTCATCGCGCGAGTCGAACAGAATGCCCATGTCGAAGCGATCGAGGAGTTCTACACGGCGGACTCGACGATGCAGGAGAACCAGTCGCCGCCGCGTGTCGGCCGTAAAGCCAACATGGCGAATGAACGCCGCGTTCTCGCGAAGGCCAGGACGGTCTCGTCGAAATGTGTCCGACCGGTGTTCGTCAATGGCGATCGGGTGGTGATTCGCTGGATATTCCGATTTGAATGGCCGGATCAGACCTCCACGCGGATGGACGAGCTCGCCTACCAGCGCTGGGAGGGCGAACGCATCGCCGAGGAGACGTTTTACTATGATCCCGCACAGCTCGTGCCCAGGCCGAACATCTAGCTCGTTGGCTTAAGCCAGGGGCCAGAACGTCGATGGCGGGCTACTCGGCGACTCCGCTTGCAAAGAAGCTCGGCATTGCATCCGGCTGCAAGCTCTATCTGATTGACGCGCCGGCCGGCTATGTCGAAAGCCTCGGACCGGTTCACCGGCAGATCGACTATCCGCGGGCTTTGTCGGCGGCGGTAGATGTCGCTCACATCTTCAGCACCGAGCGAGCGCCGCTTCAGCGGGCGCTGCGGGAATTTCGCAACACTCTGCGTCCGAACGCTGTAGTCTGGGCGTCCTGGCCGAAAAAGTCCGCGAAGATCCGCACCGAGATAACCGAGGATACCGTGCGCGAGCTTGCACTCCCCCTCGGCTTTGTCGACGTGAAGGTCTGCGCGGTCGACGATGTCTGGTCGGGGCTGAAGCTCGTCGTCCGCAAGGAGCTGCGGTGAGCGCCCGGCCGACAATCGCGTCCACTGAGTCGAGGGTAAACTGTTTTCGACTATCGTATGGATATGACTCGTCACACCGGTGGCTGTCACTGCGGCCGCGTCCGATTCGAGGTGGACGCTCCGGCGGAGCTCACTGCGTCGGAATGCAATTGCTCGATTTGCGCCAAGTCCGGCTTTCTGCATCTGGTCGTGCCACGATCGAGATTCCGGCTACTTCAGGGCAGCGAATCGCTGACGACCTACACGTTCAACACCGGCACCGCGAAACATCTTTTCTGCTCGGTGTGCGGCGTCAAATCCTTCTATGTGCCCCGCTCGCATCCCGATGGATACAGCGTCAACGTGCGCTGTTTGGATCCGTCGACGATCCAAAGCGTCGCGATCAAGCCGTTCAACGGACTCGAATGGGAAAAGCAATATCCTGAGGGTCGCGGCAAGTTGCCCGATGACTGACAACCTTTCACACGCAGGCGGTCTGGCGATGAACGCGCAAGCGAGTCGCGGCGAGAAATTGCGAATGCTGCACGCCCGTCCCGGCGTATTCGTCATTCCCAATCCCTGGGACGCCGGATCGGCCAAGATCCTTGCGCTGCTTGGTTTCGAAGCATTGGCGACGACCAGCGCGGGATTCGCCTTTTCGGTGGGCAAGCCCGACGCCGAAGGCGCGCTCAACCGCCCGGACACCCTGGCCAATGCGCGGACGATCGTCGATGCCACAAGCCTTCCCGTTTCCGCCGATCTCGAGAACGGCTTTGGCGACGATGCCGAAACGTGCGCCGAGACGATTCGATTGGCAGCCGAGACCGGTCTCGTCGGCGGATCGATCGAAGACGCGACCGGAAGGGCGGACGATCCGATCTATCCGTTCGCGCTGTCGGTCGAGCGCGTCACTGCCGCCGTGCAAGCGGCGCGCGCTCTGCCCTTTCCCTTCGTGCTGACTGCGCGGGCGGAGAACCTGATCAACGGGCGCCCCGATTTGAGGGACACGATCCGCAGGCTGGAGGCCTTTGCCGCCGCCGGCGCCGACGTGCTCTATGCTCCGGGCTTGACCAGTCGTGATGACATCGCCGCCGTAGTCAAGGCTGTGGCGCCCAAGCCGGTGAACGTGGTCATGGGATTGTCGGGGCCGCGATTTTCGCTCGATGAGCTCGCATCGCTCGGTGTCAAGCGCGTGAGCCTTGGCTCGTCGCTGGCCAGAGCCGCTTACGGCGCCTTTCTCGAGGCGGCGCGCGAGATCCGCGACAAGGGAACATTCACGTTCGCGGCGCGCGCGGCCCCCTACGCGGCATTGAACGACATGTTCAAGCGCTCCTTGACCGGAAGCCAAGGTATCGATCCGGCGCAATGAGCGTCATTGAGTCTGGGACACTGCGGCTCGAGCCGCTTGTCGCCGCACACGCCGACGAGATGTTCGGACCGATGTCCGCTGTCGCGATATACGCCTACATCCCCGAGCAACCGCCCGTATCGGTCGCTGCCTTGCGTCAACGCTATCAGCAGCTCGAGCGAGGGCATTCGGCAAGCGGGCGTGAGCGTTGGCTGAACTGGGTCGTCCGGCTCGGTTCCGGCCAGTGCGCCGGGTACGTTCAGGCGACCATTCATCCAGCGTCCACCGCGGACTTCGCCTTTGTCTTCGCGCCCGAGCACTGGGGACGCGGAATCGCGTTCGAAGCCTGCCGTGCCGCCATTTCAAGTCTCGCCGGCGATTTCGGGGTTCGAGCGCTTTTCGCGACCGTCGACCCGAGAAATCTGCGCTCGATCAGCCTTCTGCAGCGACTCGGCTTCGAGGAGGCCGTCGCGGAAGCCTATCCCCACGGCAAGGTCGCGCCCGACGATCGCGTGTTCTCCCTGTCGAGGATGTGACGTTGACGCACGCCTGCGACCATTCCAGAATCGCGCGCAGGGGCAACTACAGGGGGATGTCATGACAGGTCTGTCAGGTCTGGTAGTGCCGATCCTGCTTTCGGCGGTGCTCGTCTTCGTCGCGAGCTCGATCATCCACATGTTGCTGCCATGGCACCACAGCGACTATCCGAAGCTGGCGAACGAAGACAGTGTTCGGGACGCGCTGCGGCCGCTTGCGATACCGCCGGGCGACTACATGGTGCCGCGTCCTTCGAGCACCGAGGACATGCGTTCGCCCGAGTTCGCCGAAAAGATGAAACAAGGCCCGGTCCTGATATTCACCGTGAGGCCCAATGGACCCTTTTCGATGAGCAGGAATTTGATCCTCTGGTTCCTTTATTGCATCGTCGTCGGATTCTTCGCAGCCTACATCGCCGGACGCGGATTACCGCCGGGCACGCCGTATCCGCGCGTATTTCAACTGGTCGGCGCCGCAGCTTTCGTCGGCTACGTGCTCGCGCTCTGGCAGATGTCGATCTGGTATCACCGTGCCTGGAGCACGACGATCAAGAGCTCGGTCGACGGACTGATCTACGCGCTGCTGACCGCGGGGACGTTCGGCTGGCTGTGGCCAAAATGAATCTTTCGACCGCGACGGTCGGCCAGCTTCTGGTTCCGGTCGACGATTTTGAACGCGGCGTCGCGTTCTATCGCGACGTTCTCGGTCTTCCGTTCCTGTTTTCGGCGCCGCCGCAGATGGCTTTTTTCATGTGCGGCGCGGTCCGGCTCCTGGTCGGGGTTCCGCCGCCGGGCCAGAAAGCGCAGCGGAGCGCTACGATCTATTTTCGCGTAAGCGACATCAAGAGCGTGCACGCCACGCTGACGGCCCAGGGCGTGCGCTTCCAGGCGGACCCCCACGTGGTGCATCGAACGCCGTCGTCGGAATTGTGGTTGGCGGAATTCACCGACCCCGACGGCAACCAGCTGGCCCTGATGAGCGAGGTGGCGGTGAGCGGCGCGGTCTGACGATCTCACCGGCATCCGCCAACGGCAGCGTGATGGAAGCTACAGCGACGCGCCCTCATACCTTGTGGATCGTGTCGCTGGGCGCTGCGGGCTTCATCGATTGTTCGCTCGCGCTCTATCACTCGATCCTTCCCTACCACATGAGTTGGAGGCAAGCGGCTGTCGGAATGCCGGACAGCCTCAGCTGGGCGCTTTTCGCGCTCAACTTTTCCTGGAGCGTCATCGTCTTTCTTGCCGGCTGCCTGGTCATCTACGCGGCGACACTGACGCCGGCAGCGGGACGATTCGCCAAGCTTACCGTTTTCACGGTGGGGCTGTTCTGGGTGATACACGGCGCCTATACCTGGCTCAATCCGTTTCCGCTGCCGGCCACGCTACGTTGGCTGAGCGTCGTGTTCGTCGCTTTTCCGGTCATCGCAGTCCTCCTGCACTGGGTGCCGCTGGTCGTGTACCGTCAAAGGTCGGCGTGAATAGCGCATTGGCGCGTCTTGTCGCAGTATTGCGCTCCAGGTCGGCGTTGAGGACAATGAGCTGAAATGTTGCACCATCTGTCCTTTGGCACTGCCGACCTCGCCCGCTCGACCGCGTTCTACGACGCCGTGCTCGCCGCTCTGGGTTACGCCCGCGTCTGGGCGGACGGCACTGCCGTCGGCTACGGCTATCCCGACGCGGGCGACAAGCTTGCGATCAAGCTGCGCCCGGGGGCAGTCACGGTACCCGGCCCCGGATTTCACGTCGCATTTGCCGCCGCGGATCGCGCTGCCGTCGCACGCTTTTACGAAGCGGCGCTCGAACACGGCGGCAAGGATAATGGTCCGCCTGGCCTTCGTCCGCAGTACGGAGAGGACTATTACGCCGCCTTCGTGTTCGACCCCGATGGTTACGCGATCGAGGCCGTTGCCGATGCCGGGTCGCAGTAGAACGATGAACGATAGCCTGGTGACCTTCGCATGAACGACGAAAAAATCACGGTACGCGTCACGTCGACCGGCCAAACCCTGGATGTGGTCGTGCTGAGCAAGCGCGCGGAAGTCATTGAAGTCGTCCTCGGCGAAGGCGTCCACAATGTACGATGCCAACTCCATCCAACGCGCAACGGGCTGGCCTATGCCGGCAGCGCGATGGGGCGAGAAATCGTCTACGAGCGCGGACGGGCACAGGTCAAAGCCGATCTCGAACGGGCGAATTTCGGGCGCGTCGACTACAAGCGTTGATTGGAGAAATGAAGGCATCCTCGCGCACAGCCGCGACGAGGAAAAGGAACACGCAGGGACGGGATCCGATTGGATTCGGCGCGCGGACCCGCGTCTGCCGAGCGAACTGAAAGACACCCTGTCCAGCGACCGTTCGATTGCACACGGCAGACGATGACCGAGCGCTGCGAGCATTTCAGCGAGATCCGCGAGATCAGGCCGGGCAGCAACGGCTGCGTCGATTGCATGGCGATCGGCGCGACGTGGAATGAGCTGCGGATTTGCCTCACCTGCGGCCACGTCGGATGCTGCGAGGACTCGGAGCACATGCATGCGCTCAAGCACTTCAACGCGACCGGCCACCCGATGCTGGCCTCGTTCGAACGCGGCGAAACCTGGGGCTGGTGCTACATCGATCGCCGCTACTTCGACCCGATGCCGGGGCCTCTGCCCAAGAGACGCTCGCCGTTCGTCGCATTTCTCGGCCGCCTGATCGGCCGGTAACCGGCGCCTTCACCAGCTGACCCTCAGGACCAGTCATGCCACGCCATTCGAGCGAGTGACATGGACCGACAGGAGCGCATCGATAATGCGGCGGGGATTGTTTCGGCTGCGCGGTATAACCCGGTGGCAAAGTCACTGCATTGGGTGGTGTTTGCGCTCGTCTTCGTCCAGTTCGTGCTCGGATGGACGATGCCGGCAATCCGGCGTGGCGTGATTCCCGGGAGGCTGATCAACCTGCATCTCTCGTTCGGCGTGCTGATCATGGCGGTGGTCGTAATACGGGTCCTGTGGCGCCGCGTTTACCCGGTGGCGGTGGCCGCCGAGGGCATCGCGCCGTGGGAGCAGAAACTGGCGCGCGCGATCCATCTGCTGCTGTATGCGCTGTTGCTGGTTCTGCCGATCCTGGGCTGGGCGGCGGCGTCAGCCCGCGATTGGTCGGTACGTGTTTTCGATCTCGTCACCCTCCCCCACCTCGTCGCAGCCGAGGCAAAAATCGGCTTCCTCGCCGGCGACGTTCACGTCGTGCTCTCCTATGTCTTGCTCGGCTTGATCGGATTGCACGTCGCCGCAGCCCTTTACCATTATTTCGTGCGGCGCGACCGGGTCCTGCAACGGATGCTCCCGGGCGATTGAGCGCCCGTGCACAACACCGGCGACTGGCCGGTGGGCGAGCGCCTTCAGTTTTTTGTCGAATCCGTGCATCATGTCGCCTTGCGCCGGAAGCGCTGCCGACGCGACTGCCGTCCAGCCGAACATGGCCATGCCGCATCAGACATCGGGCAGCACGATCGAGACGGACAGTATCGAGGGGCTGTCACGTGAGCTTCAGCGCTGGCTCACGGATGTCCGGGCGGCGCTTGCCGACGAGATTCGGAGCTATCCGACGCCGATTCCACGCTGCGATGCCCAGTTCAATCACCTTGTCGAGCAGCGTGGCCGTCTGTCGCGGCTGCTGACCGACATCGAGGTCGCGCTCGATCGCCACGATGGCGGCGCTGCATTGCGTGACGTCCTGGCGCAGCTGCCGGATCTGCCGCCGCAAGGCGACTCGATCGAGGAGCGCAGCGTGCGCGATCGCATCGGCGCCGAACTCGCCCGACATCGATGACGGGACCCGGACCATTTCCGCTCGAAGGGGGCTGCACCTGCCGCGCGATCCGCTATCAGATGACCAGCGCGCCGCTGTTCGTGCATTGCTGCCATTGCCGCTGGTGCCAGCGCGAAACAGGCGCGTCTTTCGCGCTGAATGCGATGATCGAAGCCGACCGCGTAGTCGTCCTCAAGGGCCAGCCGGAAGTGGTGGCGACGCCGTCGAACAGCGGCAAGGGCCAGAAGATCATCCGCTGCCCCAGCTGCCGGATCGCGCTGTGGAGCAACTACGCCGGAGCCGGCGACCTGATTCGGTTCGTGCGCGTCGGGACGCTCGACGATCCCGATCGCCTGCCTCCCGATATCCACATCTTCACCGCCTCGAAGCAGCCGTGGGTGGTACTGCCGCCCGGCGCGGCCGCGGTCGCCGAGTACTACGATCGCGACCAGTACTGGCCCGCCGAGAGCCTCGAACGCCGTCGCACGCTGCTGGCCGGCAAGCGCCAACCTTGATGCGTCGATGAACATCGATCGCATCGATCACATCGTGCTGACGGTGCGAGACATCGCGGTAACCTGCGCGTTCTATTCGCGCGTGCTCGGCATGGATGTGACGACATTCGGTGCCGGACGAAAGGCGCTGGTGTTCGGCGGCCAGAAGATCAACCTGCATCAGGCGGGACGGGAATTCGAACCCAAGGCCCATGCGCCGACACCCGGCTCGGCGGATTTCTGCCTGATATCGGCGATTCCTCTGCCTGAAGCCATCGCCCATCTCGAAAGCTGCGGCATCGACATCATCGAGGGACCGGTGTCGAAAACCGGCGCGCGCGGCCCGATCCGGTCGGTCTATTTCCGAGATCCCGACTTCAATCTTATCGAGATTTCGACCTATGAGCCGGGTTGAACCGCAGACCGGTGGCAGCGGCGGCGTCGCCGCCGGCGCGCCGCCGATCGACCTGCGCTCCGACACGGTGACACGGCCGACGCCGCAGATGCGGGCCGCCATCGCCGCGGCGCCCGTCGGCGACGACCAGTACGGCGAGGATCCGACGATCAACGCGCTGCAGCAGCGCGTCGCGGCCCTGCTCGGCAAGGAGGCGGCGCTCTGGCTGCCCAGCGGCACGATGGCGAACCAGGTTGCACTGCGCGTGCTCACGCGGCCGGGCGACGACGTCGTCGTCAGCCGGGAGAGCCACGCCGTCTGGCATGAGACCGGCGCTTCGGCCGCCAACGCCGGCGTCCAGTTCACCGAAATCGGCGCCTGCGGCGTGTTCGGCGTCGACGAATTCGTCGCGGCGGTCAAGCCGCGCGGTCATCCGATCTATCCGCCGACGACGCTGGTCGAAATCGAGAACACGCACAATCGCGCCGGCGGCATCGTCTTCGACCAGGGCGAAGTCGAGCGGCTGTGCGCTGCCGCGCGCGAACGCGACATGGCAAGCTTTCTCGACGGGGCGCGGCTTTGGAACGCCGCGGTGGCGAGCGGGCGTTCCTGCGCGATGCTCGCCGCGCCGTTCGATCTCACTGCGGTCGCACTGTCCAAGGGACTGGGCGCACCCGGCGGCTCGCTGCTCGCCGGTTCGCGCGCGCTGATCGACCGGGCTGTGCGCTACCGGCGGATGGCGGGCGGCGCGATGCGCCAGGCGGGCATTCTCGGCGCTGCCGGCCTGTACGCGCTAGACCATCATTTCGACCGGCTGGCGGAGGACCACGCCAACGCGCGACAGATTGCCGAGCGGCTGGCGCAAAGCCCGCGCGTGATCCTAGACCTCGCCACCGTCCAGACGAACATCATCGTCTTCGGTCTCGCGCCCGAAGCGCCGGATGCTCCGACCATCGTCGCGCGAGCGCGGGATCGCGGCGTGCTGGTTTTCGCGTTCACACCGCGAACGGTCCGCGCGGTCACGCACCTGGACGTTTCGCGCGAGCAATGCGAGCGCGCCGCGGCGATACTCGCCGATCTGATCGACGGGCGCGCCGGCTGATCGGAGGTTGGCACCGACAATCGAAAAGGAGGGGACTCGATGAACACGGAGCTGATGTACCTGGTCTGGATCACCGCTTTTACCGCGATCATGTGGATACCCTATATCCTCGACCGCATAGCCGTCTGGGGGCTTGCCGATACCGTCGGTTACCCGGACACGCCGAAGGCGCAATCGCCCTGGGCGCGGCGAATGAAGGCTGCGCACGCCAACGCGGTCGAGAATCTGGTCATCTTCGCCGCCCTAGTGCTGGCGGCGCACGCCGCCGGCATCAGCAACGGCGCAACGGTGCTTGCCTGCGCACTCTACTTTTGGGCGCGCATCGTGCACTGGTTCGCCTACACCGCAGCGCTGCCGTGGGTGCGAACCCTCGCGTTTACTGGCGGATTCGTCGCGCAGATGATCCTGGCCTCGCAGCTGATGATGCACTAGCAGGATTCACCGCCGAGCCTCTTTCGGGAAAGGGCTGCGTTTGTAGGACGCGCCGTAGGCGCGCTGTCGGCAGTTGTCTGAAAATGCGCGCCGGCGGCCGTTATCCATCGCACCGCGTTTACCATCGACGTCGGGAGGGCTTTGACCGAGGAGCCCGCATGGATCGACCGCAGCCTGTCCCGTCTCGCCGGTCATGGCGCATAGCGTACGCATTCGCCGCGGCGTGGCTCGCTGTCGACGCGACCGCCGCCCCGCCCGCAACCGCAGAAGCAACCGCCGACGACCTTCCGACCCTCTGGGCGGCGGCCGCGGCCGCCCTGCCCCCGCCGACGGATCCGCCGGCGGCGCAGTCGTCGGCCGAGCCGGAGCTGCCCGCGGCGCCGGTGAAGAACTATGTGCTGCCCGCGGTCGAGATCCTCGGTTTCAGCTTTCTGCTCAACCAGTACAACAGGCATTTTGCCGACGACGACTACAAGAGCAACCTTTCGACAATCCGCCACAATCTGCACAGCAGCTGGGTTGTCGACAGCGACCCCTTTCGCACCAACCAGCTCGGACACCCGTACCTGGGGTCGATGTACCACGGCTTCGCCCGCTCGGCGGGCCTCAACTATTGGGAGGCCCTGGCCTACACTTTCGTCGGCAGCGCCCTCTGGGAGATCGCCGGCGAAAGGACGCCGCCGTCGCGCAACGACCAGATCAATACCGGCGTCGGCGGCACGTTTCTCGGCGAGGCGCTATTCCGCATGGCGCACGTGGTGCTCGCGCATGACGAGATCCCGCCGTTCTGGCGCGAGTTGGGCGCGGCGTTGATCTCGCCCGCGACGGGATTCAACAGGCTGGCCTTCGGGAACCGCTTCGACGGCCTGTTCGACAGCCACGACCCGGTGCATTACAGCAAACTACAGGTCGGCTTTTCCGCCACGGCCGAGAACAACGCCGGCCAGTCGACGACCGATCTGAAGCGCAATGAGCTGCTGGTCGATTTCGCTATGGACTACGGGATCCCGGGCAAGCCAGGTTATCGGTACGAAAGGCCGTTCGACTACTTCAATTTCCAGGGCACCGTCTCCAGCGCCAACGGCGCCGAAAACGTGATGACTCGGGGGCTCCTGGTCGGGAAGGATTACGAGCTGGGCCCCGACTATCGAGGGATTTACGGCCTGTATGGCAGCTACGACTACATCGCACCGCAGACGTTTCGCGTGTCGAGCACGGCGTTGTCGGTCGGCACGACCGGCCAATGGTGGGCGTCGAAAGACATCGCGCTGCAAGGCACGGCGCTGCTCGGCGCGGGTTACGCCGCGGTCGGCACGACGCACAGCACGGCCGACAATGACTATCACTACGGCGTTGCGCCGCAGGCGCTGCTGGCGCTGCGCGTGATCTTCGGCGACCGGGTTTCCCTCGACGTGACCGGCCGGGAATATTTTGTCAGCCGCGTCGCGGCAGCCGATCGGGGCGGCCACGACAACATCGTGCGTGCCGATGCGTCATTGACCTTGCGCGTTTATCGGCAGCACGCGATCTCGCTCAAGTACCTGGGCAACCGCCGCGACGCTTTCTACCCCGATTTTGGCGACAGCAGTCAGTCCCGGTCGACGCTGGGCATCTTCTACACCTGGCTTGGGCAGGACCGCTTCGGCGCCGTCGAGTGGCGCTGACCGGGCCGCAGGGCGCCGCCCGGCCCGATTTCGCGACCGGCGGCGGGCCGTGGTAACGTTGCGATTGGAACGTCGCGCGCACGCGCCGCTCCAATCGCAATGACCAAAGTCACGCTCTACAGCAAATCGCGCCGGCTCCCTGTTGCCGAGCCAGCGGAGGCCGCGGCGCCGGTCCGGACCGCACGAGCGGCCCGCCTGCGTGGATTCCTGTCGCGCCACGAGCGCATTCTGCTGGTCGCCCTCGCGGTGCTGCTGAGCGTCGGGGTCTTCCTCGCCTATAACTCGATGAAGCCGCCGCCCCGGCCGCTGACGCAGAAAGACATCGACGCCGCCGTGCTGCACACGCTCGACACCAACGTCCTCCCGTCGCGCGCGGCCAAGGCCTACGAGATCGTGCAGCGCTCGGTCGTCCGCGTGCGTCAGCTCCAGCATACCGAAGAGGCCGACGGCGACCACGTGCGCGGCGTCGGAACCGGGGTCGTCATCGTCGACCGGGGGATCATCCTGACCAACCTGCACGTCGTCGCCGGCGCCGACCGGGTGCAGGTCGTGTTTTTCGACGGCACCGAATCCGACGCCGACGTCATCGGGCTGCAACCCGAGAACGACCTCGCCGTTCTGCAGGCCAAGACGATACCCGACGATCTGGCACCAGCGACGTTGCGCTCGACGCGCGATCTTGCCGTGGGGGACGACGTGCTCGTCGTCGGCTTTCCCTTCGGCATCGGCCCGTCGGCCTCCGCCGGCGTGGTCTCCGGGCTCAAGCGTGAGCATCGCTCGCGCGAGGGCAAGCGCCTCCTGACCAACCTGATCCAGTTCGACGCCGCCGCGAACCCTGGCAATTCGGGCGGCCCGCTGGCGACGATGGACGGCGAGGTCGTCGGCATTGTCACCGCGATCCTGAATCCGAGCGAACAGGGCGTATTCATCGGCATCGGGTTCGCCGTGCCGATCGAGAACGCCGCCGCCGCGGCCGGCATATCGCCGTTCTGAAACCGTCCGAAGCCAGTCTGCCCTGCCATCCCACGAGGCGCCAACGATGAACGACCGCGATCAAGGACGGAGCGATGCCATGCCCGGCATGGAGCGCATTCTCTACGAAGTCAAAAAGGTCGTCGTCGGCCAGGATCACTTTCTCGAGCGCGTGCTGGTGGCGATGCTGGCGCAAGGCCACCTGCTGGTCGAAGGCGTGCCCGGGCTGGCCAAGACGCTGACGGTCAAGACCCTGGCCCGAACCATCCGGGGCACGTTTCGCCGCATCCAGTTCACGCCCGACCTGGTTCCCGCCGATCTGGTCGGCACCCGCGTCTACAACCAGAAGACGAGTGAATTCGCGACCTCGTTCGGCCCCGTGTTCACCAACCTGCTGCTAGCCGACGAAATCAACCGCGCGCCAGCGAAAGTGCAAAGCGCGCTGCTCGAGGTGATGCAGGAATACCAGGTGACGATCGCCGGCGAAAGCCACCCGGTGCCACAGCCGTTCCTGGTGATGGCCACGCAGAACCCGATCGAGACCGAAGGCACCTACCCGCTGCCCGAAGCCCAGGTCGACCGGTTCATGATGAAGGTCCTGGTCGGCTACCCGAGCGAGGCGGAGGAAACCGTCATCGTCAACCGCGTCACCGGGACACCGGCCACGGTCACCGCGGTCGCGACGACCGAGCAGCTGTCGGAGCTGCAACGCGAATGCCGGAAGGGCTATGTCGACCCGGCGCTGGTCCAGTACGCGGTGCGCCTCGTGTCCGCGACGCGCAATCCGGACCGCTACGGCATCGCCAACACGTCCAAATACATCACTTATGGCGCGAGTCCGCGCGCGACCATACACCTGGTCGAAGGCGCGCGGGCGCTCGCTTACCTGCGCAACCGCAATTACGTGCTGCCGCAGGATGTGATCGACATCGCGCCCGACGTGCTGAGGCACCGGCTGTCGCTGTCGTACGAGGCGCTTTCCGACGCGCTGACGCCCGACCAGATCATTTTGCGGATCATGAAGCACATCCCCGCCCCCGAGAAACCGCTCGAGACTCATGTCAGAGTGGACGCCAACACCTGACGCGATCCTGCGCCGCCTCGAGTGGACGGTGATCCGGCGCCTCGACGGCCTGCTTCACGGCGACTATCGCACGCTGTTCCGCGGCTTCGGCGTCGACCTGGCCGATCTGCGGGAATACGAATATCACGACGACGTTCGCCACATTGACTGGAACGTGACGGCGCGCCTGCAGACGCCTTATGTCCGCGTCTACAACGAGGAGCGCGACATCACGGCCTGGTTCGTGCTGGACTTGAGCCCATCGATCGATTTCGGCTCGCAAACGGTCAACAAGCGCGCGGTGGCGACCGAGCTGGTCACCGTTCTGGCGCGCATGCTGACCCGGCACGGCAACCGGGTCGGCGCGCTGTTCTACGGCGACAGCGTCGACACCGTGATCCCGGCGCGATCGGGGCGGCGGCAGGTGCTGCACATCCTGCACAAGATGCTCGGCCGCCCCGAGGTGTCGCAATCGGACGCGACCCGCCTTGAAGAATTGTTCCGCACCGCGTACCAGGTCATTGCCCGACGCTCGCTGGTTTTTGTCGTATCGGACTTCATCAGCCAGCCCGGGTGGGCGAAACCGCTGGCGCAGCTTGCGCAGCGGCACGAGGTCATCGCCGTGCGGCTCTACGACAATCTGGAGATGGACCTGCCCGATTTCGGCCTGGTCGTCATCCAGGACGCCGAGACCGGAGAGCAGCTGCACGTCGATACCGGCGATCGGGCGTTTCGCAAGCGCTTCGCGGCCGCCGCGGCGAAGCGCGAGGCCGAGCTTCGCACCGCATTTCGCCACGCCGGCATCGACGCGCTGGAGCTCGCGACCGACGATGTTCTGATGGATGCGATCCTTCGCTTCGCCGATTTGCGCAAGCGACGCAGCAGGCTCGCTGCCGGCGGCGCCCTGCCGCAGCACCTCGAATACCGATGACGTTCCTCTGGCCGGCAATGCTTTGGCTCGGGCTGCTGATTCCCGTCGTCGTGGCCGCGTACGTGCTGCTGCAGCGGCGCAGAAAAAAACAGGCGCTGCGCTATGCCCGCCTCGCGCTGGTCAGGAACGCGCAGGGCGCGGCTCCGCGACTGCGCCGCCATTTGCCGCCGGTTCTGATGCTGCTCGCGCTCGCACTGATGATCGTCGCGATCGCGCGTCCTGCTTCGGTGATAAGCCTGCCGTACCAGTACGAAACCGTCGTCCTCGCGATCGATGCTTCGGGCAGCATGCGCGCGGCCGACGTCGCCCCGACGCGCATCGCCGCAGCGCGGGCCGCGGCAAGGAGTTTCATCGCCGATCAACCCCGCAATACGCGCATCGGTGTCGTGTCTTTCGCCGCGACGGCTTCGATCGTTCAGGCCCCGACCCTGAATCGCGACGACATCGTCGCCGCGCTCGACCGTATCCAGCTGCAGAAAGGCACAGCGATCGGAAGTGCAATCCTCGTTTCGTTGAAGCTTATTTTTCCCGACGTGGAATTCGACCTGCGTTCGGCCAATCCACGGCCGGGGGGCGCGCGCGAGGCGCAGCGCGGGGCATCGCTCGACCCGCCGCCGAACGCGAAGGCACCAGCGGAGAAACCGGCGCCGGGCTCGTTCAAATCCGCCGCGATCGTCCTGCTCACCGACGGCCAGACGACCGCCGGACCGGACCCTTTCGAGGCGGCGCGCATGGCGGCCGAACGTGGCGTGCGAGTTTTCACCGTCGGCGTGGGCACGCTCGCAGGCGAGGTTCTGGGTGCGGAAGGCTGGTCGATGCGCGTGCGCCTCGATGAGGATGCGCTCAAGGCCATCGCAGATACAACCAAGGCTGAATACTTCCACGCCGGAACGGCGACCGACCTCACCGGCATCTACCAGGCCCTTACTTCACGCCTGGTGTTCGAAAAACGGGCAACCGAGGTGACCGCGCTGTTCGCCGCGGCGGCCGCCGTGCTGGCGCTGCTGTCGGGCCTGTTGTCGCTGCTATGGTTCAACCGCATCCTGTGAAGGTGTGCGCCAGAGGAGCATGCTATGGCCGGCGCTCGACCCAGACGTAGCACACGCAAGCCGCGCAAGCACGAAGTCAAGGCTGACCTGGCCAACTTCGAGTTGGCCAAGGCTCGCTCATCGCTCAACCTGCAGATCTATGCCGACCGCGAAAAGATCGGCGAGCTCGAGATCGGCCGCGGCTCGCTCTACTGGTACGGGCGGCGCAAGCAAAAGAGCAAGCGCATCGACTGGTCACAGTTCGCCCAGATGATGGATCGACTCGCGTACGGCGAGTAGCTCCGGCGGTCGCCGCCCTCGGCGCGGCGCACCAGCCCTATTTCTCCGCGAAGCAGTAGATCAGGCCTGCGCCCCCCGTGCTGCGGAGGCCCGCGTCGCTGCAGCCGCGCGACGCGTGCGACGAGTTCCAGGACATCGACGCCGGAGGAGCGTTCGTGCCCGCCCGATTGTGATGCCCGACGATCGCCGAGCCATCGTCGCCGCTTTTCGTCCAGTTGCCGCAGGTCTTGTCCTCGCTGCCGGCAAAGGCCGTGCCGTCCGGTTGCGAACCGGTCAGGATGTCGTGCTTGTTCGGCGTGTCGCCGCTGGCATTTACGATCTCGCCCTTTTCCGTCAGCGCCGTTTCTTTGTTGAGGTTATTGTCGCCATGGAGTTCGGCGACGTTTTTGGCAACGACCACGCCCTTGACGTTCTGCCAGGGTCCGGTGCCGATACGGTCGCGGGCGTTGACCGCCGGCTGCCCTGGCGCGGCGCTGGTGCTGAGGTAAGCGTGCCAGGTATGGCCGCCGGCTCCCGCGGCGGCGGCCAGCGCCTGGCAATGCCGGTCCGCACCCGCCAGTCCGCCGAAGTCGGCCCCCTTGCCGCCGCCGGTGCTGGTGATGAAAAAGGTCATGTCGGCCGCGCCGGCCGGTGCGGCGAGAGCCAGTCCGAATACAAGCGCAGCGATCGGGGCCGCCGGGAAGCGATGGTTATTTTTCATCTGTTCCTCCGAAGTATGTTTGTGCCTGCTACGCCAGCGAATGCCGCAGCACGGACCGCGGCAAACACCGCGAGCATGAATGATATTCCCGTTCGGCCGGGCGGCGGCGGTCGCCGATCCCCGGGCGGCGCTGGCCAGCAGGGGGTCTCTGGTGCCACAATCACATCGACACAGGGCAGCGGGCAGCGGCGTCGGGGCGTCGTCCCGACCGCGCGCCGCAAGGGGAGGCTCGATGAAACTTGGTGCGCCATCGCTGGTGCTGGCAGGGTTGTTTCTTGCGTGTTCTTCCGCGGCCGCGCAGGGTCAGGCCGCGAACAACGCCCCGGTGGCGTCGGCGGCGGTGCCTCCGGCGGCGTCCGCGCCGCCTCCACCGACCGACCCCCGGCGAGACGCGCACGCGGACGCGCGCAAATGCCTCGAGTTTCCGACCGAGCTGCAGGTGATCGCGTGCGCGGAGAAATACCGCCCGGCCAGGAAGCGATAGCCGCCGGCGTCCGCCTTCAGCGACGCCCGCAATGACCGCGCCATTGCCGTCCCGCTCGCGCTTTTCGCTGCAAAGCTTCGAGGTAATGGCGCTTCTTTGCGTCGCGCACGCATTGATCGTTCTTCTGCTGTGGACCGCGCACGCGTTCGCGAACATGACGCTGATGCCCGGGCAGATGTGGCTGGGGCTGGCATGGCTGTGGCTGGTGTGGCCGCTGTTGCTGGTACTGCACCCCGCCGGAACGCCGCGGCGCATCTTCGTGCCGGTGTTCATCGGCGTCGTGCTGATCGCGCCATGCATGGCGACGATCTTCCTGTTCACCGCCTGGGCGCTGGACGGAAGCGCACGCTAGCGACGCGAACACGGCGTCGCTCCGGGCGGATGTGTCGTTTCCCAGCCGAATAGGCGCTCCCGCCCTCGCAAGCTAGAATCTCGCCTTGGGCACCCGCGCGCTGAAATTGATGGTCATCCTGCTTTGCCTCATCAATGCGGCGATGTGGTTGTTCTATACCGAGTCGGCGCTGATGGCGACGGTGTGGGGCGCGATCGCCGTCGGATTTCTGGTCTGGATCATCGACGATATGCGCCGGGGAGTCCCACGCTGAGCGAAGGATCGGCTTAGCGATCGACAGCCGAGGCAAGGAGCGCCATGACCGAAACCGCGACCGGCAATGACCAATTCACTGCCTTCTGGAACGACGTCCTCGCCGCGAAGTTCGAGCGCTTTCGCAACATCCTGCTCGATGGCCTGAGCTATCACAGCGCCGTTCCGCTGCGCACGCTGGACCTTCACCCCGGTGCAGCCGCGCTCGACGTCGGCTGCGGCTGGGGCGACACCGCGCTTGAACTGGCGCGCATCGTCGGCCCGCAGGGCTCGGTGCTGGGGTTGGACTGTTGCGAGAGCTTCCTGGAGAAGGGACGACGCGATGCAGCCGCGGCCGGATTGCGCAACGTGCGCTTCGTGGCAGCCGACGTGCAGACTTACCCGTTCAAGGCCGAATTCGACTTCTGCTTTTCGCGTTTCGGCATGATGTTCTTCAGCAATCCGGTCGCGGCAATGCGCAACATCGCAAAGGCGCTGAAGCCGGGCGGGCGGCTGATGTTCGTGACCTGGCGCGCGATCGAGCACAATCCCTGGGTAGGTCTGCCGAAGGCCGTTGTGCTCAAGTTCCTGCCGGCGCCGGGCGAGGACGCGCAGACCTGCGGCCCCGGGCCGTTCTCGATGGCGAACACCGACCTCGTCCGGGCCCAGCTCAAGGCGGCGGGATTCGACGACATCGCCTTCCGGGCGACCGACGGGCCCGTAATGGTCGGCAGCACGGTCGAGCAGGCGATGCAGTTTCAGCTCGCGCTCGGTCCGGCCGGGGAGATATTTCGCGAGGCGGGCGATCGAGCGACAGGACGGCAGCGGGAGATCGAAGCGGCCTTATCGTCCGAGTTGGCTCGCTATCGCCAGCCCAGCGGCGAGGTTGTCATGCAATCGAGCTCCTGGACGATCACTGCGCGCAAGCCCGTCATCTGATCGATGCGGCAATTCGACCTGACCACACAGTGGCAACTCGAATCCGCGATCGATCGCGTTTGGGATGCAATCGTCACCGTGGAAAAATGGCCGCACTGGTGGCGCTTCGTGCACGCGGTGCAGGAGCTCGAGAAGGGCGACGCCGAAGGTCTGGGCGCGCTGCGCACTTACACCTGGTCGAGCAAGCTGCCTTATCGCCTTACGTTCGCGATGCGCGTGACGGCGGTAAGAAGGCCGACCTACCTGGAAGGCGTGGCCGTCGGCGACCTCACCGGCAACGGCCGCTGGCGGCTGGCGGCCGAAGGCGGCACGACGCTTGTCCGCTACGATTGGACCGTCTTCACGACCAAGCGATGGATGAACGCGCTGGCTCCGCTGCTGGAGCCGGCTTTTCGCTGGAATCACCACCAGGTGATGGCCGAGGGCGGCCGGGGGCTGGCGAAATATCTGGGGGTTCGCCTGCTCGCGAACGACGCCGCGCCAGCGCGATGAGGGTTCGGAGCGGCTTGCAATCTTTCGTATGGCGTCGTTGACGGGGCGCCTCGGAAGATACAGAGTTTCAACGCCTGCCATTCAGGCAAAGGAGTCAACATGAGCCAAGGTGTGCGCAAAGTCGATTACTTTCACGTGATGGTGCCCAACAAGCCGGGTCGTGGCGCGCAAGTGCTGGCCGGTCTCGCCGCCGAGCGCGTCAACCTGCTCGCGTTTTCCGGATTTCCCAATGGCAGCAAAGGGCAGCTCGATCTGATTCCGGAAAGCAGCGCGGCGCTGCGCCGCGCCGCGCGGAAGCTCGGTCTCGACTTGAGTGCCAGGAAGACCGGTTTCCTGGTGCAGGGCACCGACCGCGTCGGCGCGATGACCAGGTTGCTGGACACGTTGGCGGCGGCGAAGATCAACGTCACTGCGATGGATGCGGTCACCGCAGGAGCGGGCCGATACGGCGCGATCTTCTGGGTGAAGCCGAAGTCGGTCGCCAAGGCCGCCCGGCTACTGCGCGCCCGCTAAAGCGGAAGCGCGCTGCGGCACCTGACGCCCGCCGCAGGTCGCCTTGCGGCCGGCGTCCGCGATTCCAGCGGCGATCGGATAGAATGCGCCGATGGAAACGCTGGCTCCTGCCCGACGCCGGGCGCTGCGCGCCAAGGCGCACCACCTGCACCCGGTGGTGAGCATCGGTCAGCATGGGCTGACTCCGGCGGTGCTGCACGAGCTCGACGTCAATCTTCTCGCGCACGAGCTGATCAAGGTTCGGGTGTTCAGCGACCTGCGCGATGAGCGCGACGCAATGCTGCAACGCATCTGCGCAGCTCTGGACGCAACGCCGGTCCAGCACATCGGCAAGCTCTTGGTCCTGTGGCGCCAGGGACCCGAGAAGCCGCCCGCCGCGGTGCCTCGGCCGAAGGATGCGTCGCGCAGTGCCGGCGCCCGGCGCGCCCGCGAGCCGGCTCCGGGCGAGCCGCGCGGTAAACGGCGCCCCGCAGCCCGTCCAACGAACAAGACCATGGCCAAATCCACGCCGCAAGCCCGCCGTCCGCGAACGCCGACGGCACGCACTACCGCACGACCCCCCGCTTCCGGCGCCGCGCGGCCGCCCGCCGCGAAGCCTTCGGGCGAGCGCGCACGTCGCCGCCGCGGCAGCGGCTGAACCTCTTCAATCTCCGGAGTAATGCATGGGCCCCGTCAAGATCCTCGCTATCATCCTGATCGTTGCCGGCGTTCTCGGCCTGGCCTACGGAACCTTCAGCTATACCAAGGAAACGCACACGGCCAACGTCGGGCCGCTGACGCTTTCGGTCAAGGACAAGGAAACGGTCGACATCCCGCTCTGGGCCAGCGTCGGCGCGATCGTCGTCGGCGTTGTGCTGCTGGTGACCGGCCGCAACAAGTAGGCGCAGCGGCGAGCGCTTGGCGCCCGCCGTCAGACGTAGCGAACGGCAAGCACCTCGTATTCGCGCAGGCCCGCCGGCGCCTTTACCTCGGCGGTGTCGCCGGCGTGCTTGCCGATCAGCGCACGCGCGATCGGAGAGTTGACCGATATCTTGCCCGCCTTGATGTCGGCCTCGTCGTCACCGACGATCTGATAGCAGACGCGGTCCCCGGACGCATGGTCCTCGAGGTCGACGGTCGCGCCGAACACGACGCGGCCGTCGGCATCGATCTGGGCCGGGTCGACGATCTGTGCCTGCGCAAGCATCGTCTCGATATCCCTGATCCGCACCTCGAGGAAGCCCTGCCGGTCCTTGGCAGCGTCGTACTCGGCATTTTCCGACAGATCCCCATGCGATCGCGCTTCGGCGATCGCAACGATCGCGGCTGGCCGGTCGACAGTCTTCAGCCGGCGCAGCTCCTCCTTGAGCTTTTCGGCGCCGGACCTCGTCAATGGAGTCTTGCTCATAATGACATTCTCGTTTCTAGTGCAACCGCTGCTGCAGAGCCTGCATCGAATAGGGCACCAGCTCCCGCATCTCCTGGATGCCCAGCGCCGCCGCGCGCGCGCCCGCCATCGTCGTATAGGTCGGGATCTGGTCGTTGAGCGCCGCGCGCCGTATCGCGTAGCTGTCCTGGATGGCGCTGCGCTTTTCCTCGACCGTGTTGATCACCAGCGCGATTTCATCGTTGAGCAGCATGTCGACGATGTGCGGCCTGCCTTCGGCGACCTTGTTGACCGCTGACACCGGGACGCCCGCGGCCGCGAGCGCGGCCGCCGTGCCGCGCGTGGCCACGAGGGTGAAGCCCAGGGCGGCCAGGATGCGCGCAACTTCGATCGCGCGCGGTTTGTCCGGGTTCCTGACGCTGACGAACACTTTGCCGCTCCGGGGCAGGCGCACGCCGGCGGCGAGCTGCGACTTGACGAATGCCTCGGCGAACGATTCGCCGACGCCCATCACTTCGCCGGTGGACTTCATTTCCGGTCCTAGGATCGTATCGACGCCGGGAAACTTGATGAACGGAAACACCGCTTCCTTGACCGAAAAATACGGCGGCACGATTTCGCGCGTTATGCCCTGGCTCGCAAGCGACTGGCCGACCATGCAGCGCGCGGCGATCTTGGCCAGCGGCCTTCCGGTCGCCTTCGACACATAGGGGACGGTGCGCGACGCGCGAGGATTGACTTCGAGCACGTACACGACGCCCTCGCCGTCGCTTCCCTGCGGAAACTGGATCGCGAACTGGACGTTCATCAGGCCGACCACTTCGAGCCCATGCGCCATCGCGACCGTCTGCCGGCGCAGCTCGTCCTGCAGTTGAGGCGAGAGCGAGAACGGCGGCAACGTGCATGCCGAATCGCCCGAGTGCACACCGGCCTGCTCGACGTGCTCCATGATGCCGCCGATGACGACCGCCTTGACGCCGCCGTCATCATCGGCCAGCGCGTCGACGTCGATCTCGAGCGCATCGTTCAGGAACCGGTCGAGCAGCACCGGCGAATCGTTCGACACCTTGACGGCCTCTCGCATGTAGCGCTCGAGATCGCGCTGCTCGTGCACGATTTCCATCGCCCTGCCGCCGAGCACGTACGAGGGCCTGACCACCAGCGGATAGCCGATCTCCTCGGCCGCCTTGAGCGCGTCTGCTTCGGTGCGCGCCGTGCGGTTCGGTGGCTGGCGCAAGCCCAGCCGATGCAGCATCTGCTGGAATCGCTCGCGGTCCTCGGCCATGTCGATCATGTCGGGCGTCGTGCCGATGATGGGCACACCGTTCGCCTCGAGATCGCGCGCGAGCTTGAGCGGCGTCTGGCCGCCGTATTGCACGATCACGCCGAGCGGCTTTTCGACGTGCACGATCTCGAGCACATCCTCCAGGGTCAGCGGCTCGAAATAGAGACGGTCGGAAGTGTCATAGTCGGTCGACACGGTCTCGGGATTGCAGTTGACCATGATCGTCTCGTAACCGTCTTCGCGCAGCGCCAGCGCCGCATGCACGCAGCAGTAGTCGAACTCGATGCCCTGCCCGATCCGGTTCGGTCCGCCGCCCAGCACGATCACCTTGCGGCGGCCGGTCGGATGCGCCTCGCACTCTTCCTCGTAGGTGGAGTACATGTAGGCGGTCCGCGTCGAGAATTCCGCTGCGCAGGTGTCGACGCGCTTGTACACCGGTCGTATGCCGAAGCCGTGACGGCGGGCGCGCACGTCGGCTTCGCTTTTCTTCCACAGATGCGCGAGGCGGCGATCGGAAAACCCCATCCGCTTCAGCGACCTCAACTCGTCGGCGTCGAAATCGTCGAGAACGCGCTTTTCGATCGCGAGCTCGGTGTCGACGATCTCCTTGATCTGCGACAGGAACCAGCGGTCGATCTTGGTGTGCGCGTACACCTCCTCCAGCGGCATACCGATCGCCAGCGCGTCCGCGACGTACCACAGGCGCTCGGCGCGCGGGTAGGCAAGCTCGTCGGCGATCGTGTCGGGATCGACGGTCTTGAGATTGAAGCCATCTACCCCGCTCTCCAGCCCGCGCAGCGCCTTTTGCAGCGATTCCTGGAACGTGCGGCCGATCGCCATCACCTCGCCGACCGATTTCATCTGCGTCGTCAGCCGGTCGTCGGCCTGCTTGAACTTCTCGAAGGCGAAGCGCGGAACCTTGGTCACGACGTAATCGATCGTCGGCTCGAACGAGGCCGGAGTCTGTCCGCCGGTGATGTCGTTCTTCAATTCGTCGAGCGTGTACCCGACGGCGAGCTTGGCCGCGATCTTCGCGATCGGGAAGCCGGTCGCCTTCGACGCCAGCGCCGAGCTGCGCGACACGCGCGGATTCATCTCGATGACGATCATGCGCCCGTCGTCGGGGTTGATCGCGAACTGCACGTTCGATCCGCCGGTGTCGACGCCGATCTCGCGCAGGACCGCGATCGACGCGTTGCGCATGATCTGGTATTCCTTGTCGGTCAAGGTCTGCGCCGGCGCGACGGTGATCGAGTCTCCAGTGTGCACGCCCATCGGGTCGACGTTCTCGATCGAGCAGACGATGATGCAGTTGTCCTTTCGGTCGCGAACCACCTCCATCTCGAACTCTTTCCAGCCGAGCAGCGATTCCTCGATCAGCAGCTCGTGCGTCGGCGAGCTGGCGAGTCCGCGCTTGCACATTTCGACGAATTCGTCCTTGTTGTAGGCGATGCCGCCGCCGGTGCCGCCCAGCGTGAACGACGGCCGGATAACCGCCGGGAAGCCGATGTCCGCCTGCACTTCCAGCGCCTGCTCGAGATCGTGCGCGATGCCCGAGCGCGCCGAGCCAAGCCCGATGCGCGTCATCGCAGCCTTGAATTTTTCGCGATCCTCGGCCTTGTCGATCGCCTTCTTGGTCGCGCCGATCAGCTCGACGTCGAACCGGGTCAGGATGCCCTCGCGCGCGAGGTCGAGCGCGCAATTGAGCGCCGTCTGTCCGCCCATCGTCGGCAACAGTGCGTCGGGTCGCTCTTTTTCGATGATCTTCGCGACCATCGGCCAGGTGATCGGCTCGATGTAGGTCGCATCGGCCATGTCCGGGTCGGTCATGATCGTCGCGGGATTCGAGTTGACCAGGATCACGCGATAGCCTTCCTCGCGCAGTGCCTTGCACGCCTGCGCTCCCGAATAGTCGAACTCGCAGGCCTGGCCGATGATGATCGGGCCGGCGCCGATGATCAGGATCGACTCGACGTCAGTGCGCTTGGGCATCGTGGCTTTGGAGTTCAGCGCGCGGCGGCGTAATTCTCGGGAAAGAGATCGCGCTCGATCAGCTCGATCAGGATGTGTATCACCTTGATGTGCAGCTCCTGCACGCGATCGGCGTAGCGACCCGCCGGCGTGCATATCGCGCAGTCGGCGGCTGCCGCGAGCGGCGACCCGCTGCGTCCGGTGAGAACGATCGTCTGCATTCCGATCGTTGCGGCGGCGCCGGCTGCCGCCAGCACGTTCTTGCTCGTCCCGCTGGTGCTGATCGCGACCAGGACGTCTCCGGCGCGGGCGTGGCTTTCGAGATACCGGGCGAACACCGCGTCGTAGCCGAAGTCGTTGGCCACGCAGGAAAGGTAGCCGGCGTCGCTGATCGCCTGCGCGGGCAAGCCCTTGCGGTTGCCGCGAAAACGGCCGGACAGCTCTTCGGCCAGATGCATCGCATCGCACATCGAGCCGCCGTTGCCGCAACTGAACACGCGGCCGCCGCGGCCGAATGCGTCGACGATCAATGCCGCAGCGCGCGCGATCGCGGCGAGCGCCGTCGCGTCGCCGCGCAACGCCTGCAGCGCGTCGGCGCTCTCCGACAGCGCCGTATTCACCACGCGCGCGGCGTCGCCTTCCTTCAGGGCGCTCATGCGCCGGCCTCCGTGCCGCGCGAACGGGCAACATCTGCGTGTCGGCCCACGCGCACTCGCTCGGCCACGGCCCTTCGGGTCTTCAAGCTCCCGCCTCGTTCATGCGCTAACGGCCTTGACCGCGTGCCGCTCCATCATCCGCGTGAAGCGATCGAACAGAAATGCCAGGTCATGCGGTCCGGGGCTTCCTTCGGGGTGGCCCTGGAAGCCGAACGCCGGCTTGTCGGTTAGCTCGATGCCCTGAAGGCTGCCGTCGAACAGCGACACATGCGTGACTCGCACGTTGGGCGGCAAGGTCGCGGCGTCGACGGCGAAACCGTGGTTCTGGCTGGTGATCAGCACCTGCCCGGTGTCCTTGTCGAGCACCGGATGGTTGGCGCCGTGATGGCCGAACTTCATCTTGATCGTTTTCGCGCCGCAGGCGAGCCCTAGCAGCTGATGACCGAGGCAGATGCCGAACGTCGGCATGCCCGCTGCGAGGAATTCGCGGATCGCCTCGATCGCATAGGTGCACGGCTCGGGATCGCCGGGTCCATTGGACAGGAAGATGCCGTCGGGCTGCAGCGCCAGCGCGTCGCGCGCCGGAGTCTGCGCAGGAACGACGGTGAGGCGGCAGCCGCGATCGGCCAGCAGACGGAGGATGTTGTGCTTGATCCCGTAGTCGTAAGCGACTACGTGGAACCGATTGCCCTGACGCATCCGATAGCCGCTGCCGAGCGCCCAGCTGCCGCCGCTCCAGTCGTACGGCGCGTCGCAGCTGACTACCTTGGCCAGATCGAGTCCCGACATCGACGGCGCCGCGCGGGCGCGGGCGATCGCCTCGGCTGCAGCATCTCCCCGCCCGCTGCGAGCTATAACGCAGCCGTTCTGCGCGCCGTTCTCGCGCAGCGTACGGGTGAGCTTTCGCGTATCGATGTCGCAGATGCCGAGGACGCCCGCGTCGCGCAAATAGGACGACAAGTCCTGGGTGCTGCGCCAGTTGCTGACCATGCGCGGCAGGTCGCGGATCACTAGCCCGGCGGCAAAAACGCGCCGGGATTCGACGTCTTCCGGATTGACGCCGGTGTTGCCCACATGCGGATAGGTCAGCGTGACGATCTGGCCGGCGTACGAAGGGTCGGTCAGGATTTCCTGGTACCCGGTCATCGCAGTGTTGAACACGACTTCGCCGACGCTGCCTTCGGTCGAGTCGGTCGCGCCGATCGCGCGCCCGCGAAACAAGCTGCCGTCGGCAAGCGCCAGGATCGCAGGGACGGAGGCGGAAGTCACGGCACAGTTTCTCGAAAGCGGGTCCAGACGTGCGAAGCGGGGAAGGCCTCTTAGCCTTCCCCGCTCTGAAGGCCGGAAATTATACCCTAGCCACGCGAGTCGTTCAAACGTGCCGCTAATACGCGACGCTGAATCCGCCGTCGACGAACAGCACGTGCCCGGTGACGTAGTCCGCGGCGCCGGAGGCGAGGAATACCGCGGCGCCGGCGATTTCGGGTGGCTCGCCCCAGCGTCCGGCCGGCGTGCGCGACGCGACCCAGGCGGAAAACTTGGCATCGGCGATCAGCGGCGCGTTCATGTCCGTCTTGAAAAAACCCGGAGCGATACCGTTGACCTGCACGTTGGATGGCGCGAGCTCGACTGCGAGCGCGCGGGTCAACATTTGAAGGCCGCCCTTGCTGGTCGCGTACGGCACGATATTCGGGCGGCCGATCTCGCTCGCCAGCGAGCAGATATTGATGATCTTGCCGCGTCGGCGCGCTTTCATTCCAGTCATCACGCTGCGCGAGACGTAAAACGGGCCGTCGAGATTCGCGGCCAGGAGTCTGTGCCACTCGTCAGGCGTGAATTCGTCCAGCGGCGCTCGCTTGTTCGTCGCCGCGTTGTTGACGACGATGTCGAGCGCGCCGAAGTCGCGCTCGATCGCGGCGATGCCTGCGGCAACGGCGTCGGCGTCCGCCACATCGAACGGCGCGACCGCGGTGCCGCCGCTCCCGCCGCCGTCGCGCTCGAGCGACGCGGCGGCCGCCTCGAGCTTGGCGCGATTGCGCCCGTTGAGGACGATGCGAGCTCCGGCGGCGGCGAGCCCGCGTGCGATCGCGAGCCCGAGCCCGCTGCCACCCCCGGTGACGAGCGCCAACCGCCCGGTCAGGTCGAAAGGATGCGTCGAGGGCACGGCGCCGTCAGTCGAGACCGAGGACGTCCCGCATGTGGTACAGGCCCGGCGCGTTGGCGGCGCGCTGCGCCGCGACAAACCGTGCCGCGCGCAGCGCACCATGCGCGAACGTCGTGCGCGACGACGCTTTGTGGGCGAGCTCAATGCGCTCGCCGGGCCCCGCAAATACCACCGTGTGATCGCCGACGACGTCGCCGCCGCGCAGCGTCGCGAACCCGATCGCGCCCGGCTTCCGCTCGCCGATCACACCGTCGCGCGCGAATACGGCGTCGGTCTTGAGGTCGCGGCCCAGCGCCGCAGCTGCCGCTTCACCGAGCTGCAGCGCGGTGCCCGAGGGCGCATCGACCTTGTGCCGATGGTGCATTTCGACGATCTCGACGTCGTAATCGCCGCCCAGGCGCTGTGCGGCAAGCGCGACCAGTTTGAGCAGCACATTGACGCCGATGCTCATGTTCGGTGCGTAGACCAGCGGAATCTTTCGGGCCGCGTCGGCCAGCGCTTTTTTGTCGGCCTCGCTGAGTCCCGTCGTGCCTATCACCGCGCCAACGCCGGCCTCGGCGCAGGCGTTGACATGGGCAACCGTCGCCGCCGGCCGGGTAAAGTCGATCAGGACGTCGGCGCCACGCAGCGCAGCGCCGACATCGGAGCCGACCATGATCCCGGTGGCTTGCCCGAGAGGCCCGCCGGCGTCGTGGCCCAGCAACGGACTGCCGGCGACCTCCAGCGCAGCGGCCAGCTTGATGTCATGCTGGGCGACGATCGCTGCGACCAGCGTCTGGCCCATGCGTCCACCGGTGCCCGCAATTGCGACGCGGACCGGCCGCGCGGCTACTTCCACCAGCCCATCTTCCGCAGCCACGCCGACAGCCAGTTGTCCTCGCTGGTCTTGGGCGCGGTGCTCAGCGATTTGTCGAGCGCCGCGTCTCCGCCGCCTGCGCGGGCGACCTGGGCCGGAGACGGTGGCATTTCGTCGCCTTCCCAGCGCGCCACCTTGTCGTCGACGAAGTAGACGGTGAAGCGCCGGTGCTCCAGCGTGCGTCCCTGCCGATTGAACTCGTAGAGATAGTCCCAGCGGTTGGCGTGGAAGGCATCGGACACCAGCGGTGTGCCGAGCGCCAGGCGCGCCTGCTGGCGCGTCTGTCCGATCTTCAGCTTGTCGACCTGGTCCTGGGTGATGTAATTGCCCTGGTTGATGTCGAGCTTGTAGACGCCCAGGCTCGGAATCCAGGTGCAGCCGGCCATCAGCAGCGCGAGGCCGGCGGCGAATAGGTTGGCGCGCATGCGGGAAGGGTCTTTCACTGCCAAAAAACGATCGAAGACTATATCATAAGAGCACCCCTGCCTCGACGGGCCCAGCGCCTCCATGTCCACGCCGCACGACCTCAAGAACGCCGGCCTCAAGGCGACATTGCCGCGCCTGAAGATCATCAATCTTTTCGAGCAGAGCCCGGTGCGTCATCTGACTGCCGAAGATGTGTATCGGAAGCTGCTGGCCGAGGGCCTCGACGTTGGGCTCGCGACCGTCTATCGCGTGCTGACGCAGTTCGAGCAGGCCGGATTGCTGGTCCGTCATCATTTCGAAAGCGGCAAGGCGGTGTTCGAATTGAACCAGGGCGGGCACCACGATCATCTGGTCTGCCTGCAATGCGGGCGCGTGGAGGAATTCTTCGACGCCGAAATCGAGAAGCGGCAGACCAGGATTGCGCGAGAGCGCGGATTCGAGATCAGCGAGCACGCGCTCTACCTGTACGCCGAATGCACGCGGCCGAAATGCCCGTACCGCAAGACCGGCGGCAGCAACTAGGCTAGCCCTCGCGACGGTTGAAGTCCGCGAGACGGAATCCTACCAGCCACAGGCTGCCCAAGTAGGCGACCGCGCCCGCGGCGATGATCATGCCGAGCCGCCCGATTTTCGCCCACAGCCCCGCCGCCAGCCAGAATGCGTCTTCCCCTGCCGTCCACCACAGAACCGCGCCCAGCACGCAGAGCGCGGCGGCGACGCGCCAAAGGAAGCGGCCCCAGCCAGGCAGCGGTCGGTAAACGTCGCGCCGCCGCATCGCGCGATAGAGCAGCGCGGCGTTCAAGCACGCGCCGAGCGAAATCGACAGCGTCAGCCCGGCGTGGCCGATCTGAAACATCAGGATTACCGCCATCGTCTGCGACACCAGCAATGTAACGAACGCTATTCGCACCGGCGTCCGCATATCGTGCCGCGCATAAAAGCCCGGGGCCAGGATTTTGACCGCGATCAGGCCCAGGAGGCCGACGCTGTATCCGAGCAGCGCGGCGCGCGTCTGCCAAACGTCGACGGCGGTAAAGCGGCCATACTGATAGAGCGTTGAAATCAGCGGCACGGCGAGCAGAGCCAGCGCCAGCGCCGCCGGCAGGGCGAGCAGGAAGGTCAGCCGCAGACCCCAGTCGAGCAGCTCGCGGTACTGGGCGTCATTCGCATCGTGGTGATGCTTGGAGAGATTGGGCAGCAGGATCGTCGCCAGCGCGACACCGAGCAGCGCACTGGGGAATTCCATCAGCCGGTCGGCATACGTGATCCACGAAATCCGTCCGTCGCCCAAATAAGCGGCGAGCTGGGTGTTGATCAGAGTCGAAATCTGCGACGCAGACACCCCGAGCACTGCCGGCCCCATCGCGCGCAGAACGCGGCGCACGCCTTCGTCTCGCCAGTCGAGCCTGAACGCAGGCAGCATGCCGAGCTTGGCCAGCGGGCGCAGCTGAAACAGCAGCTGCGCGACGCCGCCGACAAACACGCCGATGGCCAGCGCGACGATCGGCGGGTCGACGTGCGGAGCGACAAAAACGGCAGCGGCGATGATCGCGACATTGAGCAGCACCGGCGTGAACGCCGGGATCGCGAAGTGGCGATAGACGTTCATCACGCCGCCGGCCAGCGAGACCAGCGACACGAACAGCACGTACGGAAACATGATGCGTATCAGCACCGTCGTCAGCTCTACCTTGCCCGGCGTCCGCACGAAGCTGCCGGCCAGGATGTAGACCAGCCAGGGCGCTGCGACGATGCCGAACACCGATACGGCAATCAGGGTGACCGCCAGCACCGATCCGACTTTTCCGACCAGGTCGCGGGTCGCGTCCTCGCCGCGCGAGCGCTTGTACTCGGCGAGAATCGGCACGAACGCCTGCGAGAACGCGCCCTCGGCGAACATGCGGCGCAGTATGTTCGGCAAGCGGAATGCCGCTTCGAAGGCATCCATCTGCAAGCCGGCGCCGAAACCGACGGCCTTGATGCTCTCGCGCATCAGGCCGGTGATGCGCGAGAGCAAGGTCAGCGCGCTGACGGCGGAGAGCGTCCTCAGCAGATTCATGCGAGAGCCAGCGACACTTGCGCGGAAAGCGTCAGCAAGGCGGGCGATCTGCGGACAGGGTGCGCGAAGACGAAGTCATTTTTGGCAAGAGTCGTTTCGGAGGGATGACCGGACCGATGCCGGCTGCCCGCCTGTGAGCGCGGTCGGCTCTCGGGTCCAGTGTCGAAGGGTCCTGCCACAAGAGCGCGATTCGGCTTGCGCGAATCGCGGAAAATCGCTATTATGCCCGGTCTTTTTCGACGGCTCCAGCAAGCGCTGAACGCCGCCGGAAACCAGCTTACCAAGACCCAACCCAGCCTCAACAAGCAACCAAGGATTTCGTCAACATGGCCAATACCGCCCAAGCGCGCAAGCGCGCCCGGCAAGCCGAGGCAACGCGGCAACGCAACGCGAGCCTCAAGTCGTCGCTGCGCACCGCGATCAAGAAAGTCAGGAAGGCGATCGGCGCCGGCGACAAGGCCGCGGCTACCAAGGAATTGCAGGCCCAGCAATCGGTGATTGATCGCATCGCCGACAAGAAGGTCGTGCACAAGAACACGGCATCGCGCAGCAAGGCGCGCCTCGCTCAGGCGATCAAGGCCCTGCCCTAGCGGCTCCCGGAATGACGCCGAACAGGAGCGCCTGCCAGGCGCTCTTTTTTTGCGACTGAGGGTCGAGCCGCCTTGTGCTAAAATCTTGTTTTAATGGCACTTCGACTCCGGCAACCCGACTTTAAGCGGGCCCGGTGTCGCTCCAGACCGCATGGTTCCGAAGCATTTCCTGCAGCTCAAGGATTTCAGCCGCGACGAGCTCGACTACCTGTTCGCCCGCACCCGGTGGATCAAGGATCGATTCAAGCGCTACGAAATCTATCAGCCGCTGCGCGACCGGACGCTGGCCATGGTGTTCGAAAAGGCGTCCACCCGCACGCGGGTATCGTTCGAGGCGGGAATGAACCAGCTCGGCGGCATCGCGATCAACCTGAATCGCGGCGATACGCAGCTCTCGCGCGGCGAGCCGATCGAAGACGTCGCCCGTGTCATTTCGCGGATGGTCGACGTCGTGATGATCCGCACGTTCGAGCAGCCGATCATCGAGCGCTTCGCCGCGCATTCGCGCGTGCCGGTGATCAACGGGCTGACCAACGAATATCACCCATGCCAGATCCTGGCCGACATCTACACCTTCATCGAGCACCGCGGCTCGATACAGGGCAAGACCGTCGCGTGGGTCGGCGATTCCAACAACGTATGCAACACATGGCTGCAGGCGGCGGCGGTGTTCGACTTCGCCATTCGCGTGTCGACGCCGCCCGGCTATGAAGTCGATCCCCGCGGCGCGGACGCCCGCAGCAATCGTCACTACCAGTCGTTCTCGGACCCTGTCGAAGCGTGCGCCGGCGCGCATCTGGTCACGACCGACGTCTGGACCAGCATGGGCTTCGAGGCGGAGAACGACCGGCGGCGCCAGGACTTCGCACGGTGGAAGGTCGACGCGGCGATGATGTCGCGCGCGCAGCCCGACGCGCTTTTCATGCACTGTCTGCCCGCGCATCGCGGTGAAGAAGTTGCGGCCGATGTGCTCGACGGGCCGCAAAGCGTCGTCTGGGACGAAGCGGAAAATCGGCTGCACGCGCAGAAAGCGTTGCTGGAGTATCTGGTTTGCGGGCGCGTCGACGCCGCGGATCAGTCGTGATCGGCCCCGTCCGGGTCGCGCGTCCCATCAAGGAGCTACGATGATGTCGCTTTCGCGTTTGGTGTTCGCCGCGATCGCCGCCGGCGCAACGCTCGCCGCATCCGGCGCAGGTGCGCAAGCCTGGCCGGAGAAGCCGATCAAGTTCATCGTTCCCGCGCCGGCGGGAAGCTCGCTCGACGTGCTGGCGCGGATCATCGGCGACAAGCTCAAGGACCGGCTCGGACAGCCGATCGTCGTCGACGACCGTCCCGGCGCCGGCGGGACGCTGGCGACCGACCTGGTCGCCAAGTCGGCCCCCGACGGCTACACGATGGTGATCTCGTTCAACGGCCCGCTGTCGTTCGGTCCGCATCTGTATTCGAAGCTGCCGTACGATCCGCAAAAAGATCTCGCTCCGGTGATCATCACTTCCAGCCAGCCGAACGTACTGGCGATCAACGCGGCGCTGCCTATCCACTCGGTCAAGGAGCTGGTCGCGTATGCGAAGGCGAACCCCGGCAAGCTCAATTACGCGTCGGTCGGCAACGGCAGCTCGTCGCATCTGACGATGGAGCTTTTGAAGTCCGAGGCCGGCATCGATATCATCCACGTGCCTTTCAACGGATCGCCACCCGCCGTGACCGCGACGATCCAGGGCGAGACGCAGATGATGTTCGCCGTCATGCCGCCGCTGCAGGCGCAGATCCAGGCAGGCAAGTTGCGCGCGTTGGCGGTGACCACCGCTAAGCGGTTCGCGCTCAGTCCCGAGATCCCGACCATCGCCGAAGCCGGCTATCCGGGCTTCGAGGCGCTGGCCTGGAACGGCGTCCTGGTCGCGGCGGCGACGCCCGCGGCGATCGTGCAACGGCTGAACGTCGAGATCAACGCGATCCTCAAGGATCCCGAGGTCAAATCGAAGCTGAATGCACAGGGATTCGAGCTGATCGGGGGGACACCCGGGGACTTCGCCCGGCTGATCAAGAGCGATTCCGACAAATGGGCTCCGGTGATCGCCAAGACCGGCGCCAGGATCGACTAGGCAGCGCCGATGCATGACGTAAAGAAAGTGGTTCTCGCCTATTCGGGCGGCCTGGACACGTCGGTGATCCTGAAATGGCTGCAGGACACCTACGGTTGCGAAGTCGTCACCTTCACCGCCGACATCGGCCAGGGCGAGGAGCTGGCGCCGGCGCGCGCCAAGGCCGCCGCCGCCGGCGTCAGGCAGATATACATCGACGACCTGCGCGAGGAGTTCGTGCGCGACTTCGTCTTTCCGATGTTCCGCGCCAACGCGATCTACGAAGGCGAATACCTGCTCGGGACGTCGATCGCGCGTCCGCTGATCGCGAAGCGCCAGATCGAGATCGCGCGCGAGACGGGCGCCGATGCCGTGTCGCACGGCGCCACTGGCAAGGGCAACGACCAGGTGCGCTTCGAGCTTGGCTACTACGCGCTCGAGCCGGACATACGCGTCATCGCGCCGTGGCGCGAATGGGACCTGAGCTCGCGCGAAAAGCTGCTCGCCTACGCCGAGGCGCATGGTATTCCGATCGAGATGAAGCACAAGGCCGGCGGCAGCCCGTACTCGATGGACGCCAACCTGCTGCACATCAGCTACGAGGGCCGGGCGCTCGAGGACCCGGCCCGCGAGCCCGAGGCGGACATGTGGCGCTGGACGGTGTCGCCGGAAAAGGCGCCCGACAAGCCGCAATATCTGGAGCTCGAATACGAGCGCGGCGACATCGTCACGCTCGATGGAAAAAAGATGACCGCGGCGAACGTTCTCTCCGAGCTCAATCGGATCGGAGGCGGACACGGGATCGGCAGGCTCGACCTGGTCGAGAATCGCTATGTCGGCATGAAGTCGCGCGGCTGCTACGAAACGCCGGGTGGCACGATCATGCTGCGCGCCCATCGCGCGATCGAATCGATCTGCCTCGACCGCGAAGTCGCCCACCTGAAGGACGATCTGATGCCGCGCTACGCGAGCCTGATCTACAACGGCTACTGGTGGTCGCCCGAACGGAAAATGATGCAGACGATGATCGACGCGTCGCAGGCGGCGGTCAATGGGTCGGTCCGCGTAAAGCTGTACAAGGGCAACGTCGACGTCGTCGGCCGCGAGTCGAGGACCGATTCGCTGTTCGACACGACGATCGCCACGTTCGAGGACGACCGCGGCGCCTACGATCAGAAGGACGCGGCCGGATTCATCAAGCTCAACGCCTTGCGCCTACGAATCGAGGCGAAGCTCGCGCGCAGGAGGTAAGCCATGCCGTCGTTCGACATCGTTTCCGAGGTGAATCAGGTCGAAGTCAGGAATGCCGTCGACCAGGCCAACAAGGAAATTTCGACGCGTTTCGACTTCAAGGGCTCAGATGCGCGGGTCGAGCACAAGGAGAAGGAGCTGACGCTGTTCGCCGATGACGATTTCAAGCTCAAGCAGGTGACCGATGTGTTGCTCGGCAAGCTCACCAGGCGCGGCGTCGACGTGCGCTCGCTGAAATTCGGCAAGAGCGAAAAAATGAGCGGCGACAAGGTGAAGCAAGTCGTGACGATACGCGTCGGGGTCGAGCAGGAGCTTTCGAAAAAGATCGTCAAGATGCTCAAGGACAGCAAGCTAAAGGTGCAGGCGAGCATCCAGGGCGATGCCGTCCGCGTATCCAGCGCCAAGCGCGACGAATTGCAGAGCGCGATCGCGGCGGTCAAGAAGTCGATCACCGATTTTCCGCTGCAGTTCGGCAATTTCCGCGACTGACAGAGCCTAGTTGCTGCCCGAACGCGTCAGTTCGCATCCCGTCCTGCTGCGATCGTTCGCGCCTGCCGATGCGCCGCGCGTGCAGGCGCTGGCGGCCGACGCCGAAGTCGCCGAGCCGACGTCCTCGATTCCGCATCCGTATCCTCCCGGCGCAGCCGCGGCGTGGATCGCTAGCCACGATGCCGACCGCGAGCTCGGAAGAGAATACGCGTATGCGATCGCCACCGCGGCGGGATCGACCCTCGTCGGCGCGATCGTGCTGCGTCCTCTGGCTGACGCAGACAACGACAACATCGGGTACTGGATCGGTCGGCCTTTCTGGGGCCGCGGTTATGCGACTGCCGCGACGATGGCCATCACCGCCCTCGCGTTTGGCTATCTGGATTGCGAGGCGCTTACCGCCGCGCACCTCGAGCGCAATGCCGCCTCCGGGCGGGTCCTGGAAAAGTGCGGGTTTGCGCTGCTGCGCACCGTCGAGCGTGACCATCGCGGGCGCATCGAGGCCTTCTGCGTGCGCGGCATCACCCGCGACGCCTGGGAGCTCCGTATCGGCGGCGCGCCCGGCGCAGGCTTGCCTGCCGAAGACGCGACCGGAGACCGCTCGTAACGGGCGCACCCGAAGCCCACGGCCGGATCGGCGTGCCGGCTAGGCTAGATCGGCGACCAGCGCGCGTCGCGTCGCGTCGGAAATCGCGGACAAGGTAAACGTGTAAGCAGGGTGGTCGACGCCGATCGAGACGCCGACGCCGTATTTGGCCGCGGCGATCATTTCCGGTGTCAACTCGAAGCGGACGAAATGGACCGACGAGGTCTTGGTGTCGTTCTCGCGTTCCAGGTCTTCGTCGGCAATCGCGTAGACGCGCGCCGCGCCCTCGACCTGCACCCAGACCCTGTCCTCGATGCCCTTGAGCTTGGTCAGCGCCACCTTGCGCTCGTCGACATCCTCGTACTCGACCAGCAGTGTCGCCTTCCAGTTGTGGCCGTCCGGCACCAGCGGGTTGTACGCGTCGAGCTCGTCCTGAATGCCGGCGTCGTCGAATGTCTTCTCGATGCGGAGCATTTCCTGGATCTGATAGCGTACCGTCAGCTCGTCCTCGAACAGCAAGGTCAGGTGCTCGCCCAGATGTACGGTGCGGTCCTTCTTGTGCGCGATGACCTTCGCGCGGTACTCGTTTCGGGTCCTCGCGTACGCCTCCAGCGTCAGCAGGCTCTCGCGGGTGATGCCCGGCTTGCGCTCCACTTCGATCTTTTTCATCGCGTGTCCTCGATCGTTCCCGGCAGACCGTAGGCGATGCGCATCAGGGTCAGCGGATGCACCTTCTGCGCGCGCGTCGCCTGCCGCGCCTGCTCGATCCCCTGGAGTATCGCCCGGCCGGCGATCGCGCAATCGGAGCTGATGTAATCCGGATCGCCCTCCGCCATCTGCCGGAACACCGGCCTGCCGATCTTCATCGATGCCGGGTAAAACTCGGTCTTGACGCCCCAGGTTCCGTCATGTCCACTGCAACGTTCGACGGTGGTCACCGTCGTCTGCGGCACCCATTCCAGCACTTCGCGCGTCTTCTGGCCGATGTTCTGCACGCGCGAGTGGCAGGGAATGTGATAGCTGACCTTGCCAAGCCCGGTCTTGAACTCCTTTTTGAGCAGCCCGTCCCTGTCGCGCAGCACCAGATACTCGAACGGATCGAACATCGCATCGGAAACGGCCTGGACCTCCGCATCGCCGCTGAACAGCAGCGGCAGCTCGCTCTTGAACATCAGCGTGCAGGAGGGCACTGGCGTGAGAATTGCATGACCTTCGCGCGCGTACGCTGCCAGCTGCGGAATGTTGGTCGCCTTGAGCTTTTCCACCGCGTCGAAGTCGCCAAGCTCCAGCTTGGGCATGCCGCAGCAAACCTCCTTTTCCACGATCGCGTACGGAATCTCGTTGTGCTCGAGTATCGCGATGAGGTCGAGTCCGATGCCCGGCTCGTTGTAGTTGACGTAGCAGGTAGAAAAGATCGCCACCTTCCCCGGTGTGCGCTCGCCGTTCCTGACCGGCCAGTCTTTCGAATCGGGCGCCAAGCGGTTGAAGCGCCGTGTCGCATACGGCGGAAGCCGGCGATCGCGGTGGACGCCCAGCATACGGTCCATCGCCTTCCGCGCGAGCGGCGTGCGGTTGGCCTTGTTCACCGCCTGGACGACTACCGGTATCGTCGCGAGCTTGCCAAGCCGGTCGGTGCCGGTAAGCAGCCGATCGCGGAAATTCGTCTCACCTCGTTTGAATTTCTGCGCCTTGGCGCGCAGCATCAGATGCGGAAAATCGACGTTCCAGGGATGCGGCGGGACATACGGACACTTGGTCATGTAGCAAAGATCGCACAGATAGCACTGATCGACGACCTTCCCGAAGTCCGCCTGGTCGACACCGTCGATCTCGCCGGTCTTGCCCTCGTCGATCAGGTCGAACAGCGTGGGAAACGCATTGCAGAGGCTGACGCAGCGGCGACAGCCGTGGCAGATGTTGAAGATCCGCTCGAGCTCGCTGTCGGCCGACGCCTTGTCGTAATACTCCGGATTCTTCCAATCGATCGGATGTCGGATCGGCGCTTCGAGGCTGCCTTCGCGCTGGGTCATTGCAGGCTTTCAGTTTCGTCGCGTAGATGCCGCCGGACACAGACTGCTCGGCGACGATCAGCAAAAAACTACGTGCCATCGGAACGTCGAAAACTTATTGCGTCGCGCCGCGTCATTGCCGAGCAATCCGAATCCGGCGATCGCCGGACGCATAACCCGTGGATTTAGCGGCGCGGCTGTTGCGCCGCTCCAATCCGTTGATCAATCGGCGAGCGCGTCCAAAGCCTTCTGGAAACGATTGGCATGCGATCGCTCCGCCTTGGCGAGCGTCTCGAACCAGTCGGCGATTTCCTCGAAGCCTTCGCTGCGTGCGGCCTTGGCCATGCCCGGATACATGTCGGTGTATTCGTGCGTCTCACCTGCGATCGCCGCCTTCAGATTCAGCCGGCTCGATCCGATCGGCAGGTCGGTCGCCGGATCGCCGACACCGGACAGGTAATCGAGGTGACCGTGGGCGTGTCCCGTTTCGCCTTCCGCCGTCGAGCGAAAGACCGCGGCGATGTCGTTCTGTCCCTCGACGTCGGCCTTGCTTGCGAAGTACAGATAGCGCCGATTTGCCTGCGATTCGCCGGCAAAGGCGGCCTTGAGGTTGTCGTGAGTCTTGCTGCCCTTGAGATTCATCGCATTCTCCTTATGTGGACATGCTGCCAACAGCCAAACGCGGTTGCGAACCGCGAGCAGACGAATTTACCCGTGCGGTTATCATACGTCCAATTGATTGAATCAATGTTTTCGATAGTCCCCGTCAATCGGCTTGCGCCCGCTCCCCCATCCCGCACACTGCGCCGGCCAGCCTGCCGAATCACGCCGAGCTGTCGATAACGAGGCACGCAATGAAACTAGACGACGCCGCACTCGACCAGTTGTTCCGCACGGCCAGGACCTACCGCGCGTGGCGCGACCAGTTGGTAAGCGATGAAACCTTGCGCGCGATCTACGAGCTGATGAAGTGGGGCCCGACCTCGTCCAATTGCTGTCCGGCGCGAATAGTCTTCGTCAAGACACCTGAAGCCAAGGCGCGTCTCGAACCCGCGCTCGATGCCGGCAACGTCCGGCAGACAATGGCGGCTCCGGCGACGGCGATCATTGGGTACGATCTCGAATTCTACGAAAAGTTGCCGCTGCTCGCGCCACATTCGGATGTGCGCAGCACATTCGTCGGCAAGACAGATCTGATCCGGACCACGGCGTTCCGCAACGGGTCGCTGCAGGGTGGCTACCTGATCGTGGCGGCGCGCGCGCTCGGCCTCGATTGTGGACCGATGTCGGGCTTCGACAATGCCAGGGTCGACGCCGAATTCTTTCCCGGCGGAACGATCAAGTCGAATTTTCTGTGCAACCTCGGCTACGGCGACCCGGCAAAGCTTCGCCCGCGCGCGCCTCGCCTCGCCTTCGACACCGCCTGCCGGATCGACTGAGCGTCGTGCCGACCGGCCCGGGGCCCCGCTCCCCTAGTCGATGCGCTCGTACGCGGGCAGGGTCAGGAACTCGACGAAGTTATCGTTGTTGACCAGGTCGGCGAAAATCGCGCCGGCCTCCTCGTAGCGACCCTCGCCGAAAGCACCGCCGAGCAGCTGCCGGATCTTGCTCATTTCCTCGGGGATCATCGCGGCGACCATCGGCTTGGTGATCGTGCGTCCGTCGTCGAGCTTGCCCTTCGACGAGCGAATCCATTGCCACACCTGCGAGCGCGAGATCTCCGCCGTCGCCGCATCTTCCATCAGGTTGTAGATCGGCACAGCGCCCTGGCCGGCGAGCCACGCGCCGATGTACTGGATGGCGACATTGATGTTGAGACGCAGGCCCGCCTCGGTGATCGGCGTCTCGGGCTCGAAGCGCAGCAAGTCAGCCGCGCTGACTTTCACATCGTCGCGTTTCTTCAATGCGATCTGGTTGGGCGTCGGCATCAGCCGGTCGAACGCCTCCTTGGCCAGCTGCACCATCCCCGGATGCGCGACCCAGGTGCCGTCGTGTCCATAGGTCGCCTCGCGCTCCTTGTCGGCCTTCACGCGCGCGAACGCCTCGGCGTTGGCTTTCTCGTCGTTCTTCACCGGAATCTGCGCGGCCATGCCACCCATGGCGTGGATGTTCCGGCGATGGCAGGTCTTGATGCAAAGCTCGGCGTACGACCGCATGAAGTGCGTCGTCATCGTCACCAGCGCACGGTCTGCCAGGCAGAAATCTCGATTGTTGCGAAACTTCTTGATGCACGAAAAGATGTAGTCCCAGCGACCGCAGTTGAGGCCCGCAGAATGCTCGCGGAGCTCGTACAGGATCTCGTCCATTTCAAACGCCGCGAGGATCGTCTCGATCAGCACCGTGGCCTTGATCGTCGCGCGCGGCACGCCGAGCTCGTCCTGCGCCAGCACGAAGATGTCGTTCCAAAGCCGCGCTTCGAGATGGCCCTCGATTTTCGGGAGATAGAAATACGGCCCTGCGCCGCGAGCGATCAGCTCCATGGCGTTATGGAAAAAATACAGGCCGAAGTCGAATATGGCGCCAGAGATCACGGCGCCGTCGATCAAGACGTGCTTTTCGGGCAGATGCCAGCCGCGCGGCCGCACAAATAGCGTGGCGGTCTTCTCATCCAGCCGGTAGGCCTTGCCATCCGCGCTTACGTAGTCGATCTGGCGCCGCACGGCATCGCGCAGGTTGATCTGGCCCTGGATGTTGTTGTCCC
The DNA here is from genome assembly GCA_036270955.1 of Casimicrobiaceae bacterium. Classification (GTDB taxonomy): domain Bacteria; phylum Pseudomonadota; class Gammaproteobacteria; order Burkholderiales; family Casimicrobiaceae; genus PALSA-1003. The sequence goes on along the minus strand of DATBBM010000004.1, from coordinate 26,184 downwards.
AGGTCGGCGTGTTGGCGTCCTCGAAGTCCGCCATAAAGACGTTCGCGCCACAATTGAGCGCGTTGATGATCATCTTGCGGTCGACCGGGCCGGTGATCTCGACCCGGCGATCCTCGATGTCCGCGGGCACCGGAGCGCAGGTCCAGTTCGCCTCGCGTATCGCGCGCGTCTCGGGCAGAAAATCGGGCAGGCGGCCGGCGTCGATCTGCGCCTGGCGGTCGGCGCGGTGAGCCAGCAACTCGTCGCGACGGCCGCCGAAAGCTCGCTGCAGGCGGGCGACAAAGGCCAGCGCCTCCGGCGTCAGGACCTCGGCGTAGGCCGCGGTGACCGGGCCGGAAATCGCTATACCCGGGCCGTATTGGCGAGCGGTCATCGACGGTTCCTTTTTTGCGGCGAACACCGGCTCGACGCAAAGTCCGAACGGCTGCCGAAGATCTATGTTGCAGTGCGGAAATCATACCAGAACGCGCCCGCTTTGAGGGGGGGCCGGTTGGCTCAAAGCTACTTGTCCCACCCCTCCCCGGGCCGACCGGGCAGCCGCTCGATGGTGATATTCCAGGACAGCGTGATCCGCGGGCGCCGTCCGCGGTAGGGATTGACGCTGTGCAGGTAGTCGCTGGCGAAAATAATCATCGTGCCCGGCGTCATCGCAGGGATCAGATGCCGGGTCACACGACCCGGCTCGTGCGGGCAGCAGACGGGGATACGCGCATCGGCGAAGCAGAGCTTGCCGGCCATCGGCTCGCCGGGGTCGTCGTCGCCGGGATCGAGCATGTAGACGATGCTCGCATTGGAGCGCAAATGGCTGTGCGGCATGCAATAGTCGCCGGTGTGGTAGATGCTGCCCCAGCTGTCATCCGCGTACACGGGCTTACGCGACAGCGTGTGGTGGGCCAGCATCAGCGCGCGGCCGTGGATCAGTGCGGCGGAGCTGTCGTTCCAGCCCGGGATATTGCGCACCTTGGTGCCGCAGGCGCCACGAAACATTTCGCCCCGAAAGCGCGGATCGTTTTCGGCCGAAAGCGCGGCGCCTATCAGTGCCGGGTGATAGTCGGCGTGATCATTGAATGTCGTGATCGCCATCAACGGCGCCGACAGCGACGCGACGCTCTGTCCGCCCGGCCAGAAGGGCAGATCGGCGGATCCGACGCGCACCGACGCCGGCAGCGCCGCCTGCTCGCCGGCGCGCGGCGGCGATCCGCTGCTCGAAGCCTGCATGCGTTCGGGCTACGCGGACGTGGCCCGGGCGCCGTGGTCAGGCATTCGCCACCTGTCTTGCGTGTGGCAAGCTCGCCCATCCGCGCTCGACTGCGCGATTGGTGGCGCTGATCACCGCGCGCAGCGTGGCGGTGACGATATTCGGATCGAGGCCGACGCCGTAGCAGGTCCGGTCAGCGCCGACTCGCAGCTGCACGTAGGCGACCGCCGTCGCATCCTCGCCGCTGCCGACACCGTGCTCGTGGTAGTTGAGCACGTGCACGTCCAGCCCGGTCGCGGTGCGCAGCGCATGGATGAAGGCATCGACCGGCCCGTTGCCGTCGCCGGACAGCACCGCCTCGACGCCGTCGATCCTGAGCCGCGCGGTCAGATGCTCGATCGCGCCATCGGAAGCGCTGTGCTGCGCCCGGTGGTCGACATACGCGATCGGGGCTGCCGCCCGCAAGTATTCACGCTCGAACGCGGCGTGAATTTCGGCTGCGGACAGCTCCTTGCCGGTAGCGTCGGTGATCTGCTGGATGACCTGGCTGAATTCGATCTGCAGCAGGCGCGGCAGCGCGAGTCCGTAGTCGCGCTCGAGCAGGTAGGCGATGCCGCCCTTGCCCGACTGGCTGTTGACCCGGATGACGGCCTCGTATGTGCGGCCGACGTCGGCGGGGTCGATCGGAAGGTAGGGAACTTCCCACAGCTTCCTGCCCGCCGCCTCGGCCTCGGTCTGCGCGGCAAGCCCTTTCTTGATCGCGTCCTGGTGCGAGCCGGAGAACGCGGTAAACACGAGCTCGCCCGCATACGGGTGGCGCGGATGAACCGGCAAATCGGTGCAGTACTCGGCGGTGCGGATGATCACGCCCATGTCGGAAAAATCGAGACCGGGATCGATGCCCTGCGAGTACAAGTTCATCGCCAGCGTGACCAGGCAAACGTTGCCGGTCCGCTCCCCGTTGCCGAACAGGCAGCCTTCGATCCGGTCGGCGCCGGCCATCACCGCCAGCTCGGCCGCGGCGACGCCGGTGCCGCGATCGTTGTGCGGATGCAGACTCAACAGCACGCTCTCGCGCCGCGACAGATTGCGATGCATCCATTCGATCTGATCGGCGTATACGTTCGGCGTCGAGACCTCGACCGTCGCCGGCAGATTGAGGATGATCGGCCGAGCCGGCGTCGGCTCCCACACATCCATCACCGCCTCGCAGATCTCCTTGGCGAAGTCGAGCTCGGTCATCGTGAACGTTTCCGGGGAATACTCGTAGCGCCAGTCGACGTCCGGCTGCTCGGCCGCGCATTGGCGGCAAAGTTCGGTGCCGTTGACCGCGATCTCGACGATCCCGGCCTTGTCCTTGCCGTAGACGACCCGGCGGAACAGCGCCGCCGTCGGGTTGTACAGGTGCATGATCACGCGCTTCGCGCCGCGCACCGAGTCGAAGGTCCGCCGGATCAGCTCGTCGCGCGACTGCGTGAGCACCTGGATGGTCACATCGTCGGGAATCAAATTGCCCTCGATCAGCCGGCGCACGAAGTCGAAATCGGTCTGCGACGCCGAAGGGAATCCGACTTCGATCTCCTTGAATCCGATCCGCACCAGCTGACGGAACATGCGCAGCTTGCGTTCGGCGTCCATCGGCTCGATCAGCGCCTGGTTGCCGTCGCGCAAGTCGGTCGACAGCCAGATCGGCGGCCGGCTGATCGTTTGCGATGGCCAGCGCCGATCGGGGAGATCGACCGGCGGGAACGGGCGGTACTTTTTCGACGGATCAGCTTCCATGACGGTCCTCGTCGCGAATGCGTCTGACGTGCAGAAAACGGTCACCCGGTTTCGGGTGGTGCGGGCATTGCTCTAAAAAGGGGGAAGAGTTTATCTGCGCGCAGGGCGCAGCAGCAGCAGACCGCCGAGGATGGCGATCGGGGCAACGGGTGCGAGGGCACGGGCCAAGCTGCTCATACAACGACTATAGCCGGATTTACGGGGCGGCGCAACGGCAGCCACGCGCCCCGTGCTCGGACGGCGCTGACGCAAGCTTGCCGCTTGAAGTCAACTGCGGCGCCGTTTGAGCGCGAGCCAGCCCGACCAGACGTAGCCGGCCAGCGCATAGACGACAAAGCCGGCGAACAGCACGATCGCCGGTTGATAGCTGACCAGCACGAAAAACAGGACGATCGAGAATATGGCCAGAAACGGCACGCTGCGGCGAAGGTTGATCGTCTTGAAGCTGTAGTACTTGAGATTGCTGACCATTGTCAGGCCGGCGAAGACGGTTACCGCCCAGGCGACCCAACGTATGCCTTCCGGGTCGATCGCATTGTCGTCGGCGATCCACACAAAGCCGGCGACCAGCGCCGCCGCGGCCGGGCTCGGCAAGCCCTGGAAGTAGCGCTTGTCGGCCACCTCGAGCATCGTGTTGAAGCGCGCCAACCGCAACGCCGCGCCCGCGACATAAACGAAGGCCGCGATCCAGCCCAGCTTGCCCATGCCGCGCAGCGACCACTCGTAGACGATCAGCGCCGGCGCGGCGCCGAACGAAACCATGTCGGACAGGCTGTCGTATTCGGCGCCGAACGCGCTCTGCGTCTTGGTCAGGCGGGCGACGCGGCCATCGAGGCTGTCCAGCACCATCGCGACGAAAATGGCGATCGCCGCCTGATCGAAACGGCCGTTCATCGCCTGCACGATCGCGTAGAAGCCGGCGAACAGCGATGCCGTCGTGAACAGGTTCGGCAGCAGATAGATGCCGCGCCGGCGCACGCGGTTCTTGATCAGTGCGCGTTCCTGCTGAAAATCCCCCATGCGGACAGACTAGCAGCTGGCGTCCAGCCCCGCAAATCAGCTCGGTCGCCGCGGAGGTGTCCGGTCCTCGCGTCAGGCAAGCTCGGCGAGCACGGTCGTCGTCGCGTAGACCGCGTCGCCGACGGCGACGCGGGGGGCGGCGGTCGCGGGAAGATAGACATCGACCCTCGAGCCGAATCGGATGAAACCATAGCGCTGGCCGCGCGCGAGCGTATCCCCGGGCTCCACGTAACAAAGGATGCGGCGCGCGATCAGGCCGGCGATCTGCACGCAGGTGACATCGACGCCGCTTGCAGTGGCGATGTGCAGCGCGTTGCGCTCGTTCTCCAGCGACGCCTTGTCCAGCGCCGCGTTCACGAAGCTGCCGGCGTGGTACCACCGCTTCCGGACGACACCGTCGACCGGGCTGCGATTCGAGTGCACATTGAATACGTTCATGAACACGCTGATCTTGAGCGCATCGCGCTCGAGGTAAGGGTCGCGCGCGCGCTCGACCGACATCACCTTGCCATCGGCGGGCGAGAGCACTGCGTTCGCCTGTCCGGGGACTGCGCGCGGGGGATCGCGGAAGAACTGGACGATGAACGCGACCACCAGCCACGCGAGGATAGCGAAAATCCACCAGCCGAAGTACGACAGCGCGATCGCCACGGCCGCGGCGGTCGCGATGAACGGCCAACCCTCGCGGGCGATGATCGGATGCGGATAGTCGCTGTTCATCGTTGGCTTCTACTTCGCCGTGTCGTCGATCTGCCTGCCGAGATCGTCGGCTTGCTTGCGCACCGCGTCTTCCATGCCGCGGGCGCGTTCGAGTGCATTGCGCGGCGTCGGCGTCGCGGCATCGACCTGGCCGGATGCATCGGATGCCTGCAGGCGAGCCGACGTCTTCGCCGGCGTATCGGCCGGCGCCAGCAGTCCATAGCGCTTCAACGCCGTCTGCGCCAGCACCGCGACGATCACCAGCGCCAGCAGCAGCACGACCAGCCCGACCCAGCCACGCTGGCGCGAGTGCGTCAGTTGCGGGATTGGTCGACCAGCTTGTTCTTGCGTATCCAAGGCATCATTTCGCGCAGCTTGCCGCCGACCTGCTCGATCGCATGCTCGCTCGTCATCCGCCGCCGCGACAGCAGTGTCGGCGCGCCGGCCCGGCTTTCGAGGATGAAATCCTTCGCATATTCGCCGCTCTGGATCCGCGCGAGCGCATCGCGCATCGCTTGGCGGGTCTCGGCGGTGATGATCTTCGGACCGGTCACGTATTCTCCGTACTCGGCGTTGTTCGAGATCGAATAATTCATTGTTCCGATGCCGCCTTCGTACATCAAGTCGACGATCAGCTTGAGCTCGTGCAGGCATTCGAAGTACGCCATTTCAGGCGCATAGCCGGCGTCGACCAGCGTTTCGAACCCCGCCTTGACCAGCTCGACGCAGCCGCCACACAGCACCGCCTGTTCGCCGAACAGGTCGGTCTCGGTCTCTTCCTTGAACGAGGTCTCGATGACTCCCGCGCGCGCCCCGCCGATTGCTGCGGCGTACGAGAGCGCCAGGTCGCGCGCCTTGCGGCTGACGTCGCGATGGACGGCGATCAGCATCGGCGTTCCGCCGCCTTGCACGTAGGTCGAGCGGACCGTATGCCCCGGCGCCTTCGGAGCGATCATGACGACGTCCAGGTCGGCGCGCGGCTGCACCTGCCCGTAGTGGATGTTGAAGCCGTGCGCGAAGGCGAGCGTGCCGCCCTGCTTGATGTTCGGCTCGACCTCGTCGCGATAGACGGCGGCGATGTGCTCGTCGGGCATAAGCATGATGACGAAGTCCGCACCCTTGACCGCGTCGGCGACCGGGGCCACTTTGAGGCCGGCTTTCTTGACCTTGTCCCACGACGCGCCGCCCTTGCGCAAGCCGACGGTGACCTTGACTCCGGAGTCGTTGAGGTTCTGCGCGTGCGCATGACCCTGTGAACCGTAGCCGACGATCGCGACCTTTTTCCCCTTGATCAGCGACAGGTCCGCGTCCTTGTCGTAATAGACCTTCATCATTGCCCGACCCCTTATTAGATCCGCAATATCCGTTCGCCGCGGCCTATCCCCGATGCGCCGGTGCGCACCGTTTCCAGTATGACGCCCGGCTCGATCGCCTGCAGAAAGGCATCGAGCTTCGAGCCCGTCCCGGTCAATTCGATCGTGTAGCTCTTGTCGGTCACGTCGAGGATGCTGCCGCGAAAGATTTCGGCCAGCCGCTTCATCTCGTCGCGATCCTTGCCGGCGGCGCGCACCTTGACCAACATCAGCTCGCGCTCGATATGGTTGCCGTCCGACAGATCGATGACCTTGACGACCTCGATCAGCTTGTTCAGCTGCTTGGTGATTTGCTCGATCACGTCATCGGAGCCGGCGGTGACGATGGTCATCCGCGACATCGTCGCGTCCTCCGTCGGCGCCACCGTCAGCGATTCGATGTTGTAACCCCGCGCGGAAAACAGGCCGGAGATGCGCGACAGGGCGCCCGCTTCGTTCTCGACCAGGATCGACAGTATGTGTCTCATGGCGATCTCCTCACAGCTCTTCGGCCAGGATCATCTCGGTCAGGCCCTTGCCGCCGGGGACCATCGGAAAGACGTTCTCGGTCTGGTCGGTAATGAAGTCGAGGAAGACCAGGCGTTCCTTCTGCTTGAACGCATCTTTCAGCGCGCCTTCGACGTCGCCGGGCTTCTCGACCTTGATGCCGGTATGCCCGTAGGCTTCGGCCAGCTTGACGAAGTCCGGCAGCGCGTCCATGTACGATTCGGCGTAGCGGTTGCCGTAGAAGAATTGCTGCCACTGCCTCACCATGCCCATGTAGCGGTTGTTGAGGTTCACGATCTTGATCGGCAGATGGTATTGCTTGCAGGTCGACAGCTCCTGGATGCACATCTGGATCGACGCTTCACCGGTGACGCAGCCGACCGTCGCGCCGGGATTGACCAGCTGCACGCCCATCGCCGCAGGCAAGCCGAATCCCATCGTGCCGAGTCCGCCCGAATTGATCCAGCGGCGCGGCTTGTCGAACTTGTAGTACTGCGCTACCCACATCTGGTGCTGGCCGACGTCGGAGGTGAGGAAGGCATCGCCACCGGTCACCTCGTAGAGCTTTTCGATGACGAACTGCGGCTTGATCAGAGCGCTCTTGCGATCGTAGTTCAGGCAGTCCTTGCGCTGCCACTCCTTGATCTCCGCCCACCACGATTTGAGCGCCGCGGCATCCGGGCGCTGGCCGGACGACTCGATCAGCTTGAGCATCTCGTCGAGCACGTCGGCCACGTAGCCGACGATCGGGACGTCGACCTTGACCCGCTTGGAGATCGACGAGGGGTCGATGTCGATGTGAATGATCTTGCGATCCGCGCGGTAAAAGTGCTCCGGATTGCCGATCACCCGGTCGTCGAACCGCGCGCCGATCGCAATCAGCACGTCGCAGTTCTGCATGGCCATGTTGGTTTCGTAGGTGCCATGCATTCCCGGCAGACCGGTAAATTGCGGATCGGTACCCGGAAAGCCGCCCAGCCCCATCAGCGTCGTCGTGCACGGGAATCCCAGCAGACGAGTAAGCCTCGTCAATTGTGGCGCCGCGTTGTTCAGAACGACGCCGCCGCCGGCGTAGACCATCGGGCGCTTGGCCTCGAGCAGCAGCTGCACTGCCTTCTTGATCTGACCGGTGTGGCCTCGAGTCACCGGGTTGTACGAGCGCAGCGACACCGTCTTCGGGTAGCTGAAGTCCGCTTTCGCCTGGGTCACATCCTTCGGGATGTCGACCAGCACCGGCCCGGGGCGGCCGGTCGCCGCGAGGTAAAAAGCCTTTTTGATCGTCAAGGCGAGATCCTTGACGTCCTTCACCAGGAAGTTGTGCTTGACGCAGGGCCGCGTGATGCCGACGGTGTCGCATTCCTGGAAGGCGTCCTGGCCGATCGCGTGCGTCGGCACCTGCCCGGTCAGCATTACGAGCGGGATCGAATCCATGTAAGCGGTGGCGATGCCGGTGACCGCGTTGGTCACGCCCGGCCCCGAGGTCACCAGCGCAACCCCGATCTTGTGGGATGACCGGGAATAGCCGTCGGCCGCGTGGACCGCGCCCTGCTCGTGCCGCACCAGGACGTGCTTGACCTTGTCCTGCTTGAACAATTCGTCGTAGATGTTGAGCACCGCGCCGCCCGGATAGCCGAAGACGTACTCGACGTCCTCTTCCTGCAGGCAGCGGATGACGATTTCTGCACCCGTCAGTTGCATGACATGCCTCTAGCTTCGCTCAGTTGAGCTGTGTAGCCATCACCGGTCCGCCAATACCGCCGGACCGTCGGAAACTGCCTGGACGCGAAACGGGTAGCCGCGTCCGACCAAGGCTTGGATCGGGTAGAAAGCCGCGATCAGATCAAAGCGGTCCGCGGTCCGAAGGGTAGCCGGAGGCACTTGTGGCGCCGCCGGACGGAACACGAACAGCCGATTTGCAGTGCTCTATCGGCCGAAACTCCGGCCGACGCCCCAAACAGTAAAGGCTCACCCGGTTTTCGTCAACGCTTTCGGCTCTGTCGCCCCGTATTCCGGGGCGACCCTGTGCTTATAATCCAACGATGCCACCGTGCCCGGAAGACTGACCTGGCCTCCTATCAGGAAATCTCCACGTTTCTCGCCGAAGTGCAGCGTCGCGCATTCAAACAGGCGATGTTTGCGGTCAAGGACGAGGACGCCGCGCTGGACGTCGTTCAGGATGCGATGCTCAAACTGACCGAAAAATACTCGGCTAAGCCGTCGGCCGAGTTGCCGATGCTGTTCCAGCGCATCCTGCAAAACACGATAAACGACCACTTCCGCAGGCAAAAAGTCCGCTCGACCTGGACGACGCTGCTGTCGGCGTTCGGGCAGAAGGATGAAAAAGACGACGACTACGATCCATTGGAAACCATGGCGGCCAAGTCGGACTCCAATATCGCTGCCGACCCCGCCAGCCAGGTCGAGCAGGGAGAAGTCGTCGGACTGATCGAACAGGCCGTGTCCCGGCTTCCCGCGCGTCAACGGCAAGCCTTTCTGCTGCGTTACTGGGAAGAGTTGGATGTGGCCGAGGCTGCCGCGGCGATGGGCTGCTCGGAGGGCAGTGTGAAGACGCACTGTTCCCGGGCGGTCCGGGCGCTGGCGGACGCGCTGAAGGCCAAAGGTGTCTCCCTATGAACGACGAACGCGAAATCGCCAAAAAAATAACGGCTTATCTCGACCGCGGCTCGGCCGAGCTCAAGTCGGGCACAGCTTATCGCTTGCAAGTCGCCCGGCGGGAAGCTCTGGCCGCCCTTGCCGAGCCCGAGCATGCCGCCGAGATGGCGCTCTCTGCCGCCGGAGGCGCCACCGTACGCTCCGGCAAGCGCAATATCCTGACCGATGCACGGGTCTGGATCGGGATCCTGCTGATCGTCGGCGGCGCGCTTTACTTCCAATACTGGCAATCCGTGCAGCAAGTGCGGGATATCGAGGAAACCGACGCGGCCATCCTGACTTCGGATCTGCCGATCGAAGCGTATCTTGACCGCGGATTCCCGGCTTGGTTGAAGTCCGGCACCGACAACTGACATCGCTGTCCGCCTTGGTGACCGCCGTGCTGGTCGCGGCGGCCTGCTACGGCGCGCCTGTGGCTGCCGGGCCGACAGTCGTTTCCCGTTCGCCCACCTGGGCCGAGCTTTCGCCGGCGAATAAAGCGGCCCTCGCACCCCTTGCCCCACAGTGGGATCAGCTGGATCCGCAGCGCAAACAGAAATGGCTGGGTATTGCGCAGCGTTATCCGAAAATGCCCCCGGCGCAGCAGGAGCGCGTCCAGCAGCAGATGGGGGCCTGGGCGAGCCTGACGCCGGAGCAGCGGCGTATAGCCAGGGAGCAATACAAGTCGCTCAAGCAGCTGCCGCCGGAGGAACGGCAGGCAGTCCGGCAAAAATGGCAGGAATATCAGCAGCTGCCTCCGGAAAAGCGGCGCGAGCTCGCGCGCAAGGGCGAAAACGCCGCAGCCAGCGGCAAGCCCAGGGCCCCCGGCCCCCCAACGGCCCCGGGGCCTGCCCCAACCCCTGCACCCGTCCCTGCCCCTACCCCGGCACCTGCTCCTGTACCCGCCCCCGCATCGCCAGCCGCACCGCCGGCAGCCAACCGATAAAGCGACGGTGAGCCTGGAGACGGGGCCGGTCGATCAGCCGCAGGCCGGCATTGCGCGGCGCCTCGCCGCCAGCCTGTACGAACTCCTTCTGCTCGGGGCCTTGGCCGTCGCAATCGGGCTGATCCTGCTGCCGTTGATAGGCACCGACGCGGATCATGCTGGCGGCGCGCTGACACTGCCCGGCCGGGGCGCGCGTACTGTGTCCTTCGTCTGCCTGTTCGCTGTCTTTGGCGCCTATTGCATCTGGCTATGGAGCGGCGGCAGGCGCACGCTGCCGATGCGCACCTGGGGTCTTGCCCTCATGACGAGCGCCGGCGCCGCCGTGAGCCCGGGGCGAGCTGCGGTGCGCTACGTTGCCGGCTGGATCGGTCCCGCCTCCGCGATCGCCGCATACGTAGTCCTGCGCCCCTACGGCCAGGGCCGGTGGGCTCTCACCCTGCTGGCGGTCAACTACGCCTGGGCATTGGTCGATAGGGACCGCCGCTTCCTGCACGACCGCGTTGCGGGTACGAGGCTGGTGCGAGCGGACTCCGCCCGGCGACGGCCCAGCCGGGCTGCGCCCCTCGCGCGCTAACGGCGCGCAACTGCGCAGATGTCGTACTAGAAACGAGGCTTCGGCTGGGCCGCCTGATAACGCGCCACGCTGGCCATGATCTCCGCCTTGGCTTCGTCGGCGCCGACCCAACTCGAAACGCGTACCCATTTGCCGGGCTCGAGATCCTTGTAGTGCTCGAAGAAATGGGCGATCTGGCGGGTGCTGATTTCGGGCAGGTCGGTGGGCGAATGGATCGCCCGGTAGAGTCCCGACAGCTTATCGATCGGCACGGCCAGGATCTTGGCGTCACCGCCGGCTTCGTCGTCCATCTTCAGCATGCCGATCGGACGGCAACGGACGACCACCCCCGTGATCAGCGGCACCGGCGAGAGCACCAGCACGTCGGACGGATCGCCGTCGTCGGACAATGTGTTCGGAATGTAGCCGTAGTTGCACGGATAGTGCATCGCCGTAGACATGAAGCGATCGACGAACACCGCGCCGGTCTCCTTGTCGACCTCGTACTTGATCGGATCGCCGTGCATCGGGATTTCGATGATCACGTTGCAATCGTTTGGGACGTCGTTGCCGGCGCGAACGCGGTCGAGATTCATCGCGAAAGGGAAACCGATCGGTCACTGCGTAGGGGAGCGCAATTATAGCGGCCGGCGAGAGCTACGGGCTTGCCGTATCATTGCGCCGTCTCGTCCACGCCCGCTTCGATGCTCTACGCTCTCGGTTCCCGCAAGGTACAGCTGATTGGAAGCGGACATTATGTCGCGCCGAACGCCACCGTCATCGGCGATGTCGTGCTCGAAAGCGAGTCGTCCATTTGGTTCAACGTCGTCATCCGCGGCGACAACGACACGATCACGATCGGAGCGCGATCGAACATCCAGGACGGGTCGGTGCTGCATACCGACGCCGGCGTGCCCTTGACCCTGGGCCCGTCGGTTTCCGTCGGCCACCTGGTGATGCTGCACGGGTGCACGGTAGGCGAAGGGTCGCTGATCGGCATCAAGGCGGTAATCCTGAACGGCGCCCGGATTGGGCGCGACTGCCTGATCGGCGCCAACACGCTGATCGGCGAGGGCAAGACGATTCCCGACCGCTCGCTGGTGCTGGGATCGCCCGGGCGGGTGATGCGCACGCTTGATGACGGCGAGGTCGCCGGAATCCGCGCGATCGCCGATCACTATGTCGACAACGCCCGCCGCTATCGGGTGGATTTCAAGCCGATTTGACGCGGCCGGCCACGAAAATCATGAATCCGCCGCCGCCAGCCGACGCATCCAACCGGTATCGCCGCCATTGGGAAATCGCCGTGAAAAACCTGCTGATCGCTGTTGCCGCCGTCTGCACGACCCTGGCCGCGACTGGCGGCTACGCCGCGGACGTCCTGCGGGAGACGCGGGCCGCGACCGGCTTTTCGCGGATCGAAGTCGACGGGCAAGCCGATATCACGCTGCGGCAGGGAACTACCGAGGGCCTCACCCTCGAGGCGACGGCGCAGGGCCTGAAGCAGATCCGGACCGAGGTGCGGGGCCGGACGTTGCGCATCAGCCTGGTCGACCAGAGCCATTGGTGGCAATGGATGACCGGTGGCAGCGCCACGCGCACGCCGCGGATCGCTATCGACCTGATCCAGATCGAGCGCATCGAGGCGGCCGGCGCGGTCAACATCGTCGCCGACAGTCTGAAGGCGAACGAGCTGCGACTCGATTTCGCCGGCGCCTGCAAGCTCAAGATCGGAGACCTGCAGGCGAACAAGCTGCGTCTGGATGGTGCGGGGGCGATCAAGGCCGAGATCGCCGGCAAGGTGGCCGAGCAGAGCGTCGACCTGTCGGGCGCCGGATCGTATCAGGCCGTCGACCTCGTCAGCGACAGCATCGCGGTCCAGGTCAGCGGCGCGGGCAAGGCGATCGTCAACGCCAAGACCCTGCTGAAGGCCGAGATCTCGGGCGCCGGACTGGTCGAATACGCGGGCAATCCACGGCTCGAGCAGGAAGTCAGCGGGATCGGCAAGATCAGACGCCGCTAGGTTCGAAAAAGCACGCCGGCGCGAGCGCCCTAGGCGCGACCGGAGTCCTGAAGCTCCCCGCCTTCGGGACCGTAGAAGAACACCCACACCGCGAAGTCGCTCGAAAATTCCTCGAAACGATGCAAGACGCCGGCCGGGACGAACAGCACGTCGCCGGCCGCGAAGCGATGACGAGCCTCGCCGTTGACGAACCATCCTGCTCCGCGTGCGATCACATAGACCTCATCGCGCGTGTGCGGCGACTGGGGATCGGCCCCGCGCGGCGCGTACAGCTTCACCTGCAAGGTCCCGTGCTCGAACAGCGCCACCGATCGCTTGCCGTCCGGGGTCGGCAGAAACGGCGCCGCCTCCTCCAGGGTGATGTGGCAGCGCTCTGCCGGATCGGCATTGCCGTGGAGCTTTCGCATCGGCGGCCTCAATGCACGATCGAGTGACGTGCCTCGGCGACGGCGTCGGCTTTGAACAGCAAGGTCAGGCCGGTCGCCGAATCGCGATCGGCGTGCACGCCGGGGAGCGCCTGCACGTCGGTGACGCGGCAGTCGCGCATCAGGTCGGCGAGCATTCTCGCCACGTCGACGGCGCGATCGCCGGCGAACAACGGACAGCGAAAGCCTTCGGCGCGTCTCGGATCGAACGGGCTCGACAGCGACAGGCGCAATTCGCCGCCGCCCGGCGCGCCGGCGCAGCGGTGCGCGCTGATCACCGCCGATGGCTCGCCGACGCTGGCCCGCAGCCGTCGGATCGCGTTGCTGGCGAAAAGCTGGGCGCCGACGTCGCGCTGCGCTGCGCGCCCCTGCTGCAGGGCAGCGAGCGGCGACTGCGCCGCGCGAGGCAGCGCGAGCACCGAATAGCCGGGGCCGGCGAGCTGGCGCGCCAGTTCCTGCGCAAGCGCCATCGAACCGGCGGCGCTTTCGGTTTCGCGCAGCGGATCGGCCTGCGGTGCGGCCAGCATCACGCCGGCGAGAAAGCGCAAGTGCACGCCTTCCTGCCCGACCTTGGTCGCGATCGGCGTCGGATGCAGGTCGAGGTGATCGACGCGAGCGTCGGCAGCCTGCCGTTGCCAGGCGAGCAATTGCGGCAGGCGCGCCAGGTCGAATGCATCGGACGCGACCAGCGAAGGAGCGAGGGCGAATGTCTCGCTGCCGCCGAGCGCGCGGTGCTCGCGCAAAATCGCCGCGACGCGAGGAGTGTCTGCGAGCACGCCGGCGATCTCGCCGTCGCCATCCTTGCCCGCCGCAATCAGCACCAGCGGGATCGCGAACAGCGTCGCAGTCAGGCCGTCGTCCTCGTCACCGCGCAACGCCTCGCGCCACGCGTCGGTCAAGCGGCGCCACAGATGCCGCGCGACCGGCGCGGACGGAGCCGCGGCGAGCAGCTCGGCGATGAACGATCCTTCGCCCGCGATCAGCCGCTGCGCAAGCGCCACGACCAGCGCGCGATCGATTTCGTCAGCGCGGGCGATGCTCGAGGCTGCGAGGCTCGCCTCGGCCATTGCGAAAAGTGGCGTCTGCGACGCTTCGGCCTGCGCTGCAAACAACCGAGGGTCGTCGATGTCCATGACCGTCGATTGTCGCATGCGGATATCGCGCGTCCAAGTCCGGGGCCGCGGCGCATAATTGTGACTGCGCGCTGCCGCGGCCTGCCGGCACGCTGGGCGCGCATTTTCGACAGGAGCCCAGACAATGTACAAGAACATTCTTGTCGCGACCGACGGCACGCGGCTGTCCGGCAAGGCCATCGCCCATGCAGTGGCTCTGGCCAAGGCGCTCGGCGCCGGGCTCACCGCCTTCTATGCGTCGCCCGACTACCCTCTACCCGTGTACGCCGAGGGGGCGGTCGTCGAGCCAATGTCGCGTCGCGAGTACGCGGCACTCTGCAAGGACGAGGCAGACAGGATCCTCGGCGCGGTTGCGAGTAAGGCGAAGTCGGCGCGGATCGAGTTCAATGCCGTGCATACGATCAATTCGACGCCGTGGCGCGCGATTCTCGCCGCGGCCCGCAAGCATGGTTGCGATGTGATCGTGATGGCGTCGCATGGTCGCCGCGGCGTTTCGGCGATGCTGCTCGGCAGCGAGACGCAAAAGGTGCTGACGCACTCGAAGATCCCGGTCATCGTGGTGCGCTGAAGCCGACTGGCCGCCGGCGCATTGCCGGCCCTGGCGCGATGGGATCGCGCCTTTCACGTAAAATGCATGGTTTGCCGAAAACCGGTCAGCCGATGCACGTATCGCAGTTTTTTCTTTCGACGCTCAAGGAAGCTCCTGCCGAGGCCGAACTCGCCAGTCATCGCCTGATGCTGCGCGCCGGCATGATCAAGCGGCTATCCGCGGGGATATACACCTGGATGCCGCTGGGGCTGCGCGTGCTGCGCAAGGTCGAAGCGGTGGTGCGCGAAGAAATGAACCGGGCCGGCGCCATCGAGCTCCTGATGCCGTTCGTGCAGCCGGCCGAGCTGTGGCAGGAATCGGGACGGTGGGACAAGTACGGCCCCGAGCTATTGCGGCTCAAGGATCGCCATCAGCGCGATTTCATCCTGCAGCCGACGTCCGAGGAAGTGATTACGGACATCGCGCGCAAGGATCTTAAGAGCTACCGGCAGCTGCCGGTGAATCTCTACCATATCCAGACCAAGTTCCGCGACGAGGTGCGCCCGCGCTTTGGCGTCATGCGATCGCGCGAATTCATCATGAAGGATGCGTACTCGTTTGATGTCGACAACGCCGGCATGCTGAAGTCGTACCGGCTGATGTACGACGCGTACGCGCGGATCTTCACCCGGCTCGGGCTCGAATTCCGGGCCGTCGCCGCCGATACCGGACAGATAGGCGGCAGCGCGTCGGACGAGTTCCAGGTGCTGGCCGAATCGGGAGAGGACGCGATCGCCTGGTGCCCGGGCTCCGATTATGCCGCCAACGTCGAGCTGGCCGAAGCGGTCGCGCCGCACGCGCACCGTGCCGTGCCGGCCGAGCCGATGCAGAAGGTGCCGACCCCGGGCATGTCGACCTGCGAGGACGTTGCCGCGTTATTGCATCTGCCGCTCGGTCGCACGGTCAAATGCATCATGCTCCACGCCAGCGGCAGGATTCACATGCTTTTATTGCGCGGGGACCACTCCCTCAATGAGGTCAAGGTCGGAAAACTGGATGGACTCGAGGGATTTCGCTGGGCGAGCGACGCGGAGATCGAAGCTGCGACCGGCTGCGCGCCCGGCTATCTCGGGCCGGTCGGAATCGCTGCCGACATGCCGCTGATCGTCGATAGGACCGTCGCCGTCATGAGCGACTTCGTCTGCGGCGCCAACGAGGCCGACTATCACCTGCGCGGCGTCAATTTCGGGCGCGATTGCCGCGAGCCGGATCGAGTCGCCGATATCCGCAAGGTGGTCGCGGGCGATCCGTCGCCCGACGGCAAGGGCGATCTCGCGATCGCGCGCGGCATCGAGGTCGGCCACGTCTTTGCGCTGGGCACCGTGTATTCGGCAGCGATGGGCGCGACCTTTCTCGACGCTGCGGGTCAGCCCCAGCAGATGCAGATGGGCTGCTACGGCATCGGCATCACACGTGTCGTCGCGGCCGCAATCGAGCAGAATTGGGACGACAAGGGCATCATCTGGCCCGAACCGCTCGCCCCGTTCACGGTCGCCATCGCTCCGATCGGTTACGACCGCAGCGACGCGGTGCGCGCCGCTGCCGATCAGCTGCACGATGAACTCGAGTCGGCCGGCGTCGAAGTGCTGCTCGATGATCGCGGTGAGCGGCCCGGCGTGATGTTCGCCGATCTGGAGCTGATCGGGATTCCACACCGCGTCACCATCGGTGATCGCGGCCTGAAGGACGGCAAGGTCGAGTATCAGGCTCGTCGCGACACACAAGCGACGCCAGTGCCGTTAGCCGATGCCGCAGCGCTGCTGCAATCGAAGCTTCGCCGCTGACCATGCCCCCGATCCGCGCCGCCGTCGTCCTTGCCGCGTTGCTGCTAGCGCCCGCGGCTGCGCGAGCGGGGGCGCAGGTTGAGGAAGCGCTCGCGGCCAACGTGCAGAACTCGCTGCATCGTTCGGTCAGCGACTATCCGGCACCACGGCTGGTGTTCGCCACCGAAGGCGAAGGTCGGGCCTGGCTCGCCGACATGGCGTCCCGGCTGGTAAAGAAAATACCGGACTGGCCGACGCGGCGCGACTTCCTGATCACCGTGCAGTACGAGGCCACGCGCGCGGGTCTCGATCCACAGCTCGTCCTTGGCCTGATCGAGCACGAGAGCAACTTTCGCAAGTACGCGGTCTCGAGCGCGCAGGCGCGCGGCTACATGCAGGTGATGCCGTTCTGGGTCGCCAAGATCGGCAGCCCGGATCACGACCTGTTCACGCTTCGCACCAACCTGCGCTACGGCTGCACGATCCTGCGCTATTACCTGGATCGCGAGAACGGCGACTATTTCCGCGCACTCGGACGCTACAACGGCAGCCTCGGCCAGTCTGAATATCCGGAGCGTGTGATCGGACTGATGCTTACCAAGTGGCGTTGGGACCCGCCGAAGGAAAGCGCTGCGTCATCGCCTGCGGCCGTGGGCGCCAGCGCCGTCAAGTGAGTCCGCCGCGCTACCGCGGCCGATTCGCACCGTCACCCACCGGCCCTCTCCACTTCGGCTCGCTGATCGCCGCGCTCGCGAGTTACTGCGATGCGCGCGCCCAGGGCGGCGAATGGTTGCTGCGCATCGAAGACGTCGATTTGCCGCGCCGACGCGCCGGTGCGGCCGAGGCGATCGCGGCCACTCTGTCGGCGTATGGCTTTGTCTGGGACGGGCCGGTGCTGAGGCAAAGCGAGCGCGGCGCGATCTATCAGCAGGCGCTCGACCGCTTGCGCGAGCGAGGCCTGCTGTTCGCCTGCGCCTGCACTCGGCGCCAGCTTGAAGCGACGCCACCCGGACCGAGCGGCGAACGCATCTATCCGGGCACGTGCCGGCATCGCCTCGTCGCCGGCGGCGAAGGGTGCGCGTGGCGAGTCGTAGTCGACGACGCGCCTATCGCATTCACCGATCGCCTCCAGGGCAGACAGCAGCAGCGCCTCGATCGGGATGTCGGCGATTTCGTCGTCAAGCGCGCGGACGGCTTGTTCGCCTACCAGCTCGCCGTCATTGTCGACGATGCCTTGCAGGGAATCACCGATGTCGTGCGCGGCGCCGATCTGCTCGCCTCGACGCCGCGGCAGATCTGGCTGCAGCGTCAGCTCGGATTCACGACGCCGGCTTATCTGCATCATCCGATCGCGATCGACCGGTCCGGGCGGAAGCTCTCGAAGGAAACCGGCGCGGCGCAGCTGCCAAACGATCCGCTGCCAGCCTTGTCGCGCGCATGGCGATTTCTCGGGCAAGCCGTTCCCGAGCGCCCACCTCCATCGGTGGCAGCATTCTGGCGCTGGGCGCACCGCGCCTGGGATCCGCGCGCGCTGCCTCCGGTGGCGATGCTGCCGGCCGATGCCGACGCGGCAATCCAGCCGTTCGCCCGATAGCGGCGGCTGGCGAGCCGCCGCGCGATCGTCGAGGGTCATCGCGTTATAATCTGGTGATGCGCGGGTCGCTTTTCGGCGGCGCGGCGCTTCCGGCTCGATCTGATCCAGTCATGACCACACTCGTCGTCGTCCGCAAGAACAAGGAGATTGCCATCGCCGCCGACTCGCTGACGACGTTCGGCGACACACGGCTGTCTGCCTATTTCGATCGCGCCTACGAAAAAATCGTCCATCATCGCGGCACCTACATCGGCTTGTGCGGAAGCGCCGCGCACCAGCTGGTGTTCGAAAGCCTGCTGGCGAAGCACGAAGACCTCGATTTTTCGACGCGGCGCGCGATATTCGAGACATTTCGCAAGCTGCACCCGATCCTCAAGGAACAGCACTTCCTCAATCCGAAGGAGGAGGAAGACGATCCGTACGAGTCGACGCAGATCACCGCGCTGATCGCCAACGCGAACGGCATCTTCGGCGTCTATTCGATGCGCGAGGTCTTCGAGTACAACCACTTCTGGGCGGTGGGCTCGGGACGCGAATTCGCCCTCGGCGCAATGCACAGCATGTACGGCCGACTGCGCTCCGCCGAGGCCGTCGCGAAGCTGGGAATCGATGCAGGCACGACCTTCGACAAGAATTCGGCGCTGCCGCTGACGATCTACACGTTGCCGCTGCGATGAGCCTGTACCGGCCAGCGGCGTTTGCGAGCGATGATCAAGCCGCGATCGCGCGGCTCTTCGACGAGCACCCGTTCGCCACGCTGATCACCACCGGAGCCGGCGATCCGCAGATAAGCCACCTGCCGTTGCTCCGTGAGAGCGCGCCAGGGGCGCACGGCAGCCTGATCGGTCACATGGCGCGAGCGAATCCGCACTGGAGTCACTTCGACAACGGCGCGTCGCTGGCCATTTTCCACGGCCCGCACGCGTACGTGTCGCCGTCCTGGTATGCGCAGCCGGCGGTGCAGGTCCCGACGTGGAACTATGCGGTCGTCCACGTTCATGGTCGCGCCGAAATCGTCGCCGATCGCGCGGCGACTCTGGCGATCTTGCAGAAAATGGTCGCGCGGTTCGAGGGCAGTCGGGCCGCGCCCTGGAGCCTGCAGCTCGAGGGCGCACGGCTCGACGCGATGGTCGGCGCGATCGTCGCATTCCGCATCCAGATCGAGCGCATCGAAGCCAAGTTCAAGCTGTCGCAGAACAGGGACGAAGCGGACCGCCGGCGGGTCGCGGCGGCGTTGCGAAGCGAGACTTATGCCGATGCGACTGCAACGGCGGACTGGATGGATCGTGAGGCCGGCAGCGGGTGACCCGGTCGCGCCGGCGCGCGTCCGCTTCGACAAGTGGCTGTGGGCGGCGCGCTTCTACCGGACGCGGAGCCTCGCGGCGCTGGCGATCGCGGCGGGACACGTGCGGGTCGAAGATCAACGGATCAAGCCTTCGCGCGTTGCCGCCGCTGGAGAGCGGGTCGTGGTGCGCAGGGACGGCCTCGTGTGGGACATCATCGTGCTGGCGATTTCGGACCGGCGCGGCAACGCCGCCGCTGCCGCGGGGCTGTATCGCGAGGTCCCGGAGAGCGTCGCCGCCCGGGTCGAGGAAGTTGCCCGCCGCAAGGCCGCGGCGGCGTCAGCGCCACTGCGTCTCGGCCGACCGACCAAGCGCGAGCGGCGCAAACTCAAGGCGTTCTTGGAAAGATAGCGCTGGTCAGCAGAGACGCCTGTCGACCAGCGGACGGCGGCCGACGGCCGCGCCAGGAACCTTAGGCGCGGCGATCGGCAACGGCGCGATTACGCGCCGCGACGACCCGATGCGTCAGGCCCGCTGCGGAACCGGCGCTACGCCGCCGACTGCGCCCAGCTCGCGCATCGCTACCATCACCGAACTGAAATCGGCGGCGGTTCGCACATCAGCGATCGGCTTGGCCAGCAGATTGACCGCGCGGCCGCTCACCACCAATGGCAGGTCCTCGGGCAGCGCAGCGCGAAGCGACCGGATCTCCTGGCCGGCGATCTTGCCGGAAATGCCGCGATCGAACAGTAATATCGCAAGACAGACTTTGTACGCCCGTGCCGCGCCGGCGACTTCCTGCGGCGGCACCCCGCTGCCCAGGGTCAGGCAGTTGATGCCCTCGGTGAACAACAGCAATTCGAGAATCGCGAGGCCGAGTTGATTGGGGTCGTTGGGCGGTGTCGCCAGCAGGATCTGCCGCGCGTCGCGCGTCGGCCGCACCAGCCGCGTGACGTCACGCAGCAACCGCTGCGCGAGGTCGGCGAAGCGCAACTCCTGAAAATTCTGCATTTCCCCGCGGACGACGCGCTCGTGCACCGCTTCGTTCAACGGAATCAGCGTTTGCTCGAGAAAGCGGCGCAGGCCCTGTCCGACCAGCAGCTTGGACAGGTGGTTCTGCAACTCGCCTACGCGGTGCTCGCCGAGGAGGGTGACCGCAGTCTCGATTTCGTCGGGAAGCGGGGCGGGTGCGTCGACCGCGATGCCCAGCATCGATTGCAGCGCAGGTTCGGCCAGCGGCACGACGGCCCCGGCGCGCCAGCCTTCGGACAACAGCTGCTTGATGACCTTGAGGCGGGCGACCTGGTCGGGCGGATAGACGCGATCGCCGAAGCCGTCGCGGGCCGGATGCGGAAAGCCATAACGCCGCTGCCACATGTACAGCTGCTCGCGCCGCAAGCCTGTAATCCGCACAACTTCGCGAATATGCAAAGCGCTCCGCCCCGCGTCGCCGCTCGCCGTCGCCGGGGCGGCAATCTGCAGTCCCGGGTTGCTGCGGCGCGTCGGCGCCTTGATCAAGATTCCCATGGCAAACCTCAGCTTCCTGTTGGTTACAAGTATAAAGACATAACCTGTGGATTTCAGCTGGTCGCACTGCGGCATAGGCTGCCGCAGCACGTCAGTCCCGATCACCACGCGTAGCGGCGTATTGCTACCGCTGCTGCTTTGCTCCATCATCCGGCTTTATGAACAAGGGCTTCCGGCACAGTTCTACCGCCAAGTCTTTGCTCATCTGCTCACCACAATCAGGCTAGTGCAAATATCGTACCGGCCGGGGGAAGCCCGCTCGAAATGTTCGGTTTCGGCAAGTCGATCAAGGACCCGCTGGCGGACGCAAAGACCGCCGAACGGTGGCTCTCGACCTTTCCGGCGAACGATCCGCTGGCGGCGCACTCGGCCATCCTGACCGAGCTTGGCGCACTATCCGAGCGAAATGCCCATCGCGCGCCGGCACGGCTCGAAGCGGTGTTCCGACTGGACGTCCAGAGCGAGGCTCTGCGGCGCACGCTGACCTCGCAGTATCACGAACACGGCACCCGCTCGAGCCGCGTCGAAAGCCAACTCTGGCAGGCGATGTTCGACCTTACCCAGGGCTTTCTGCTGTGCTACCAGGCGTTCGCGCGCGAAGTCAGCGACCACGCGCAGAGCAACCGGTGGCGCGCGCTGCTTCCCGAGCTGATCGCGCGGCAGATCATCCACCACGGCCTCGACGCCAAAATCCGGCTGTATCGCTACGAGCAGTGGATTCCGGCGCGCTGGTCCGACCTGCATTCGTTGTTCCAGCTCGCCTGTTCAATAGAGCTCGAGCGGCAACCGATTGCCGCTCTGGCCGACGGCGCGCTGACGACGATCGAGCAGGAATACTTGCGCGTGCTGCTGCTGCAGCTTATGAACGCGGGCAACCTGTCGGCGCGGCACGTCGAATGGGTCGCCGAGCAGTTGTCAGAGTGGTGCGCTCCGCTTCGCCTGAGCGTCGAGTCTTCGACGTCGACCAGCTTCTACGTCGATTTGGGCGCCCGCGGCGGACTGAAGCGTCGCAGCCCCGGTCCGCTCGAAGGGCGCGTGCTGTTCCTGGACACGCGACCGCTGCATGCGATGCTGATGCAGAACGTCGTGATGCTCGAGCAGAAGGTACGTAGCGACCCGCTGTCCGACCGCACGCTGCGCCGCACCGAGCAGCTCAACCTGATGACCAAGCTCGCCGCGCAAGTGGATCCGGAGTTCCGTCCGGTGCCGAGGCGCGGTGAACGCATCAATGCGTCGGGAGCGGTCGACGCGATCGTAGGTTTCACCAAGATCGCCGGCTATCTTCACGACGAGGAGGTGCACCCGCTGGCCGAAAAGCGGCATCGCACCGGAAACTTCGACGATTCGATCGAGCTTGCCACGTTCGGCCACATGCGCAACGAAAATGCGCGGGTGCAGGAAGTCGCGCGGCGGCTGTTGGCGGCCTACGCTGCGCCGGGCGGTGCCTGGGACATACGCGACGTTTCGCACACCGGGTACCGGCTGGTCGCGCCGATGAGCGTGATCAACTCGGTCACGTTGGGAACGCTGGTCGCGATCCGCGCGCACGGCCAGCCGTTGTGGACACTGGGCATCGTGCGCCGGATGAAGCGACTGACCAGCGAGCGCGCCGAGATCGGGTTGCAGGTGATCGCCAACAACCTGGTCGGCGTCGAGCTGTTCGAGCAGAAGCACGGCGACGCCGACTATTCGGTCGATGGCGTCGTGCCGACGGTCAGCGGCCGGCGCTTCGCGGGACTGTTTCTGTCGCTGCGCCGGCGCGACAGCGAGGCGACGATCCAGACCTTGATCGTGCCGGCGGGGGAATATCAGCCGGGCAAGCGAATGCAGATGCGCGTCGCCAGGGTTTCGCAGCAGATCGCATTCGGTCGCCTGCTCGAACAGCAGCCGGAATGGATCTGGGCGACGATCGAACCGCAGGACAACACGGCACGGGCCGCCGCCGCGACGGCGGCGTGAACCCGGGCGGCGATGACGGTCGACCGCTATCGCGAGCTCTGCGCGCAGCATCGCTGGAATGTCCCGCATGATTTCAACATCGCCGCGGCGATATGCGGGCGCCACGCGAAAGACAGCGCGCGTGTTGCGATCCACTGGGAAGACGAGTCCGGCGCAACGACGACGCTGAGCTTCGGTGAGCTGCAGCGGCAGGCCAATCGCTGCGCCAACGCGCTGGCGGCTCTGGGCGTCGGCCGCGGCGACAAGGTCGCGATCATGCTGCCGCAGCGGTCCGAAACTGCGATCGCCCACATCGTCTGCCACCAGCTGGGCGCCGTCGCGGTCCCATTGTCGTTTCTGTTCGGCCCCGAGGCCCTCGAATACCGGCTGCAGAATTCGGAAGCCGCCGTCGCGATCGTCGATCCGGCATCGCTTCCGAACCTCGCGCCGATCCGGGACCGCTTGCCCGCCTTGCGCCACGCGATCGGCGTCGCAGGCGCCCGCGAGTCGTGGCTGCTCGACTGGGAACGGTTGCTGCAAAAGTCCTCGGACGAGTTCTCGTCGGTGGCCACGCGCGCCACTGATCCGGCCATCCTCGTCTATACCAGCGGCACGACCGGGCCGCCAAAAGGCGCGCTGCTGCCGCAGCAATGCCTGCTCGGCAATCTGCCCGGCTTCGTATATTCGCACGACGAGTTCCCGCAGGCGGGCGACGTGTTCTGGTCGCCGGCGGATTGGGCATGGACCGGCGGTCTGATGGATGCGCTGCTGCCGACGCTGTACTTCGGCTGCGCGGTCGTAGGCTTCCGTGGCCGCTTCGATCCCGAGCGCGCGCTCGCGCTGATCGAAAAATACCGGGTGCGCAATACGTTCCTGTTTCCGACCGCGCTCAAGATGATGATGAAAGCGGTGCCGCGGCCGCGGGAACGTTATGACGTGAATATGCGCAGCATGATGAGCGCGGGCGAGGCGGTTGGAACGACGGTATTCGAGTGGGCACAGCAAGCCCTTGGCGTCACGATCAACGAAATGTTCGGCCAGACCGAGATGAATTACATCGTCGGCAATTCGCACACGCTGTGGCCGGCGAAGCCGGGTTCGATGGGCCGCCCTTATCCCGGCCATCACATCGCCGTGCTCGACGAGGAAGGCAAGCCCGTGGCCGTCGGCGAGATGGGCGAAGTTGCGGTCAACCGCATCGCGCCCGACGGCACACCCGATCCGGTGTTCTTTCTCGAGTACTTCAAGAATCCCGAAGCGACAGCGAAAAAATACAGCGGCGACTGGTGCCGCACCGGCGATCTGGCCGCACAGGACGACGAGGGCTATCTCTGGTACCAGGGTCGATCCGACGACATGTTCAAGGCGGCCGGCTACCGGATCGGTCCGTCCGAGATCGAGAATTGCCTGGTTCGGCACCCTGCCGTGGCCAATGCCGCGATCGTCCCCAGTCCCGACGAGACACGCGGCAACGTCGTCAAGGCGTACATCGTGCTGGCGCCCGGACACGATCCTTCGCCCGCGCTCGAGGAGGCGATCCAGCGCCACGTGCGGGACCATCTGGCGCCGTACGAATATCCGAAGGAGATCGAATTCATCGCCTCCTTGCCGATGACGACGACCGGCAAGGTGCAGAGAGGCGTATTGCGGCAGCGCGAGCTCGACCGCAAGAAGAACGCGATCGCGCGCTGAGCGCGCTATCGTGTCTCGTCAGGCGGTGCGCCTGCGCACGAAATCTTCGAGCAGGCGGCGGTGCATCAGCACCCAGATGACCGCGGGCGCCACCGTCGGCAGGATCAGCGTGCCGAACTGGTAGGCGAACGCGATCGCCTCGCGCTGCCAGGCGCTGAACCCGGTCTGCGACGCAACGCCGGGGCCGAATCCTGACGCAATGTCCGCCAGAAATTCGGCGATGACGCCCCAGGTCTGGAAAGGCAGCAGAACCGCATAGCCGATCAGCAGGTTTCGCGCTCGATGCGGCGCCCTCGCCGCGAGGATCAGCGCCGCCAGCAGCGGCAGGCCGAAGGTGAAGTGCCGCACGTCGATGTCGTCCGACACCACGCCCCCCGCCGCAGTCACGACAGTCGCATTCGCAGCATGCAGCGAACTGACGAAAGTGATTTTGTCGCCGTGCTGCTCGACCGCCTGAACGAGATCGGGCAGTGCGACGCGGCTCACTATCTCGGCCAGCAGCGCGATCGGCCACGCGAGCAACGCCGAGGCGAGCCACCAGACAAACAGCGTGCAGGCGAGCCACGCGAAGACCAGAAGGACAAATCGCGCAAACGAGCCGGACGGCATCGAATCAAGCCGCGACCGCCGGCATGTCGGCTTCCGGTCGCGGCAGGGTGCGCACCCAGAGCAGCCAGACCACCAGCACGTCGAGCATGATCAGCGCCTGCCAAACATACAGATGCGCCCATTCGAAGACGCTGAAGTTCCATTGGCCCAGATAGAACAGACTGATCACCCGAACGATGTTCAGCCCCTGCACGGCGACGATGCCGATGGCAAGGCCGGCGAGCTTGCGCCGCCACGACGCCGGGAAGGCAAGGACCGCCGCCACCAGCACGATCGTCGCCTCGACCCCGTTGCAGCCGGCTTCGATCGAGACCGCGAAGCCGTTGCTCGCGCTTTGCAGCACCTTGCCATGCGCAACCACGTTGGGATCGAACAGCTTGACGATGCCCGCGCTGATCGCCGCCAGCGTGTTGGTCCACGGCACGACGAACCATTGCTGCGCCCACGGCGTCAACTCCAGGCCGAACAACGCCGCTTGCAGCACAAGAAACCAGAGAAAGAAACGGACCATCGCCGCGATTGTACGTGATGGTCCCGGCAAACCCGAACGCTAGCTGACCTTCGCCCGCGACAGGGCGGGATTCTTTGCAAAATAGCGTTTGATGCCGCCGACTATCGATGTAGCGAAAGCCTGTTGATGCCGGTCACTGCGCAGTTTGAGCTCCTCGTCGGGGTTTGAAATGAAGGCGGTCTCGACCAGGATCGACGGAATGTCGGGAGCCTTGAGCACTGCGAAGCCCGCCTGCTCGACGCTGCCCTTGTGCAAGGGATTGATCGCCCCGATGCCGTCGAGCACCGAGCGTCCGACGCGAAGGCTGTCGCTGATCTGCGCGGTCTGCGACAGGTCGAGCAGCGTCTTGGCCAGGATCGGATCGCGGTTGTCCAGGTTGACGCCGCCG
>DATBBM010000003.1:0-43325 GCA_036270955.1 Casimicrobiaceae bacterium | reverse complement strand
CACGCCTTCGCGAAGCCTGCCCTTCAAGTGCACGCCGACCACGTCCGGCGTCAGCATGTACAGCGGCTGACCCAGCATGCCGGCTTCGGCCTCGATGCCGCCGACGCCCCAGGCGACGACGCCGATGCCGTTGATCATCGTGGTATGTGAGTCGGTGCCGACCAGCGTGTCGGGATAGTAGACGCCGTCCTTCTGGTGGACCCCGCGCGCCAGATACTCGAGGTTTACCTGGTGCACGATCCCGACGCCCGGCGGTACGACCTTGAACGTATCGAAGGCCTGCATCCCCCATTTCATGAACTTGTAGCGCTCGGCGTTGCGTTGAAACTCGACTTTCATGTTGAGGTCGAGGGCGTTTTTCGTGCCGTAGTAGTCGACTTGCACCGAGTGATCGACCACCAGGTCGACCGGCACCAGCGGCTCGATGACCTTCGGATCCTTGCCGACCCGCTGCGCTACGCCGCGCATCGCGGCGAGATCGCAAAGCAGCGGCACGCCGGTGAAATCCTGCAGCACGACTCGCGCGACGATGAAAGGGATCTCCTCGGTACGCGGCGCGTTCGGCGCCCAGTTGGCGAGCTGCCGAACATGCTCTTCGGTCACCTTCTTGCCGTCGCAGTTGCGCAGCACGCTTTCGAGCACAATACGAATCGAGACCGGCAGCCGGGAGATGCGGCCGATGCCGGCCGTCTCGAGCGCAGCCAGTGAGTAGTAGCGTCCCGAGACACCCGATTCGGTGGACAGCGTTTGCAGCGTACCGTGCAGATTGTGGGTCATGGCAAAGCCTTTCTTCGAGTCGGCTCACGCGTCCCGGCGCGGGAACCGACGGTGCGCAAATCTCAGCGCACGCGTCTATTTCCGGATCATGCTCTTGATGTTGATCGTCTGCCCCGTTTCGAGCGTGATGTCGCCCGGCTGCTGTCCGGCCTTGCACTCCCCCACCCACTTGGCGTCGATCGACGATTTCCCTTCGGACATGTTCGACAGCGGGGGATCGTAAGTCGCAGTGCCCTCGGTGTGGTACGACGTGTTGCCGGAGAACGTCATCACCGAGTGCGTGGTCATCGTCGTCACACCCAGCTTGCAGACCGCGTCGATGGTCAGCCGATTGCCCTCGACGCGCCGATCGCTCTTCGAGCACAGCTCCTTGGCCATACCCAGTCCGAACTCCCGCATTTCGGCCTGCACCGATTCGTCCAGGCACATCGTCGTCAGGCGCTTGGTTTCCGGCTGCGGGGTGGTGCTGCGCGAAAGCTCCCATAATCCCGATTTGAGGACCGGGAGCTCGTCAGCCAATGCGCTCGCACTGGCAAAAGCGAAGCAACTGATCGCCAGCGCACTCGCGATACGGGCGCCGCGGGCGGCAGCCGGGAGGAGGGGAAAGTCGGTTCGCATGGCTAGTGTCCAGTCGGGCAGCGACAGGTGTCAGATGACGAACAGGTCGACGAATTCGTGTACCGGCGTCGTGTCGAGACGGCCGGGGTCGAGGGCCACGTCGGCGATAGCACGCTGCTGCTTCGGCGGGAAGCGCCGGGCAAGATTGGTCCGGAACTTTTCCACCAGCAGCGGAATGCCTTCGGAACGCCGGCGGCGATGTCCGACCGGGTATTCGACGACGACCTCGTCGAGCTTGGTTCCGTCGTCGAACTCGACGGTGATCGCGTTGGCGATCGATCGCTTGTCGGGATCGAGGTAGTCGCGTGAGAACTGCTTGTCCTCGACGCAGGTCATCTTGTCGCGCAGCGCGTCGATGCGGGGATCGGCGGCGACCTGGTCTTCATAGTCGGCGGCGGTGAGCCGCCCGTACAGCAGCGGCACCGCGACCATGTACTGGATGCAGTGATCGCGGTCGGCGGGGTTGAAAAGCGGCCCCTTCTTGTCGATGATGCGTAGCGCCGATTCGTGCGTGCGGATGGTTATGCGGCGGACCTGGCCGATGCGATCGCGAACGCGCGGGTGCAGCGCCATCGCGCACTCGACCGCCGTCTGCGCGTGGAACTCGGCGGGGAAGCTGATCTTGAAAAGGATGTTCTCCATCACATAGCTGCCGTAGGGTCGCTGCAGCACGAACGGCTTGCCCTGGAACAGCACGTCATAGAAGCCCCAGGTTCTGGCGGTCAACGCCGACGGATAGCCCATTTCACCCTTGGCGGTCATCAGGGCGAGCCGCACCGCCCGCGATGTCGCGTCGCCGGCCGCCCAGCTCTTGCGCGATCCGGTGTTCGGCGCGTGCCGGTAAGTGCGCAGGGCCTGGCCGTCGACCCAGGCCAGCGATACCGCGTCGACGATCTCGTCGTGCGACAGCCCGAGCATCTGTGCGACCACCGCGGCGGTTGCGACCTTGACCAGCACGACGTGATCGAGCCCGACGCGGTTGAAGCTGTTCGCCAGCGCGATCACGCCCTGGATCTCGTGCGCCTTGATCATCGCCGTCAGCACTGCCTTCATCGTCAGCGGCGGTTTGCCCGCGGCGACCGCGGTACGCGACAGCCAGTCCGCCGTGGCGAGAATGCCGCCGAGGTTGTCGGACGGGTGGCCCCACTCGGCCGCGAGCCAGGTGTCGTTGAAGTCCAGCCAGCGGATCAGCGTGCCGATATTGAACGCCGCCTGGACCGGATCGAGCTGAAACTGCGTGCCCGGAACCCGGGCCCCGTTCGGCACGATGGTGCCCGGAACGATCGGACCGAGCAGCTTGGTGCAGGCCGGATAGGACAGCGCCTCGAGCCCGCATCCCAGCGTGTCGACCAGGCAATAGCGCGCGGTTTCGTACGCTTCGCCGCTTTCGATCTTGTAGCGCGCCGCGTAGTCGGCGATGTCGACCAGGACCTGGTCGGGTTTCGGACGGACGTTGGAGATCGGCGCGGACATCAGTCGTGGCTGTGGTGAGCGCAGGCTAGGGCCCGCTCGAGCCGGCGGAGCGCACCGGCGGGGTCATGGGGTCTTCGCCGAAGACAGCTGGATGTCGTAGCCGGCCACGTGCCACTGCCCGATCGCGTCCCTCGCGACCGCCAGCGTCTCCTCGACCAGCGGTGTCTTTTCGAACTTCGTCAGGTAGGTGACGGTCACGTAGTCGCCGGTCGGCGCGCCGCGCAGCGTCTTCGAATAGCTCTCGGCTTTACGCTCGCGCATGATCGTCCGCCCGAGCTTCTGCTGACGCCCAGCCAGGTCGGCGCTCCATTCCTTTTGCGTGATCGCCTCCTGCAGCACCGCGGCCGCCTCGGTCCAGCTTTCGGCGAACTTGCCGTGGTCGATCAGGGCGAGCCAGCGATCGCCTTCGGCGCTCCCCGCCGCGATCATCGAGGCCATGGCGGCGTCACCGTTGTCCGACGACGGCGTTGCGGGTGGGCCGGCCGCGGGGGCCGCGGGTGCGTTCGCTTTCGGAAGCCCGGATGGCGGCACGCTCTGCCCGGCGGCGGGCGCGACCTGCAGCCAGGCAAGCGCTGTCGCCGTCAGTGCGAACAAGAGGCGAAGCGAAAGTCGCTTCATTTGCGTTCCGCGAGCGGGACGAAGACCTGGTCTTCGGGGCCGATGTAGTTCGCCGACGGGCGGATGATCTTGCCGTCGCTGCGCTGCTCGATCACATGCGCCGCCCAGCCCGCCGTGCGCGAAATGACGAAAAGCGGAGTGAACATCGCGGTCGGGACGCCGAGCATGTGATAACTGACCGCCGAGTACCAGTCGAGGTTCGCAAACATCTTCTTCGCGTCCCACATCACCTGTTCCAGCCGCTCGGCGATGGCGAACATCTTCATGTCGCCGGCGTCGGAGGAGAGCCGCTGCGCCACCGCCTTGATCACTCGGTTGCGCGGGTCGCCGACCGTGTACACCGGATGTCCGAAGCCGATGACGACCTCCTTGTTGGCGACTCGTCGGCGGATGTCGGCCTCAGCCTCGTCGGGCGTCGAGTAGCGCTGCTGGACCTCGAACGAGAATTCGTTGGCGCCGCCATGCTTGGGCCCTCGCAGCGCGCCGATGGCGCCGGTCAGCGCCGAATACATGTCGGAGCCGGTGCCGGCGATGACCCGCGCGGCGAACGTCGACGCGTTGAATTCGTGCTCGGCGTACAGGCTCAACGAAGTATGCATCGCGCGCACCCACGGCACGGGCGGCGTCTTGCCGTGCAACAGGTGCAGGAAATGAGCGGCGATCGAATCGTCGTCGGTCTCGACGTCGATTCGCTTGTGATGGTGGGTCCAGTGGTACCAGCAGAGCAGCATCGAGCCCAGCGATGCGAGCAGCCGGTCGGCGATGCCACGCGCGCCTTCCGCATCGTGCAGGTCGCGCTCGGGGAGGATTGCGCCCAGCGCCGAGACCGCGGTGCGCATCACGTCCATCGGGTGCGCGCCAGCCGGCAGGCGCTCGAGAATCTCCCGGACCGGGTCCGGGATGTCGCGCAGTCCCCGAAGCTTGGCCTTGTATGAGGCAAGCGCTGCTGCCGTCGGCAGCTTTTCATGAACCAGCAGGTAGGCGATTTCCTCGAACTCGCAGGCTTCGGCGATATCGAGGATGTCGTAACCCCGGTAATGGAGATCGTTGCCCGTGCGGCCGACGGTGCACAACGCGGTGTTGCCGGCGACGACACCCGAGAGCGCGACCGATTTTTTCGGCTTCGGTGTCGTGGCGGGCGCGGCGGATTCGCTCATCGGTGCTCCGCGATACTCGGGAGAAAAGGCAGCGCGATCATTGCGTCTGGCGCGCGAACAACTGGTCGAGCTTCTGCTCGAAGGCGTGATAGCCGAGGAACTCGTAGAGCTCCTGGCGCGTCTGCATCGAGCCGACGACGCTCCGCTGCGTTCCCTCGCGCCGCAACGCGCGATAGACGTCGAGCGCGGCCTGGTTCATTGCGCGAAACGCCGACAAGGGGTAGAGCGCGATCGCGACGCCGGCCGCGCGAAGCTCGTCGACCGTAAAAAGCGGTGTCGCGCCGAACTCGGTGATGTTGGCCAGTATCGGTACGGCGACCGCGTCGGCGAAGCGCCGGTACATCGTGAGCTCGGTGATCGCCTCTGGGAAGACCATGTCGGCGCCGGCGGCCACGTAGGCGCCGGCACGGTCGAGCGCAGCGGACAAGCCCTCGACAGCCAGCGCGTCGGTGCGTGCCATGACGACGAAGCCGGGGTCACTGCGCGCGTCGACTGCAGCCTTGATCCTGTCCACCATTTCGCCGGCCGCGACCAGCTCCTTGTTCGGCCGGTGGCCGCAGCGCTTGGCGCCCACCTGGTCTTCGATGTGCATCGCCGCGGCGCCGGCCTTGATCAGCGAGCGCACGGTGCGCGCGACATTGAATGCCGAGGCGCCGAATCCGGTGTCGGCGTCGACCAGCAGTGGCAGCGACGTCGCATCGGTGATACGCCGGACATCGGTCAGCACGTCGTCGAGCGTCGAGATCCCCAGGTCGGGCAGCCCGAGCGAGCCCGCCGCGACGCCGCCGCCCGAAAGGTACAGCGCCTGGTAGCCGGTCTTTTCGGCGAGGATCGCATGGTAGGCGCAGATCGCGCCGGGAACCTGCAGCGGCGTTTCGCGCGACAGAGCAGCGCGGAATCGGGCGCCGGGCGAAGGGGCGGTGTTCATCCGAGCAGCGCTGCGACGCCGGCGCGCTCTTCCTCGAGTTCCTTCAGTGTGGCGTCCATTTTTTCCCGCGAAAAAGCGTCGATCTCGAGTCCTGTGACGCGCTGATACTCGCCGTCGGCCGTCGTGACCGGCACGCCGTACATGACGTCCTTCGGGATGCCGTAGCTTCCATCGGAGGGAACGCCCATCGTCACCCATTTGCCGCCGCTGCCGGCGATCCAGTCGCGCATGTGGCCGATCGCGGCGTTGGCGGCAGACCCCGCCGACGAGAGTCCACGGGCCTCGATGACCGCGGCGCCTCGCTTGCCGACGGTCGGCAGGAACACCGTCCGGTTCCAGTTCTCGTCGTTGATCAGCGCCTTCAGCGATTCGCCGTCGGCGGTCGCGAATCGATAATCCGGATACATCGTCGGCGAATGATTGCCCCAGACGATCAGCTTGTCGATCGATCCGACCGGCTTGCCCGACTTGGCCGCAAGTTGCGAAAGCGCGCGGTTGTGATCGAGCCGCAGCATCGCGGTGAAGTTTTTCTGCGGCAGCCCCGGAGCGGACTTCATCGCGATGTAGGCATTCGTATTGGCCGGGTTGCCTACGACCAGGACCTTGACGCCGCGGCTCGCGACGGCGTCCATCGCCTTGCCCTGCTCGATGAAAATCCTGGCGTTCTCCAGAAGCAGATCCTTGCGCTCCATCCCCGGACCACGCGGCCGGGCGCCGACCAGCATCGCAAGGTCGGCGTCCCTGAACGCGGACTTCGGGTCGCCGGTGCCGGACATGCCGGCGAGCAGCGGAAACGCGCAGTCTTCTAGCTCCATCATCACGCCCTTGAGCGCAGCCTGCGCCTTGTCGATCGGGAGCTCGAGCAATTGCAGGACCATCGGCTGGTCACTTCCGAGCATGTCGCCGTTGGCGATCCGGAACAAAAGGCTATAGCCGATCTGGCCGGCGGCGCCGGTCACCGCAATGCGGAGGGGCTTTTTCATCGAGGGCTCCAGGACGGCGGGTTGATTCGGGAGGCGTCGGGCA
The DNA here is from genome assembly GCA_036270955.1 of Casimicrobiaceae bacterium. Taxonomy (GTDB): domain Bacteria; phylum Pseudomonadota; class Gammaproteobacteria; order Burkholderiales; family Casimicrobiaceae; genus PALSA-1003. Next base: position 36,728 of record DATBBM010000003.1, on the reverse strand, counting down.
TCCCGGCAACGCCACGGCGGAAAAGCCGCCGTCAGCGGGGCGCGTCCCTGCAGGAAAATTCTACGGGCTTTGGCCGCCGGGTGTCAATTGACTCTTATGTAAGATATAAGATATAAAAGCTAGATCAGCCGCCACGTTTCGCCGCGGCGCCCGCGCTCGTTTCGTCGATGCCCGCTACCGCCGTCCAACACGCCCCTGCCTTCCGGCCGCTGTACCTGCAGCTCAAGGATCTGCTGTTGCGGGACATGGAGACGCGGCAATGGCGGCCCGGTGAGGCCCTGCCGAGCGAAATCGAGCTCGCCGCGCGCTTCGGCGTTTCGCAGGGTACGGTGCGCAAGGCGATCGACGCGCTGGCCGCCGACAATCTGGTGGTCCGACGCCAAGGGAAGGGCACGTTCGTCGCGACCCACACCGAGGAAAAGGCGTCGATGTTCCGGTTTCTGCGCATTCGCCGCAGCGACGGCCGCGACGAATATCCGGCGAGCCGCTTACTCGACGTGCGCCGCGGCAAGGCGTCGGCCGAGGTGGCGCGGCTGCTCGAGCTCAAGGCTTCCGACGCGGTGTTCGTCGTGCGGCGCGTACTCGAATACGGCGGCGAGCCGGTCGTACTCGACGACATCACGCTGCCCGCAGCCCTGTTCAAGGGATTGACGCGGGCCCGGCTTGAAGCATATCGCGGCTCGATGTACGGATTCTTCGAGACCCAGTTCGGCGTGCGCATGTTGCGGGCACAGGAAAGGCTGAAGGCGATCGCCGCCGATAGCGGGACCGCGGCGATACTGAAGGTCCGCACCGGCGAGCCGCTGCTCGCTGTCGAGCGGCTGACCCGGACCTATGGCGAACGCCCGGTCGAATGGCGGCGCGGCCTGTGCAGTACGCGCCGCCATTACTATCTGAACGAGCTCGGCTGACGGCGTCTTTAGCCGTGCCGGCGCTGGCGATGGCCGGGCGAAACACGGTATAATTTGCGCTGTGCACTTTTCGTGCACGGCCCTTAAGACCGCGCCGGAAGGAAGGGCCAATCACGAAAGACCAACGTCATGCCGTTTCCGACGGATTCGCGCCAAGCGGCCGCAGCCTGCGCGGCGTGTCGTGCGTTCCCCGGCACGCGCGATGGCGGAACTCCTGATGCCGACGGCAGCCGCCGGGGCGCCGATGTCCGATAGCGAGCTTCCAGCGGAACTGCCTCGGGCCGCGCGTCCGGTATATCTCAATCTGATCGCGATCCGGCAACCGATCCCCGCTGTCGTTTCGATCCTGCATCGCCTGAGCGGTGCGCTGCTGTTTCTGGTCGGAATTCCGCTGCTGCTGTGGGCGGTCCAGCAAAGCCTGGCGTCGCCCGACGCCTACGCTGCATTGCGGGCCAGCCTCGCCCATCCGATCGCCAAGCTGCTGCTGCTCGGGTTGGTCTGGGCATACCTGCATCATTTTTGCGCTGGTATCCGCTACTTGCTGCTCGATCTGCATATCGGGACCGAGCTCACACCTTCGCGTCAATCGAGTTACGCCGTGTTGATCGTCAGTCTCGCGCTGACCGCCATCATCGGAGCCCGGCTTTGGTAGCGCGCATCATCGTCGGCGCGCATTACGGGTGGAAGGACTGGCTGGCGCAGCGCGCGACCGCCGTAGTCATGGCGCTGTACACGTTGCTGCTGCTCGGCATCGCGCTGTATCAGGGTGGTATCGATTACGCAACGTGGACCGCACTGTTCGCGCATCCCGTGTTTCGCATCGCCACGTTGTTGTTCGGCCTGGCGCTGTTCTGGCATGCATGGATCGGCATGCGCGACATCTGGATGGATTACGTCAAGCCGGCGGGTCTTCGGCTGACGCTGGAAGTGCTGACGGTGATCGTTCTGGTCGGCTACGTGGCGTGGCTGGTCGAGGTCCTGTGGGGGCCTGGACGGTGAGCCCCGCCGTGCGCAAGTTCGATGCCATCGTCGTCGGCGCCGGCGGTGCCGGCATGCGCGCCTCGCTCCAGCTCGCCGAGTCCGGCATGTCGGTCGCCGTGCTGTCGAAGGTTTTTCCAACGCGCTCGCACACAGTCGCGGCGCAGGGCGGCATCGGCGCCAGTCTCGGCAACATGGGCGAGGACAGCTGGCTATGGCACATGTACGACACCGTCAAGGGCTCCGACTGGCTCGGCGACCAGGACGCGATCGAGTACATGTGCCGGATGGCGCCGCAGGTGGTCTACGAGCTCGAGCACTTCGGCATGCCTTTCGACCGCAACGCCGACGGCACGCTCTACCAGCGGCCGTTCGGTGGCCACTCGGCGAACTTCGGCGAGAAAGCGGTCCAGCGGGCGGTCGCGTCCGCCGACCGGACCGGGCATGCGATGCTGCACACGCTTTATCAGCGCAACGTCCGCGCGCGGACGCAATTCTTCGTCGAGTGGATGGCGCTGGATCTGATCCGCGACGCCCAGGGCGAAGTGCTCGGCGTCACCGCGCTGGAGATGGAGACCGGCGAAGTCATGCTGCTGCAGGCGAAGGCGACCTTGTTCGCCACCGGCGGAGGCGGCCGGATTTTTGCGGCGAGCACCAACGCCTTCATCAATACCGGCGACGGGCTGGGCATGGCCGCGCGTGCCGGGATCCCGCTGGAGGACATGGAATTCTGGCAATTCCATCCGACCGGCGTGGCAGGAGCGGGCGTACTGATCACCGAGGCTGTCCGCGGCGAAGGCGGGATTCTGTTGAATGCCAACGGCGAGCGCTTCATGGAGCGCTATGCGCCGAACCTTAAGGACCTTGCGTCGCGCGACATCGTGTCGCGGTCGATGGATCAGGAGATCAAGGAAGGGCGCGGCTGCGGTCCGCACAAGGATTACGTATTGCTGAAGCTCGATCATCTCGGACCCGAAGTGATCATGAAGCGGCTGCCGTCGATCCGCGAGATTGCGATCAAGTTCGCCAATGTCGATCCGATCCGGGAGCCGATCCCGGTCGTGCCGACCATTCACTACATGATGGGCGGAATTCCGACCAATGTGCATGGCCAGGTCGTCGCTCCGAACGGGGGCGACCCTAACGCAGTCGTGCCCGGGTTCTTCGCGATCGGCGAATGCGCCTGCGTGTCGGTTCACGGCGCCAATCGCCTGGGCACGAATTCGCTGCTGGATCTGCTGGTGTTCGGCCGCGCCGCCGGAGATTTCATCGTCGGCCAGAACCTGCAGCGACAAGCGCACAAGCCGCTGCCGCCGCATGCTGCCGATGCGGCGCTGGCTCGTCTGGCGCGCCTCGACAGTGCGACGACAGGCGAGCAGGTCGCCGACGTCGCGAATACGCTGCGCCGCACCGTGCAGACGCATTGCGGCGTCTTTCGCAACCAGGCGCTCCTGAGCGAAGGTGTGGCCAAGATCCTCGAGCTGGAGCGGCGCGTGCAACGTGTCGCGATCCAGGACAAGAGCCGGACCTTCAATACCGCGCGGGTCGAGGCACTCGAGCTCGACAACCTGATCGAGGTCGCCAAGGCGACGATCGTATCCGCGGAGGCGCGCCGCGAGAGCCGCGGCGCGCAGGCGCGCAGCGATTATCCGAACCGTGACGACGCGAACTGGCTGAAACACACACTGTGGTTCCGCGATGGAAACCGCCTCGACTATAAGCCGGTCAACATGAAGCCTGTCTCGGTCGACGCGTTCCCGCCGAAGACGCGGACTTACTAACAATGAAGTTCCGCATCTACCGCTACGACCCGGCGAAGGACAGCGCGCCCTATATGAAGGATTACGACGTCGCGCTCGATCCGCACGACCGGATGTTGCTCGACGCGATGATCCGGCTCAAGACGGTAGACGACACGCTGGCGTTCCGCCGCTCGTGTCGCGAGGGCGTGTGCGGGTCCGACGCGATGAACATCAACGGCAAGAACGGTCTCGCCTGCATCACCAACCTGCGCGAGCTCTCGGAGCCGATCGTGCTGCGACCGCTGCCGGGCCTGCCTGTGATCCGCGACCTGATCGTCGATATGAGCCAGTTCTTCAAGCAGTATCACTCGATCAAGCCGTACGTTGTCGACGACACGCCGCCGCCTGAGAAGGAGCGGCTGCAGTCGCCGCAGGCGCGCGAAGAGCTCGATGGATTGTACGAATGCATCCTCTGTGCCTGCTGCTCGACCGCGTGCCCGTCGTTCTGGTGGAATCCCGACAAGTTCGTCGGTCCGGCCGGGCTGCTCGCGGCGTACCGCTTTATCGCCGACTCGCGCGATCAGGCGACCAGCGAGCGCCTCGATAACCTGGACGACCCTTACCGACTGTTCCGCTGCCATACGATCATGAACTGCGTCGACGTTTGCCCGAAGGGTCTGAACCCGTCGGCAGCGATCGGCAGAATTCGCAGTCTGCTGGTCAAACGAGCCGTCTGAAGGTCAGGTGTGGATACCCGGCCCGCGCCTGCGATGCTCTGCGAGCCTTCGCTGTCCGGCGACCGTCCTATGGAAGCCGTCGATGCGCGCTGGCTTGCCCGCCTGCGCTGGCGCTGTCGTCGCGGCATGCTGGAGAACGATCTGATCCTCCAGCGATTTCTCGACGCTCGCGGCGCCGGGCTGACTGCAGCCGATGTAGCCGCGCTCGACCTGCTGCTGGACTATAGCGACAACGACCTGTGGGACATCCTGTCCGGCCGCACGGAGCCTGCCGATGTCTCGCTGCTGCCGCTGATCGGATGCCTGAGATCCATTTGAGGACACGACGGCAAATTCTGCCGGTCCGCCCGTGACCGCCGCCTGGAGCCATACGCCATGACCGACCGCAACGCCACACTGAACTTCGGCGACAGCACCGCGCCGATAAGCTTTCCGGTGCTGCCCGGCACGATCGGCCCGGAGGTGATCGATATCCGAGCGCTTTACGGCAAGACCGGCAAGTTCACCTACGATCCGGGGTTCCTTTCGACCGCCGCGTGCGCATCGACTATCACCTATATCGACGGCGACAAGGGCGAGCTTCTCTATCGCGGTTACCCGATCGAACAGCTCGCCGTGCAGTGCGATTTTCTCGAGGTCTGCTATCTGCTGCTCAAGGGTGAATTGCCCAACGCAAAGGAGAAGCAAGACTTCGTGCAGATGGTGACGATGCACACGATGGTGCACGAGCAGATGAGCCAGTTCTTCCGCGGCTTCCGCCGAGATTCGCATCCGATGGCGATGCTGGTCGGCGTGAGCGGCTCGCTGTCGGCGTTCTATCATGACTCGCTCGACATCACCGACGCGCACCACCGCGAGGTCTCTGCGATCCGCCTGATCGCCAAGCTGCCGACGCTGGTGGCGATGTGCTACAAGTACACGATGGGGCAGCCGTTCGTGTATCCGCGCAACGAGCTCTCCTACGCCGCGAACTTCATGCGCATGATGTTCTCGGTGCCGTGCGAAGACTACAAGGTCAACGACGTTCTGGTCCGCGCGCTGGACCGCATATTCATCTTGCACGCGGACCACGAGCAGAACGCATCGACGTCGACGGTGCGGCTTGCCGGCTCATCGGGAGCCAATCCGTTCGCCTGCATCGCCGCGGGCATTGCCTGCCTTTGGGGGCCCGCGCACGGCGGCGCCAACGAGGCCGCACTCAACATGCTCGAGGAGATCGGCGATGTGTCCAAGATCGGCGATTTCATCAAGCGCGCCAAGGACAAGCATTCCGGCGTCAAGCTGATGGGCTTCGGCCACCGGGTCTACAAGAATTACGACCCGCGCGCCAAGCTGATGCGCGAAACCTGCTACGAGGTCCTCGAAGAGCTGGGGCTGCACGACGATCGCCTGTTCAAGCTGGCGATGGCGCTCGAGAAGATTGCGCTCGAGGACGAGTACTTCGTCTCGCGCAAGCTCTATCCGAACGTCGACTTCTATTCCGGCATCGTCCAGCGCGCGATCGGGATCCCGGTCAGCCTGTTCACCGCGATCTTCGCCCTGGCGCGCACCGTCGGGTGGATCGCGCAGTGGAACGAGATGATTTCCGATCCCGATCAGAAGATCGGCCGTCCGAGACAGCTCTACACCGGAGCGAAGCGGCGCGAGGTCGCGCCGATCGCCCAGCGCTAGACGGCGCTTGCGCCGCGGCGGTCCCGCCCCGATATAGGTGAAGCCATGAGCATGATGAGGGAGTTCGAGGAGACCAGCACGCTGTTCGGCGGAAATGCGCCGTTCATCGAAGACCAGTACGAGAGGTACCTGGGCGATCCGGGCGCCGTCAGTCCCGACTGGCGGGCCTACTTCGACACGCTGCGCGGAGGCGTGCAGGATGTGCCGCAGGCGCCGGTCGTCGAATCGTTCATCCAGCTGGCGAAGAACCGCCGGCTCGCGGCGCCCATGGTCGACGCGGCGGCGATGCACAAGCAGGTTCTGGTGCTGCGTCTGATCAGCAAGTACCGCACGGTCGGATTCTTCCAGGCCGACCTCGACCCGCTGCAGCGCGCCGAGCGCCCGTACATTGCCGATCTCGACGTCAAGACCTACGGCTTCACCGACGCCGATTTCGACAGCGAGTTCGACATCGGGTCGTACAAGGGTGCGCCCCAGGGCGCGACCCGGATGCGCTTGCGCGACCTGATCGCCGCGCTGCAGGAAACGTATTGCCGTACGTTCGGCGCCGAGTACATGTACATCGCCGACACCACGCAAAAGCGGTTCATCCAGCAACGGCTGGAGCCGCTGCGCTCCCGGCCGAGCTACGCGCCGGAGTTCCGGCGGCATATCCTCGAGCGGCTGACCGCTGCAGAGACGCTCGAGCGCTACCTGGGCACCAAGTACGTCGGCCAGAAGCGCTTTTCAGCCGAGGGCGGCGACACGATGATCCCGATGCTCGACCACCTGATCCAGAAGGCGGGCGCCGGCGGCGTGCAGGAGATGGTCATCGGAATGGCGCATCGCGGCCGGCTGAACGTGCTGGTCAATACGCTGGGCAAGATGCCCAAGGACCTGTTCGCCGAATTCGAGGGCCGTCACGAGGGCGACCTTCCGGCCGGCGACGTCAAATATCACCAGGGCTTCTCGTCCGACGTGGTCACGCCCGGCGGTCCGATGCATCTGACGCTGGCCTTCAATCCGTCGCATCTCGAGATCGTCGACCCGGTCGTCGAAGGCTCGGTCCGCGCGCGGCAGGATCGCCGCAAGGATCCGACGTTCGATCAGGTGCTGGCGCTGTTGATCCACGGCGACGCTGCGATCGCCGGTCAGGGAGTCGTGCAGGAGACGCTCAACCTGTCGCAGACGCGCGGCTACCGCACCGGCGGGACGATTCATCTGGTCGTCAATAACCAGATCGGCTTCACCACATCGGATCCGCGCGATACGCGCGGCACGCTCTATTGCACAGACGTCGCCAAGATGGTCGAGGCGCCGATATTCCATGTCAACGGGGACGACCCGGAGGCCTGCCTGCTGGCGATCGAGGTCGCGATCGAGTTCCGGCAGAAATTCGACAAGGACGTCTTCATCGATCTCGTCTGCTTCCGCAAGCAGGGGCACAACGAGGCCGACGAGCCGATGATCACGCAGCCGCTGATGTACAAGCGCATCCGCGAGCATCCCGGCACGCGGGCGCGCTATGCCGAAAGGCTGGCCAAGGAAGGGGTGATCACCGCCGAGGATGCCGAAGCGATGATCGCCACCTATCGCCAGGCGATGGACAAGGGATATCACACCAATACGACCATCCTTTCGAACTACAAGCCGCCGTTCGCGGTCGACTGGGCCCGGTTCGTCGGGCGGCACTGGGCCGACGAAGCCGACACGACGGTGCCGTTGAAACGGTTGACCGAGCTGGCGAAGCGCGTCACCGACGTCCCGCCGAACTTCAAGCTGCACCCACGCGTGGAAAAAGTGATCGCCGATCGCCGTGCGATGGGGGAGGGCGCGCTGCCGCTGGACTGGGGCATGGCCGAAACGCTCGCCTACGCGACGCTGGTCGACCAGGGCTACGGCGTGCGCCTGTCGGGACAGGACACCGGCCGCGGCACGTTCTCGCACCGCCACGCGGTCCTGCACGATCAGAATCGCGAAAAATGGGACGCCGGGATCTGGGTGCCGCTGCAGCACGTCAAGGAAGGGCAGCCCGATTTCGAGGTGATCGACTCGGTGCTGTCCGAGGCGGCGGTACTGGGATTCGAGTACGGCTACGCGACGTCGGAGCCCAATAAGCTCGTCGTGTGGGAAGCGCAGTTCGGCGACTTCGCCAACGGCGCGCAGGTTGTCATCGACCAGTTCATCGCGGCAGGCGAAGTCAAATGGGGTCGCGTCTGCGGACTCTCGCTGCTGTTACCGCACGGCTACGAGGGCCAGGGGCCCGAGCATTCTTCGGCGCGGCCCGAGCGCTACCTCCAATTGTGCGCAGAGCACAATATGCAGGTGTGCGTGCCGACGACTCCTGCGCAGATCTTCCACCTGCTGCGCAGGCAGATGGTGCGCAACTTCCGCAAGCCGCTGATCGTGATGAGTCCGAAGAGCCTGCTGCGGCACAAGGAGGCCGTCTCGACGATGGAAGAGCTCGCCAACGGAAAATTCCGCACGGTCATCGGCGACGTCGACAAACCGGTCGCGAAGAGCGTGCGCCGCGTGATCGTCTGCAGCGGCAAGGTCTACTACGATCTGCTGGCGCACCGGCGAGAGCAGAAGATCGCCGACATAGCGGTCATCCGGCTCGAGCAGCAGTATCCGTTTCCGCACGCGGATTTCACCGCCGCCGTCGCTGAATATCCGAATGCCACCGAAGTCGTCTGGTGCCAGGAGGAGCCGCAGAATCAGAGCGCCTGGTACCGCTTGCGGGCGTACCTGCGCGCCGACATCGCCGAGAGCCAGGTGCTGGCGTACGCGGGCCGCCCGATCTCCGCCTCGCCGGCGGTCGGCTATATGTCCAAGCATCTTCAGCAGCAGAAACAGGTCGTCGAAGATGCGTTCGCCGCCGAACTCGGCTCAGGCGAGATGGTGACTGCGCACTGATCGAGTGCCAACCGATGTCACATGAAAAGTGGGGCGAGCCTGGCGGCAGGCGAAAGGCGCGATGTCGCCTGACCGGTTCGACTAACAGGAACGAATAATGCGGATTGAAGTAAAGGTGCCGGTGCTGCCGGAGTCGATCACCGAGGCGACCCTGGTCAACTGGCACAGGAAGGCCGGCGATGCGGTCAGGCGCGACGAGAACCTGGTCGATATCGAGACCGACAAGGTCGTGCTGGAATTGCCGGCGCCCGATTCGGGCGTGCTGACCGAAATACGTCGCAGCGACGGTTCGACAGTCACCGCGCAGGAAGTCATCGCGGTGCTGGACACCGGAGCGGAGGCGGCGGCGACGCCGGCTCCGGCCGCTGCGGTGCCGGCAACCTCTGCAGCGAATCCGGCTCCGGCTACGGGAAATGCATCCGCCGCGGCGGGATCCCTCGCCGCCCCCGGCGCGACCGCGCTGCCGGCGGCGCGCAAGATGATGGCCGAGCAAAACCTGAGCGCGGCCGATATCGAGGGCACGGGGCGCGGCGGACGGATTACCAAGGAGGATGTTGTCGCGGCGACGCGGGCGTTGCCGGCGCAGGCCGGCCAAACGCAATCCGCCGCGGCGCCGGCAGCGAAGGCGCCCGCGCCCGCCGCTCCGGTTCAGTCGCCGGCGAGTCTCGGCGCGCGGCCCGAACAGCGCGTTCCGATGTCGAGGCTGCGCCAGCGGGTCGCCGAGCGGCTGGTGCAGTCGCAGTCGACCGCCGCGATCCTGACGACATTCAACGAAGTCAACATGGCGCCGGTGATCGAGTTGCGCAACCGCTACAAGGACCGTTTCGAAAAGGAATATGGCGTCAAGCTTGGCTTCATGGGCTTTTTCGTCAAGGCGGCGGTGCACGCGCTGAAGAAATTTCCTGCGGTCAACGCATCGATCGACGGGACCGACATCATCTATCACGGATATTTCGATATCGGCATCGCGGTCGGCAGCCCTCGTGGACTGGTCGTTCCCATCCTGCGCGACGCCGATCAGATGCCGATAGCCGAGATCGAAAAACAGATCGCCGATTTCGGCAAGCGGGCGCAGGACGGCAAGCTGACCGTGCAGGAGCTGACCGGCGGCACCTACACGATTTCCAATGGCGGCGTGTTCGGCTCGATGCTGTCGACGCCGATCATCAATCCGCCGCAATCGGCGATCCTCGGCGTGCACGCGACGCGCGAGCGGCCGGTGGTCGAGAACGGGCAGATCGTCATTCGTCCGATCAACTATCTGGCGCAATCGTACGACCATCGGATCATCGATGGCCGCGAGGCGGTGTTGTCGCTGGTGGCGATCAAGGACGCGCTCGAGGATCCGGCGCGGATGCTGCTCGATCTATGAGCGGCTGATCGACGATGGCAGAGCCGTTTGACGTCGTCGTGATCGGCGCCGGCCCCGGCGGCTACACGGCGGCCATACGCGCCGCGCAGCTGGGCTTCAAGGTTGCGTGCATCGACGACTGGAAGACCGCTGAAGGCAAGCCCGCACCGGGCGGCACCTGCACCAATGTCGGCTGCATTCCGTCGAAGGCGCTGCTGCAATCGTCCGAAAATTACGAGCACGCGGGGCATGCCTTTGCCGACCACGGCATCGAGGTGAAGGGTCTCGCGCTCAACCTGGCGCAGATGCTCTCTCGCAAGGACAAGGTCGTCCGCCAGAACAACGACGGCATCGTCTACCTGTTCAAGAAGAACAAGATCGCGTTCTTCAATGGCACCGGCAGCTTCGTCGCCGCGGACGGCAATGCCGGCTGGCAGATCGCCGTGTCCGGCGCCGGAAATCAGACCCTCGTCGCGAAGCACGTCATCATCGCGACCGGCTCGAAGCCGCGAGCTCTTCCAGGTGCGCCGTTCGACAATCGATTCATCCTGGACAACGAAGGCGCGCTGGCGATCCCCGAGGTACCGAAGACGCTCGGCGTCATCGGCGCCGGTGTCATCGGCCTCGAAATGGGCAGCGTCTGGCGGCGGCTGGGCGCCGACGTCACGGTGCTCGAGGCGCTGCCGGTTTTCCTGGGTGCTGCCGACGAGCAGGTCGCCAAGGAAGCGTGGAAGCAGTTCGCCAAACAGGGTCTGGCGATCCGCCTGGGCTGCACGATCGGCAGGATCACGGTGAACAACAATGTCGGCGTTGAATATAGCGACGCCGAGGGCAAGGCGCAGACCGCGACGTTCGACCGTCTGATCGTGTCGATCGGGCGCGTGCCGCACACCGCCGGACTCGAGGCGGAAAGCGTTGGGCTCAAGCTCGACGAGCGCGGTTTCGTCGTCGTCGACGGCGAGTGTCGGACGAGTCTCGCCAACGTCTGGGCGATAGGCGACGTGGTTCGCGGGCCGATGCTCGCGCACAAGGCCGAGGAGGAAGCTGTTGCCGTCGCCGAGCGCATCGCCGGCCAGCATGGCCATGTCGATTTCAACACCGTCCCCTGGGTCATCTATACGTCGCCCGAGATCGCGTGGGTGGGCCAGAACGAGCAGCAACTGAAGGCCGCGGGCGTCGCCTACCGGGCGGGCATGTTTCCGTTCATGGCCAACGGCCGGGCGCGAGCGCTGGGCGATACTCGTGGCTTCGTCAAGCTGCTCGCCGACGCGAAGACCGACCGCGTGCTCGGCATGCATGCGATCGGTCCGCTCGCCTCCGAGCTGATCGCCGAGGGCGTGGTGGCGATGGAATTCGGCGCCGCGAGCGAGGACATCGCGCGAATCTGCCACGCACATCCGTCACTGTCCGAGGTGACTCGGGAGGCGGCGCTGGCGGTTGACAAGCGCTCGCTCAACTACTGAGCAGTGGGATTCTTCGTTCATGACCATGGTCGCCCTCACATGAACGAAGCCGTAGCCGAAGCCTTCCTTCCGGCCGCGGGAGACGGTTCGCTCCTCGCGCACCTCAGGCCCGAGCTCGATCGGCGCCGAATCGTCCTGGACCACCCGCAGCTCGACGTCCTCGACCGGCTGCAACGCCTGCACGACGAGCTGGTCGAATTTCGCCGCGCGAGGCTGTCGCTTCTGCGGCGATGGTTCCATCCGCCGGTGCCTCCGCGGGGCGTCTATCTGTGGGGAGGCGTCGGGCGCGGCAAGAGCTTCCTGATGGATGCCTTTTATACGGCCGTTCCGCTGCGGCGCAAGACCCGCGTTCACTTCCATGCCTTCATGAAAGGCGTCCATGACGAGCTGAGGACGCTGGCGCGCGAGGAAGATCCACTGGCGACGGTGGCGGCGCGGATCGCCCGCCGCCATCGCCTGATCTGCTTCGACGAATTCCACGTCTCCGACGTCGCCGATGCGATGATCCTCGGGCGCCTGCTGACGGCGCTGTTCCGCCTTGGCACGGTGTTCGTCATGACGTCGAACTACCGGCCCGACGACCTTTATCCGAACGGCTTGCAGCGGCAGAACCTGCTGCCGACGATCGCGCTGCTGAAGCAATGGCTGGATGTCGTCGAAGTCGATGGCGGCACCGATTACCGGCTGCGGGAGTTGGAGCAGGCAGCGGCCTACTATGTGACTCCGCCGGGTGCGGCCGACGCGAGGCTCGCCGCACTGTTCGAGCGGATGCGGCCAGGGCCCGACGAGGATCCCCGGCTTGTCATCGATTCGCGTGCGCTGAAAGCCAAAAGACGGGCCGGCGGCCTGATCTGGTTCGACTTCGCCACGCTATGCGAGGGACCGCGCTCGCAAATCGACTACCTGGAGCTCGCGCGCCGCTTCGCCGTAATCATCGTGTCGGACGTGCCGCGGCTTTCCCCCGACATGAGCAACGCCGCCCGCCGCTTCACCTGGCTCGTCGACGTGCTCTACGATCATCGGGTAAAGTTGCTGTTGTCTGCCGAGGTTGCCGCGGCCGAACTGTATCGCGAGGGCGCGAACAGCCACGAATTCGCGCGCACCGTCAGCCGGCTGGTCGAAATGCGCACCCGCGAATACATGGCACTGCCGCACCTTGCCGGGGATGCCGCTCCGGCGGCGGAGCCGCGGCCCGGCCAGGATTCCTAGTCCGACGCGGCGCTAAAGCATCGGCATAGACGCTGTCAGGAGGAGACACCCGTGCAGAAATTCAAGGCATACCGGACGTTCCAGGAGAACGGCGTCGTATCCAGCCGATTCGTCGAGATGGGACTCGACGAGCTCGATCCCGGCGACGTCGTGGTCAAGACCAAGTATTCGACGATCAATTACAAGGACGCTCTGTCGTACAACGGCGCAGGCAAGATCATGCGCAAATACCCGACCGTCGCCGGCATCGACATGGCGGGGACGGTCGATACCTCGGCCGATCCGCGATTCAAGCATGGCGACAAGGTGATCGTGCATGCCTACGAGGTAGGCGTCGCGCACGACGGCGGCTACTCCGAATATATCCGCGTGCCTGCCGACTGGGTCGTGCGCCGTTCGCCGAATATGACGGCGTTCGAGGCGATGACGCTGGGCACCGCGGGTTTCACCGCGGCGCAGGCGATCGAGGCCATGCAGCACAACGGACTGACGCCGCGCAGCGGACCGGTGATTGTCAACGGCGCGACCGGTGGCGTGGGTAGCGTCGCGATCGACGTGCTGTCCCGACTTGGCTATCACGTCATTGCGCTGACCGGCAAGGAAAAGGAGACCGACTATCTGCGATCGATCGGAGCATCCGAAGTAGTGCTTCGCTCGAGCATCGATTTCTCCAAGGTCCGGCCGCTCGACAAGGCGACCTGGGCGGGCGGGATCGACAACCTTGGCGGAGAAGTGCTGGCCTGGATGCTCTCCACGATGAAGCAGGCGGGCTCGGTGGCGAGCGTCGGACTCGCCGCGGACTTCAAGCTCAACACGACTGTGATGCCGTTCATTCTGCGCGGGGTGAATCTGCTCGGGATCAACAGCTCCGAGTGTCCTATGCCGCTGCGGCAGAAATTGTGGGATCGGCTGGCCAACGAGTGGCGACCGTCGCGGGTGCAGGCCCGGGTGGTTACCATCGACTTCGCCGACCTGCCGACGCATTTCGACGCTTTCCTCAAAGGCACGGTACGCTGCCGCACGGTCGTGCGCGTCGGCGCCGACACGGCCGGGCTCTGACCCTGAAGCAAGCGATGCAGCGCTACGCCGAGGCGCACCGGCGCTCGCTCGCCGATCGCGATGCGTTCTGGCGCGAGCGCGCCGAGCTGATCGAATGGCAGACGCCGTTTACCGAAGTGCTCGACTACAGCCGGCCGCCGTTCGCGCGCTGGTTCGTCGGCGGCCGCACCAATCTGTGCCATAACGCGATCGACCGCCATCTGCCCAAGCGCGGCGCGCAGCCGGCGCTGGTCTTCATCTCGACCGAAACCGGAACGCGGCGGAGCTACACCTATCGCGAGCTTGCCGACGAAGTCAATCGCTTCGCGGCGATACTTCGTGACCAGGGAGTCGGCAAGGGGGATCGCGTGCTGATCTACATGCCGATGATCCCCGAGGCCGTATTTGCGATGTTGGCCACAGTGCGGATCGGCGCCATACATTCGGTCGTGTTCGGCGGGTTCGCCGCCGCGAGCCTGGCCACCCGGATCGACGGTGCGCAGCCAAAGGTCCTGGTTACCGCCGACGCCGGCATGCGCGCCGGAAAGCCGGTACGTTACAAGCCGCTGGTCGACGAGGCCCTGCGCCTTGCGCGGAATCCGCCTTCACGCGTGCTCATCCTCGATCGCGGCATCGATACGGCGATGCAGACCGCCCCCGGCCGCGATCTCGACTACGCCACGCTGGCCGCGCAGCACGCCGGTGCAACCGTGCCCTGCGTCTGGCTCGAATCGTCCGAGCCTTCGTACATTCTCTACACCTCGGGCACGACGGGGAATCCGAAAGGCGTCCAGCGCGACACCGGCGGCTATGCGGTGGCGCTCACCGCATCGATGCGCGACATCTTCTGCGTGGCGCCGGGCGAGACGATGTTCACGACCAGCGACATCGGCTGGGTCGTCGGGCACTCTTATATCGTCTATGCGCCGCTTCTCAATGGATCCACCACCATCATGTACGAAGGCGTGCCGATCCGGCCCGATCCCGGTATCTGGTGGCAGATCGTCGCCGAGCACAAGGTTCGCACGATGTTCAGCTCGCCGACGGCGATTCGGGTGCTGAAAAAGCAGGATCCGTCGTTCATGAAGGCGCACGACGTGTCGTCGCTTCGCTATCTGTTCCTCGCCGGTGAGCCGCTCGACGAGCCGACCGCGCGCTGGGCGGCAGACTCGCTGGGCGTCGCGATCGTCGACAACTACTGGCAGACCGAGAGTGGCTGGCCGATCTTGTCGGCGCAGTTGGGGCTGGCCGAGACGCCGCGCAAGTTCGGCAGTCCGTCGTTTCCGGTGTGCGGTTACGACGTGAAGCTGCTCGACGAAACGACCGGCGCGGAAGCCGGCACCGACCAGAAAGGCGTCCTCGCGATCGTCCCGCCGCTGCCGCCCGGGTGCATGACGACGGTCTGGGGCGATGACCGGAGATTCGTGCAGACCTATTTCGAGACTCTGCCCGGCCGCAGCGTCTATTCGACGTTCGACTGGGCGACGCGCGATGCCGACGGCTACTACTTCGTGCTCGGCCGCACCGACGATGTGATCAACGTCGCGGGTCACCGGCTCGGCACGCGAGAAATCGAGGAGGCGGTGCAGGCCCATCCGGCAATCGCCGAAGTCGCCGTCGTCGGCGTCGCCGATCCGGTAAAGGGCCAGGTGCCGGTCGCGTTCGCGGTCGTCAAGGATCCGTCGCTGATCGAAACCCCGGAAGGCGTCGAGCGGATGCGCGGCGAAGTGCAGAGCACGGTCGATCGCCTGCTCGGCGCAATCGCGCGTCCCGGCGCCGTGCATTTCGTCACGCTGCTGCCGAAGACGCGTTCGGGCAAGCTGTTGCGGCGGGCGATTCAGGCGCTGGCCGAGGGTCGCGATCCTGGCGATCTGACGACGATCGAGGACCCGGCGGCGCTCGAGCAGATCCGCGGCGCGCTGGATTTGCAGATCGGCGGCGCATCCCGCCCTCGCGATTAGCGTTCGCAGCTTGGCAGCGATCGCAGCTGGGCCGCGCCGGGCTCGCCGTTCGTTGGCGCTCGTGCTCGGACAAAGACGCCGTTACGCGTAAAATCGATGGTTTTTCCCGAGCCGATCTTGTCCAATACTTCCCTGCGCGCCGCGTTGCCGGCAGCGCCACCGCACGTTGCGCTCGCGCGTGTCACCCGCGGCGATGCGACCGACAGCATCCACTATGGATCGGTCGCGGTCGTCGACGGCAACGGCCGCCTTCTGTACGCGGCAGGCGACCCGTCGTTCCTGACGATGACGCGCAGCGCGCTCAAGCCGCTGCAGGCCGTGCCGCTGGTCGCGGCCGGCGGGGTCGAGCGGTTCGGGTTCTCGAGCGGACAGGTGGCGCTGCTTTGCGCCAGCCATTCCGGCGAGCCGCGCCACGTCGCCGGCGTCGCCGACATGCTGCGGCGTGCCGGGTGTCAGCCCGACCAGCTGCAGTGCGGCGTGCATCCGCCGCTGTTTTATGCCGCGCGCGACGAACTGCCGCCAGCCGGCGTCGCCTTTACGCCTCTGCAGCACAATTGCTCAGGCAAGCACAGCGGGATGCTGGCCTACTGCCGCCATTGTGGCCTACCGACTGAAACCTACCTTGCATTTGACCACCCGCTGCAGGCCGCGATTCGCCAGGCGGTCGCGCACCTGACAGGGGTCGGCGAAGCCAGCCTGGTCGGCGGAATCGACGGTTGCTCGGCGCCCAATTACGCGGTGCCGTTGTCCGCGCTCGCCTTCGCCTATGCGCGCCTCGCCGGGACCGAAGACTCCCGTTATGGACGGGCGCCGCTGACTCTGGCCGACGCGATGAGCGCGCACCCGGAAATGGTGTCCGGCGAGAGGCGCAACGACTTCGTCTTGATGCGCGCCGGTCGCGGCGATTGGGTTACCAAAGTCGGAGCCGAAGGGGTCCAGGCGATCGGCGTGCGCAGCAGGGGCTGGGGAATCGCGGTCAAAGTCGCCGACGGCAATGCGCGCGGGCTGCATCCGGCGACGGTCGCCGTGCTCGAGCAATTGGGACTTCTCGACGATGCGCAGCGTGGCGAGTTGTCGGCCTGGCGCGAACCCGTAATCCGCAACTACCGCGGCACCGTTACCGGCAAGGTCGAGGCTGTTGTTGCGCTGGAGCAACGCGGTTGACCGCACATCGTGCTGGTTCCGCCGCGGAACTGAACTTCCCGCAGCGCGAACGGTCTAGGATGCAAGCTGCCTGCCTGAGTCGATCGCGTGGCGCGCCTGACGGCTCGGCTATACTGCCGGCGGGTATCACGCCCACCGGATCCGGTGTGGCGATAATAACGATTGACTCAGGGAATGGCCGCGGATGGCTGACCGCGAAGTAGATCAGCAACTGGTCGAGCGCGCGCAACGGGGTGACAAGCGCGCTTTCGAGCTGCTGGTGGTGAAGTACCAGCGCAAGCTCGGACGGCTGTTGTCCCGGCTGGTGCGCGACCCGGGCGAGGTCGAGGATGTGACGCAGGAGGCATTCATCAAGGCCTACCGCGCGCTTCCTTCGTTTCGCGGGGACAGCGCGTTTTATACGTGGCTTTATCGCATCGCGATCAACACGGCCAAGAACTACCTGGTCGCGATGGGCCGGCGGGCGCCGACGTCCACCGGCTTCGACAACGAGGAGGCGGAGAATTTCGAAGACGCCGAGCAGCTTCGCGATTCGGCGACGCCTGAAGACGAGTTGCATGGCAAGCAGATAGCGGCTACCGTCAACAAGGCGATGGAGACGCTGCCCGAAGACTTGCGCACCGCGATTACGTTGCGCGAGATCGAAGGCTTGAGTTACGAAGAGATTGCCAACGCGATGAATTGTCCGATTGGCACGGTGCGCTCCCGGATCTTCCGGGCGCGTGAAGCGATCGCCGAGCAGTTGCGACCGCTTTTGGGGACTGACAAGGACCGGAGATGGTAATGGGCAACTTCAAGGCAGGATTCGGCGCCGAGAGCGGCGTACCGACGGCGCCGACACCGGAGGAGATTTCGCTGCTGATCGACGGAGAGCTCGAGCCCGCGCGGGCCGACGCCGTCGTCACCAGCCTGTGTCGGGCCGAAGGTCTCGCGACCTGGGTTTGTTATCACGTGATCGGGGACGCGGTGCGCGGAGTCGCGTCGCGCGGACTCGATTCGAGGCGATTCGTCGAGCTGTTCGCAGCCGAGCCGACGGTGCTGGCGCCGCCACGACGATCACCCGCGCCGCACGCCATCGCGCTGGCGCTGGCTGCGACGGTCGCGGCGGTGAGCGTCGTTGGCTGGGTCGCGCTGACGACGATGCCGGCTCCGACGGCTGCGATCGCCAGCGCCAGACAGGCGGTGGACGTGCGCGCGGCGGACGCCCGGCCCGTGGTCGACAACGAGTATGTGCTGGTGCACCAGGAATACTCGCCGACCAATGCGATCCAAGGCATAGGCCCCTATTTGCGGGCAGTCGCGGCCAGCGAGCCGGATGCGCGTCGGTAGCCCCCGGGCCCGGCGGCAGTGGCCCGCCCGGCTGCGCGGCGGCATCGGTGCCGCCGCCGTCACCCTGCTCGTCGCCCCGACGGCACTCGCGCAGGACGCGGCCGACTGGCTGCAGCGCGCGGCGACGGCGGCGCGCCAGCTGAACTACGTCGGTACGATCGTCTATCAGCACGGCGGCCGCATCGAAACTTCGCGCCTCTACCACGTCGCGGACTCGTCCGGCGAGTCGGAAAAATTGTCCAACCTCGACGGTCCGCCGCGCGAGATCATCCGCAACGGCGAGCAGGTGCGTTGCTATTACCCGGACGCCAAGGTCATTCGCGCCGAGCCGCGAAGCATGCACAACGCATTTCCCTCGCTGCTCCCGCAACAGCTGGCGACGCTGGCCACGTACTATCAATTCCGCAAGGCCGAGATCACGCGCATCGCCGGACTGGAAACCCAGGCGTATGTATTCGAGGCCAAGGATGGCGCGCGCTACGGCCACAAGCTTTGGGCCGATATCGGCACCGGGCTCCTGCTGAAGGCACGTCTGCTCAACGAAAGGAACGAACCGGTCGAGCAGTTCGCGTTCAGCGACATACAAATCGGCATTCGGCTCGATCGGGAAGCCACCAAGCCGACGTTCGCAACCGTGCCTGCCGACTGGCAGGTACGCGAATCGCCGGCAGCCGATATCACGCCAAAGGAGACGGGCTGGGTGGTTCGCGACATGCCGCCCGGCTTCGCCAAGGTCGTCGAAGGCTATCGCACGCTCCGCGGCAAGCCGGCGCAGGTCGCGCATATCGTTTATTCGGATGGTCTGGTCGCGATTTCGGTCTTCGTCGAGCCGACACCGGCGACGCCGCAGCCGGTCGGGCTGTCGCGACAAGGCGGGATCAATGTGTATAGCCGGCAACTGGACGATTATCTGGTAACGGTTCTGGGCGAAGCGCCCGGCGCGACTGTGCGTCAGATCGCTTATTCAGTCGGACGTCGCCAGTGACTTCGGGCCTGGGCTAAAATTCGACCTTTGTTGGCCCAGCGCCGATAACAATCAGGGAAGCGACAGCAATGAGACTCCGCGTTTGGACCGTAGTCGGCGCGCTCGCCGGCGCCTTTTCACTGATGCCCGCGGCGCTCGCCCAGTCAGGGCGACTGCCGGACTTCACCGAGCTCTATGAGCAGCAAGGTCCGGCGGTGGTCAGCATCGACGTAACGCAAAACGCGCGACGCCAGGCGATGCCCGAGATTTCCGAAGATGACCCGTTTTATGAATTCTTTCGCCGCTTCGGGCAGATCCCGCGAGGCCAGCCGCGTCCGCGAGATTTCGAGCAGCAGTCGACCGGCTCGGGCTTCGTGCTGGCTTCCGACGGCTATGTGCTGACCAACGCGCACGTCGTCGACGATGCCAGTGAGGTGACGGTCAAGCTCTCCGATAAGCGCGAATTCCGCGCCAAGGTCATCGGCACCGACAAGCGCACCGATGTCGCCTTGCTCAAGATCGAGGCCACCGGACTGCCGAAGGTGACGATAGGCGATCCCGACAAGCTCAGGGTCGGCGAATGGGTCGCCGCGATCGGCAAGCCTTTCGGGCTGGAGAACACCATCACCGCCGGCATCGTCAGCGCGAAGGGGCGCGAGCTGCCGAACGAAAATCTCGTCCCGTTCATACAGACCGACGTGCCGATCAACCCGGGCAATTCCGGCGGGCCGCTGTTCAATCTCAAGGGCGAGGTGGTCGGCATCAACTCGCTGATCTTCAGCCGGACCGGCGGATACATGGGCCTCGCGTTCGCCATTCCCATCGATGTGGCGATGAATGTCGTCAAGCAGATCCAGGAAAAGGGGCGCGTGACCCGCGGCCGGATCGGCGTGCAGATCCAGGAAGTCAACCGCGAGACCGCGGACGCGTTCGGCCTCGCCAAGGCGAGCGGCGCGCTGGTGAATTCGGTGGAGAAGGGGGGCCCGGCCGACAAGGCGGGCATCGAGGCGGGTGACATCATCACCAAAGTCGACGGCCGGACGGTGAACACCTCTTCCGAGTTGCCGCGCATCATCACCCAGATCAGGCCGGGCACGAAAATCTCGCTGCAGCTATGGCGCAAGGGTGCGAGCAAGGACGTCGCGGTTACCGTCGCCGAGCTCAAGGAAGACGAGTCGCCGCGACCCGCGCGCCGTGCCGCGCCGAGCAAGGAAAAAGCCAAGCCCAATCGCATGGGGCTGGTGCTGTCGGATCTGACCGAGGAGCAGAAGAAGGACCTCGAGGTCAAGAACGGCGTCGTCGTCGAGGACATCCGAGGCACGGCGCGGGGCGACATCCAGCCGGGCGACGTCATCCTGGCGGTGATCAGCCACGGCGCGACAATCGAGGCGAAGACCGCCGAGCAGGTCAATGGACTGATCGCCAAGCTGGAGAAGGGCACTTCGGTGACCTTCCAGCTGCGCCGCGGCCAGCAGCAATTCTTCTCGACGGTTCGGCTCGGCAACGGCAATACCGAATAGCTGGCGGGCGGAGCGGATCCGAATCTGGTCGACCGACGTCGATGTCCGTCGAGCTGACGCTGCTCACCCGCGCCTACTGCCACCTTTGCGATGACATGCGGAAGGCGCTGGCCGAGCACCTCCCCGGCGTTGCAGTGCTGGAAATCGACGTCGACGCCGAGCCCGCGCTCGAGGCGCGTTGGGGCACGCTGGTCCCGGTGCTGCTCGCCGACGGTCAGGAGGTCTGCCACTACCGGCTGGACCCCGGCGCGCTCGACGCGATTGTCGCGCGATCCGCCGGGGCGAACTCGCTTTAGAGACATAAATCGGCTAAAATTCAAGGTCTTCCGACGCACGCCACAGCCAAAGGCATAGCAAAGGAGGGGCACTTCGCGGTGCCCCTTTCTTTTGGACCGATGCAGCATATCCGCAACTTTTCGATCATCGCGCACATCGATCACGGCAAGTCGACGCTGGCCGACCGGTTCATCCAGCGCTGCGGAGGCCTGGCCGAGCGGGAGATGGAGGCGCAGGTCCTCGATTCGATGGACCTCGAGCGCGAGCGCGGCATCACGATCAAGGCCCAGACCGCGGCGCTCAGGTATGAAGCGCGCGACGGCAGCGTCTACCACCTCAACCTGATCGATACGCCGGGGCATGTCGACTTCGCCTACGAGGTCTCGCGCTCGCTCGCCGCGTGCGAGGGCGCGCTGCTGGTCGTCGACGCGTCGCAGGGCGTCGAGGCGCAGACGGTCGCCAACTGCTATACGGCGACCGAGCAGGGCGTAACCGTGGTTCCGGTGCTCAACAAGATCGACCTGCCTTCGGCGGAGCCGGAGCGGGTAATCGAGGAAATCGAAGACATCATCGGACTGCCCGCGCACGACGCGATCCTTGCCAGCGCCAAGACCGGCGAGGGCGTGGACGACATCCTGGAAGCGGTGATAGCGCGCATTCCGCCGCCGACCGGGGATCCGGCGGCGCCGCTGCAGGCACTGATCATCGATTCCTGGTTCGACAACTACGTCGGCGTCGTCATGCTGGTGCGCGTGATGGAGGGAACGCTCAAGCCGCGCGACAAGATCCGGCTGATGGTCACCGGCGCGACGTACAACTGCGAGCAGGTCGGGGTATTCACCCCCAAGTCGGTGGCACGCGACTCGCTGTCCGCCGGCGAGGTCGGGTTCATCATCGCGGGCATCAAGGAGCTCAAGGCCGCCCGCGTCGGCGACACCGTCACGCTGGCCACGCGCCCTGCGACGGCGCCGCTGCCCGGCTTCAAGGACGTCAAGCCGCAGGTGTTCGCCGGCCTCTACCCGGTGGAAACCAACCAGTACGAGGGGCTGCGGGACGCGCTGGAGAAGCTCAAGCTCAACGACGCGTCGCTTCACTACGAGCCCGAGGTGTCGCAGGCGCTGGGCTTCGGCTTCCGCTGCGGCTTCCTCGGCCTTCTGCACATGGACATCGTGCAGGAGCGCCTCGAGCGCGAATACGACATGGAGCTGATCACGACGGCGCCGACGGTCGTCTACCAGGTGCTGTTGCGTGACGGCGCGCTGCTCGAGATCGAAAATCCGTCGAAGCTTCCCGACCTGTCGCACGTCGAGGAGATCCGCGAGCCGATCATCACCACGACGATCCTGACACCGCAGGAGTATGTCGGCCCGGTGTTGACGCTTTGCACCGAGAAGCGCGGCATCCAGAAGAACATGCAATACGTCGGCCGCCAAGTGATGCTGACCTACGAGCTGCCTCTGGCCGAAGTGGTGATGGATTTCTTCGACAAGCTGAAGTCGGTGTCGCGCGGCTACGCATCGCTCGATTACGATTTCAAGGAATTTCGCGCCGCCGATGTCGTCAAGCTCGACATCCTGATAAATGGCGACCGGGTCGACGCGCTGTCGGTGATGGTACACCGCGCGCACGCGCAGTACAGGGGCCGCGAGGTGGTGTCGAAGATGCGCTCGCTGATCCCGCGCCAGATGTTCGACGTCGCGATCCAGGCGGCGATCGGCGCGCAGATCATCGCTCGCGAGAGCGTCAAGGCGTTGCGCAAGAATGTGCTGGCCAAATGCTATGGCGGCGACGTCACTCGCAAGCGCAAGCTCCTCGAAAAGCAAAAGGCGGGGAAGAAGCGGATGAAGGCGGTCGGCAGCGTCGAGATCCCGCAGGAAGCATTCCTGGCCATTCTCCAGGTCGGCGAAAAATGACCGGCACTTCAATAAGAATCCAGAAACGGCTGACGATCCGATGAACTTTGCGCTGATTCTCTTTCTGCTAACCGTGCTGACGGGGGTGATGTCGCTGGCCGACCGGATGGTCTTCGCGCGCCGGCGCCGGCCGGGCGAGCCCGAGCCGTGGTGGATCGAATATCCGAAAAGCTTCTTCCCGGTCCTGTTGATCGTGTTCCTGCTGCGCTCATTCGTGGCCGAGCCGTTCAAGATTCCGAGCTCGTCGATGCGACCTACGCTCGAGGTCGGCGACTTCATCCTGGTCAACAAGTTTGCCTACGGGATCAGACTGCCGATCATCGAGAAGAAGATCATCGAAACCGGGCAGCCGCAGCGCGGCGACGTCATCGTCTTTCGCTACCCGATCAATCCGTCGCAGGACTTCATCAAGCGACTGGTGGGCCTGCCGGGCGACGAGGTCGTCTATCGGGACAAGGTGGTCAGCGTCAACGGCCAGCCGTGGCCGCAAAAGGCTGACAGCACCTATAGCTATCTCGAGGGACTGACGTACGCGACGACGCAGCGGTTCGAGGAGCAGATCGGGGACCGTGTGCACTCGATTGCCGTCAACCCCATCGCGCCGCCGGTTAATATCAACGGCGTGCGGTCTTTCCCCGGAAGGGAGAACTGCGTTTACAATGACCGCGGATTCAGCTGCAAGGTCCCGGCAGGCAGCTACCTGATGATGGGAGACAACCGCGACAATAGCGACGACAGTCGCTATTGGGGTTTCGTTCCTGACGACCACATCCGCGGCAAGGCATTCTTCATCTGGTTCAACTGGGACGATATCAGCAGCTTCGCATTCAAGCGGATCGGGACAAGCATCCGCTGATGGGAGAAAAGATGAACAAGCGCACTGCGCAGCGCGGGTTGTCGATGCTGGGATTTCTGTTCGTGGCCGCGGTCGTCGTCGCGATCGTCATGATCGGGTTCCGCACGCTGCCGTCATACATCGAGTACTTCACCGTAAAAAAGGTGATGCAGAAGACGCTGCAGGACGCGCCCGAGCCGTTCTCGCTGACCAAATTCCGCAGCGACTTCGATCTGAAGGCGAGCGCCGATTACATAGACTCGGTGCGCGGCACCGATATCGACGTCGTCAAGGAAGGCAACGCGCTGGTGGCGACCGCGACGTGGAGCAACAAGCTGCACATGGTCGGCAATGTCAGCGTGGTGCTCGACTTCGAGGCTACCGTCAGCAAGTGACGCCACGGGGCCGATGCCGCCCTCCGTCCCGAACGAATCGCTCGGCCACGTATTCCGCCGCCCGGAACTGCTGCGTCAGGCGCTGACGCACCGCAGTTTCGGCGCCGACCACAACGAACGGCTGGAATTCATCGGCGATTCGATCCTCAATTGTGCGATCGCGCTGGCGCTGTACCGGCGTTTTCCTCAAATTCCCGAGGGCCAGCTCTCGCGGATCCGCGCCAGCCTGGTCAATAAAGACACGCTTTTCCGGCTCGCGCGCACGCTCGATCTGGGCAGCGCGATCAGGCTCGGTGAAGGCGAGCTCAAGAGCGGCGGCGCCTCGCGGCCGTCGATACTGGCCGATGCCCTGGAGGCAATGCTCGGCGCAATCTTTCTCGACGGCGGGTTCGATGCGGCCGACGCCGCAATCGGAAGGATCTACGAGGCCGAAATCGCTGCTATCGACCCCACGGGCCTCGCCAAGGATCCGAAGACGCGTTTGCAGGAATGGCTGCAGAGCAAGAAGCTGGCGGTGCCCGACTATGAAGTCGCCGCCGTCCGGGGCGAGGCGCATTTGCAGACCTTCGAGGTCGTCTGCAGGATTCCGGCGCTCGATATTTCGGCGACCGGATCGGGGCCGAGCCGGCGCGTCGCCGAGCAGGCCGCCGCCGCGGCCGCCTTCGACCTGGCGACCGGTGCCTGACTCCGCCGCCGGGTTTCGCTGCGGCTACGTCGCCGTCGTCGGCCGTCCGAACGTCGGCAAATCGACGCTGGTCAATGCACTGGTCGGCGCACGCGTATCGATCACCTCGGGCAAGCCGCAGACGACGCGACATCGCGTCCTCGGCATCATGACGACCGATTCGGCGCAGTTTCTCTTTGTCGATACGCCCGGGTTCCAGACGGCGCACCGCTCGCGCCTGAACGAGCGAATGAACCGGACCGTTCGCGACAGCATCGGCGGCGTCGATGCGATCATCGTCGTGCTGGAGGCGGTGAAACTGACCGACGCCGACCGCGCGGTGCTCTCGCTGCTTCCGCCACGCGTGCCGGCGATCGCCGCGATCAACAAGGTCGACCGGCTTGCCGACAAGACGCGCCTGTTGCCGTATCTGGCAGCGCTGGAAAAGGCGCACCCATTCGCCGCGATGGTGCCGATCAGCGCCGAAAAGGGCACGCAGCTGGATCTGCTCGCTTCGGAAGTCTCCCGCCATCTGCCGATCGGGAAGCCCCTGTTCGCTCCGGACGACCTGACCGACCGCGACGAGCGCTTTATCGCCGCCGAATACGTCCGTGAAAAGATTTTTCGGCTGCTCGGCGAGGAAATTCCGTACGCCACGACGGTCGCGGTCGACAGCTTCCAGCACGACGGCGCGCTGCGCCGCATCCATGCGACCATCTACGCCGACAAAGCCAGCCATCGGGCGATTCTGCTTGGCAAGGACGGAGCCACGATGAAGTCGATCGCCAGCGCCGCGCGGCGCGACATGGAGCGCCTGTTCGGCGGCAAGGTGTTTCTCGAAGTATGGGTCAAGGTGAAATCCGGTTGGGCCGACGACGAGGCGCAGCTGACGCGGCTGGGCTACTGAACCACCAACGTGCGACATTCAGCCCTGCAAACTGCCCGATGAAACAGCCGCGTGACCGTCGCGACGAACAGGGGGCTTTCGTTCTGCACGCTTATCCATACCGCGAAACCAGCCTGATCGTCGAAGCGCTGACCGCCGATCACGGCCGCGTCGCGCTGGTCGCGCGTGGCGCGAAGCGACCGCGTTCCGAGCTGCGCGGTATTCTGCAGGCATTCCAGCCGCTAACCTTGTCCTGGGCCGGCGGCGGCGAGCTCCGGACACTGCTCAGAGCCGAGTGGCGCGGTGGCTTGCCGCTGGTCGCGGGGTCGGCTCTGTTGTGCGGTTTCTACTTGAACGAGCTGCTGCTGAAGCTCCTTCCTCGCGAGGATCCGCACCCTCAGCTGTTTCGCGATTACGAGACGGCATTGACCCGGCTGGCGACCGGTCATCCGCAAGCGCCGGTGTTGCGCGAGTTCGAAGTGAGGCTGCTGTCCGAGCTCGGTTACGCGCTGCCGCTGACGCACGAGGCAGACACCGGCCGGCCGGTCGATCCGTCGGCACGGTACTATTACGCCTTCGACCTCGGTCCGCGCAGCACCGCTGCGGAACCGGGCCGCCGTTATCCGCTGGTGCGCGGCGCGACCCTGCTGGCGCTGGCGCAGCACGATTACGGCGCGGCGGACGCAGCGGCGGAAGCGAAGCGCCTGATGCGCGAGGTGCTCGACCACTATCTCGAGCAGCGGGCGATCTTCAGCCGGCGGGTCGTACGCGACCTGCAGGCGCTCGACGACGAAAACGGCGGAAGCGAAGAACGGCGATCATGATCGAGCTCGGCGTCAACATCGACCACGTCGCGACCTTGCGGCAGGCGCGTCGAACCTACGAGCCGGACCCGGTCTGGGCGGCGGCCGAAGCGCACCTCGGCGGCGCCGACGGCATCACCGTGCACCTGCGCGAAGACCGCCGCCACATCCAGGACGAGGACGTGCGCCGGCTACGCGCGCTGGTGCAGATCAAGCTCAACCTGGAAATGGCTGCGACCGATGAAATGATCGCGCTCGCCTGCGCGCTCAAGCCCGAGATGGCGATGCTGGTGCCCGAGGGTCGCGAGGAAGTCACGACCGAAGGGGGACTCGACGTCGCTGCGCAGGAGGCGCGGCTCAAGACTGCTGTTGCGCGACTGGCCGATGCGGGCGTCATCAGCAGCGTGTTCATCGATGCCGAGGTCCGTCAGGTCGAGGCCGCGGCACGGATAGGCGCGCGTGTCTGCGAGATCCACACCGGCCCGTACGCCCATGCGTTCCACGCCAAGGGGCGCGACCCGCAGAGCGCGGCGGTCGTCGAAGAGCTGGCCAAGGTGCGCGAAGCCGGCGCGGCCATCCGCGCGCTGGGCATGCGTTTCAACGCGGGCCACGCGCTTAATTATTTCAACGTGCAATCGATCGCGGCGATGCCCGGCGTGCGCGAGCTCCACATCGGGCACGCCATTGTCAGCCGCGCAGTCTTCGTCGGACTGCGAGAGGCGGTGCGGCAGATGAAGGCCTTGCTTCGCGAGGCCGCCGCCGGCTGAGGACAGCAACGGTCGTTCAGCTTCAGTACGGATGCGGCCACTTGCCGCCGAGGGTTCGGGTCAGCTCCTCGGCGGTATGCGCGACCAGCGGACCCAGTTGACGGATGCGCTCGTCGGACAGGCGCGACGACGGACCCGCCAGCGAGATCGCGCCGAGCGGCTCCGCGTGCTCATCGTACACGGTCGCTGCGACGCATCGGGTCGAGCGCGCGTGCTCCTCGTCGTCGAACGAATAGCCCCGCTGCCGGATGACGCGCAACGCCGCCCACATCGTTTCGGGCGCGACAATCGTGTTTTCCGTGATTCGAGGCAAGCCTCGCACCTTGAGTATCGCGTCGACCTGCTCGTCGGGCAGCGCGGCGAAGATCGTCTTGCCGACGCCCGACGCGTGCAGAGGCACGCGGCTGCCGAGCTTGACCAGCGTCCGCATCGTCTCGTGGCACTGCACCTGCGCGATGAACACCGCCTCCGTGCCGTCGAGTATCGCCAGGTTCGCGGTTTCACCCGACTGCTCCATCAGCCGGCGCATATAGGCGTGACTGCTTCCGATGAAGTCGCGATTGGCCAGGAATGTGCTGCCGACGGTGAACGCCTGCAGTCCGACATGCCAGAGCCCGAGGTCCCCGGCCTGGTAGACGTAGCCCATTTTCTCCAGGGTCGCGAGCAGCCGGTGGGTCGTCGACACCGGCAACTGCACGCGGTGTCCGACCTCGGTCAGCGACAGGCCGCTGTCGGCCTGGGCCAGAGCCTCGAGGATCGACAAGCCACGCGTCAGGCTTTGCACCTGCGCGGTCGGCGCTCCCGGCTTGTGTGGTGTGCGGCCGCGCCGCGGGGCGATAGAGCGGAGAGCCATCGGGAGTCAGCAGTCGTCGCTATTCGGAATGCAACAATAACGCATTGCCGCTGGCGCTGCTCGGAAGGCCGGCCCCAGCCTGGTCTCGATTTGGTCCTTTAATGGGGTCTCAGTTGCGTCTTACGCCGGCTTAAGATGAGGCGTAACCGCGAACAGTTCCCCGGCGATGTCGACCTGGTAACGCGCGGCCAGAAGCTCGGCATCGCTGATCACCCGGTCGGTGCGCGCATAGCCCATCGCCACCGCGCGGCCATGCTTTCGGCTGTAGCCGGCCGAGGTCAATTCGCCGACGCTTCTCCCGTTCATCGAAATCGGTTCGCCGCCCCAAGGGAAGGCGGCCGGGTCATCGAGGGTAAACAGCAGCAGCCTTTTCTTCAGGCCTTCCGCCTGTTGTCGCAGCAGCGCGTCGCGGCCGATGAAATCCGATGCCTTGTCGATCCTGACCGCGTACCCGAGCCCGGCTTCGAGCGGGGTCTCGTCGGGGCCCAGCTCGGCGCCCCAGGCGCGCCGTCCTGCTTCGATGCGCAAGGCGTCGATCGTGTAATAGCCGGCGTCGCGCAAGCCGACTGTGCCTCCGGCCTCGTGCAACGCATCGTACAGCGTGACGCACTGGTCGGTGCTCACGTAAAGCTCGTAGCCGGGGCCGCCGATGTAGCTGATGCGCGCGGCTCGCACACGTGCGTAGCCGACGTCGATCTCGCGCGTTTCGGAAAACGGCAGCCCTTGCCGGGAAAGATCGTCCGGCGAAAGCCGGCCGAGGAGCTCGGCTGCCTTCGGGCCCATCACCGAAAGCACTGAGTACGCGGAAGTCACGTCGACCAGCGCCGCGAATTCGCCGTCGCCTATGTGCCGGACGATCCAGTCGGCGTCGCGCGTCGCCTGCGCGGAGCCGGTAAGGATGAAATAGCTGTCCCCGGCGATCCGCGTCAATGTCAGATCGCTTTCGAACCCGCCACGTTCGTTCAGCATCGCCGTGTACACCATCCGCCCTGGCGGCACGTCGACCTCGTTGGCACAGAGGCGCTGCAGCACGCGCACGGCGTCGCGCCCCTTGAGAATGAACTTGGCGAACGAGGTCTGATCGAAAACCACGACGTCCTCGCGCGCGGCGCGTTGTTCGTCGAGCACCAGCGGGAGCCATCCGGGGGTATCCAGCGTGTACGGGATGGACGGCGCACCCCGCGGCAGAAAATAGTTGGCGCGCTCCCAATTGAGCTTGCTCCCGAAGACCGCGCCCCTGGCCTGGAGCCGGTCGTAGAGTGGTGAGCGCCGCAGCGGCCGCACCGTCGCCAGCTCTTCACGCGGCCAGCGCATTGCGTAGTGCAGCCCGAGCGTTTCGGCGGTGCGATCGAACAGGTGCCGGCGATTGGCGTGAAACGGCGCGAAGCGGCGCAAGTCGACATCCCACAGATCGACCGGCGCGTCGCCGCCGATGATCCATTCCGCCATCAACCGGCCGGCGCCGCCGGCGTTGGCGATGCCGGCAGAATTGAATCCCGCGCAGACGAAGTACCGCCTGAGCTCCGGCGCCTCGCCCAGAATGAAATTGCCGTCCAGCGTGAAGCTCTCCGGTCCATTCAGCAGCATTTTCACTTGCGCGGTTTCCAGGCATGGCGTGCGATGTATCGCATTGCGCATCAGGATCTCGAACTGATCCCAATCCTCGGCCAGCAGCTGGAACTCGAACCGGTCCGGAATCGCCGGCACGTCCCACGGCTTGGCTACCGGCTCGAAGCCGCCCATCACCAGGCCGCCGACCTCTTCCTTGTAATAGATGAATCCATCGGGATCGCGCATCACCGGCAGGTCGCCGTGGACGCCGGCGATCGGCCGGGTGACGATGTAGAAATGCTCGGCGGAAAACAACGGTACGTTGACGCCGGCCAGCCTGCCGAATTCGCGAGCCCACTGTCCTGCGCAATTGACTAGGCTCTCGCAGCGGATCTCGCCCTCGCCGTGCTCGCCGCGATAGCGCGCGGCGGCGACAGCTCCGCGCTCGACAACGACGCCGCTCACTGCCGCGCCTTCGAAGATACGGGCGCCGCGCATGCGGGCCCCTTTCGCCAGCGACTGCGTCAGGTCGGTAGGGTTCGCCTTGCCGTCGCCGGGAATCCACACCGCACCGCTCAAGTCGTCGGTCCGGAGCAGCGGGTAGATCCTTCCGGCCTCGGTCGGCGTGATGAACTCGAAGTCGATGCCGAATCCCCTGGCGCGCGCCATCTGCCGCTTCAGCAGCTTCAGGCGCTCCGGTGTCCGGGCGACGTTGAGGCTGCCGCATTGCTTCCATCCGGTCGCGAGTCCGGTTTCCTGTTCGAGCGTCGCGTAGAGTTCGATGCCGTAGCGGCTCATCCGCGTCGCGTTGCGGGTCGCACGAAGCTGCCCGACCAGGCCCGCGGCGTGCCAGGTGGTGCCGCAGGTCAGCTTGCCCTGCTCGAGCAGCACCACATCGCTGCAGCCTAGCTTGGTTAGGTGATACGCGACCGACGCGCCGGCGATGCCTCCTCCGACGATCACGACCTGCGCCTGCTGCGGAATGGTCGCGCTCACCGGTGCACCCCGTTGTCCGGGCCGATGCGTGTCCGCCGGGACCGAGTCGGCGCGGTCAAAGTTTCAACGCCGCGATGCCTGCCACGACGCTGGCCGCACCGGCGACACGACGCCAGCCGAAGCCTTCTTTTAGCCACAGCGACCCCATCAACGCGGCGAAAAGGACCGAGGTCTCGCGCAGCGCGGCAACCGCCGCGATCGGCGCACGCGTCATCGCCCAGAGCACGATGCCGTACGCGAGAAGACTGCAAGCGCCTCCGCCCAATCCGGTGCGCCAGGAGCCCCGCAAGTAGGAAAATGCTGTCGCGCGGCGCCGCGCGAGCACCCAGACGAGGAAAGGGATGCCTTCGACGGCGATCAGCCAGCAGACGTACGCCAGCGCATTGCCGGATGCCCGGGCGCCGGCGCCATCGACCAGCGTATAGGCTGCGATGATCGCGGCGTTGGCAAAGGCCCAGTACGCGGCGGCAGCGGGGTGCCGACGGTGTGTACCGCCGCGCTGGACGAACGCAATGCTGACGATACCCAGCGAAATCAGCAGTATGCCGGCGGTCATTTGCACACTTGGCAGCTCGCGCAGGAATATGCTGCCCAGAATGGTGACGATCAGCGGCGCGCTGCCGCGCATCAGCGGGTAGGCAAACGAAAGATCGCCGGTCCGGTATGCCTGCACGAGCGTCAGGTAGTAGCCGAAATGGATCGCCGTCGACGCGGCGATGAATGGCCACGCGGCGGGATCGGGCAAGGGAACGAAGGCCAGCAGTGCGATCGCGCACAGCGACGAACCGGCCACCACTGCGGCCGTGTCCAGCAGCACGTCGCCGCCGGTCGACGATTTGAGCAGCGCATTCCAGCCGGCGTGCAGCAAGCCGGCGGCGAGCACCGCCAAAGTGACGCCCAGCGTGAGATCCATCAGGCCCTAAACGGCGTGCGGCTTGCGCTTCTGCCAGCCGGGCTTGTCAACGGGGTCGGACGCCGACACGTCGGGCGGCGCCGCCGGCAACGGCTCCTTCAGCCGAGTCCTGGCCAGCACGCCCGCCTGCTCGAGGATCGGATAGGCGATCGAGCAGATGTGCGAGTTGATGCGCTTCAGATCGCTGATCAGGTCGAGGTGCAGCGACGATGTCTCGATGCTCTGTGCGGTGTTGCTGGTCAGACGCTCGATATGCGAGCCGGCGTACGCACGCTCGAGATCGCGAAACATCACCTTTTCGGCGAGCAGCTGCTGCGCGCTCGAAAGGTCGCCATGCAGGAACACGCTCATGCCCAGCCGCAGGTTGGCGACCAGCCTGCCGTGCAGGTCGCAGATCTCCTGCATGCCGGCCGCCGAAAAGTTGCGTCCTTTCTCGATCTTCTTCTCCTCCACGTCGGTGATGACGCGCTCGATGATGTCGCCGACCTGCTCCATGTTGATCGTGAACGACACGATGTCGGTCCAGCGTCGGCCTTCCTTGTCTTCCAGCGCCTCCCGGCTGATCTGGGTCAGATAAAGCTTGATCGCCGTGTAGAGCTCGTCGACGATGTCGTCCATCTTGCGCAACCGCTCGGCCAGCACGCGATCGTTGGTCTTGAGCACCGTCAGCATGCCGGTAAGCATCTGCTCGATGACATCGCCGATGCGCAGAGCCTCGCGCGCCGCGCAACCGATCGCGAGCGCCGGGGTCGTCAGCGCCGACGGGTCGAGATAGCGTGGCTTCGCCGGATCGTCGGCGTCTGGCCTGGCCGGCATCAGCCGTTCGGCGAGGAGTGCGATCTTTTCAGTGAAGAACAGGAAGGCGACCGCGATCGTCACGTTGAACAGCAGATGGAAATGCACGACCATCCGGCTCTCCACCGGATCCAGCGACGCCAGCAGCGGCTCGACATAAACCAGCAGCGGGGCGATCGCCAGGCAGCCGATCAGCTTGAACAGGAAGTTGCCCAGCGTGACGCGCCGCGCCTCCGGCGGCGAGCGCAGCGTGTTGAGCATAGCGAGTACACCGCTGCCCAGGTTGGCGCCGAGGACCAGCGCCATCGCCACGTGGATGCCGATCACCTTCGACGCGGCTAGCGCCGCGGTAAGCAGCACGACCGCAAGGCTCGAGTACGCGAGAATCGAGAATGTCGCCCCGACCAGCATGTCCAACAGCACGTCGCCGGTCAACGAACCGAAGATCACCTGGACACCGGCGGCCTGGGTCAAGGGCTTCGCGGCAAGCACGATCAGCTGCAGTGCCATGATGATCAGGCCCAGCCCGATCAGGATGTGGCCGAATCGTCCAGCCTTCGCATTTTCGCGCGTCAGGTACAGCAGCACGCCGACGAAGATCAACAGCGGCGACAACCACGACAGATCGAACGAGAACACCAGGACCATCAGACTGGTGCCGACGTCGGCGCCGAGCATCACGGCCAGCGCGGGGGCGGTAGCAATCAGGCCCTGGCCGACGAATGCGGCGACGATCAGCGCGGTCGCCGTGCTGCTCTGAATCAGCGCGGTAACACCGAGGCCGGCAGCAAACGCGGCAAATCGGCTGGACACGCTCTGCCGCAGCACGCGCCGCAGGTCGCCGCCGTAGAGTCGCAGAATGCTGGCGCGAACGATATTGGTTCCCCAGACGAGCAGGGCAACGCCGGCCAACAGATTGAGCAGTACCTGCATCAGGTGCGGCGCAGCGCCGCCTCCATGATCCGCACGAAATGCGCGAGCGCCGGGGTGGACGTCCCCGCAGTCTTGGCTTCATCGTCCCAGCGCCGCAATGCAACCGCGCGGGCGGCCCCCGGTCGCGCCGCGAAAGCGGCGGCTGCCTGGGCGTCGTACGGCCCACCCTGCAGGACGAGACTGCGCTTCGAATCGGCCGACAGCGCGTCGTAATAGCCGTGTTCGGTGGCGCAAAGGTAGCGTTTGGCATCGACGTGCAACCGGATCGGCTCCAGGACATCGTCGTCGAACAGCGGCCGCAGAAACGGCAATGCCGCATACTGATGCACGTCATCGATGCCGCGCGCGGTCGGCGTTTCTCCCTGGTCGTTGAGCAGGTGCCCGAGGTCGTGCAGGAGCGCCGCGGTGACCAGCGCCGCATCGGCGCCGGCGCTCTCGGCTGATTGCGCGGTCTGCAACGCGTGCTCCAGCTGCGTCACCGGCTCGCCCGCGTACATCCGATCGCCGTGACGTTCGAACAGCGCGCAGATGCCGGGAACGGTCAGCGCCACGGCCCATCCAGTCGCGATGCGCGCGATCGCCTTACCATGGCAGCGAGTACGTCTTGACGTTGGTGAAGCTTTTCATCGCCTCCTGCACACCTTCCTTGTACCCGAGCCCAGAATCTTTGATGCCGCCGAACGGGGTAAGTTCGAGACGGTAGCCGGGCACCTCGCGCACGTTGACGCTGCCGACGTTGAGCTCGGACACCAGCCGCGTGATGTAGTCGAGCCGGTTCGTGCACACCGCCGACGACAACCCGTAGTCGGTCGAATTGGCGATCGCGATCGCCTGCTCGATCGTGTCGAAGCGGATCACCGGCGACACCGGCCCAAAAGTCTCGTACTTCACCACAGGCATGTCGGGCGTCACCCGATCGAGCACTGTCGGCGAATACAGCGCGCCACGGCGGACGTTGCCGTAGAGCAATTTCGCGCCTCGCGCGACCGCGTCGTCGACCTTGCCTTCGAACGACTTCGCCGCCGCCTCGTCTATCACCGTGCCCATGTCGGTCGCCGCGTCCATCGGGTCGCCGTACTTGACGGCTCGGCTCTTCTCCAGCAGAAGGTGGACGAACCTGTCGGCGACCGACTGCTGGACGAGCATGCGCTTTATCGCCGTGCAGCGCTGGCCCGAGTTCCTGTACGAGCCGGCGGCAGCCAGGGTCGCGGCTTCGTCGATGTCGGCGTCTTCCATCACGATCAGCGGGTCGTTCCCGCCGAGCTCGAGCACCTGGCGCTTGTAGACTGCCTTGGCGGCGATGTATTTGCCGACCGCGATCCCGCCGGTAAAGGTGATCAGATCGACGTCAGGATGGGTCAGCATCTCGTCGGCGATCTCCTTCGGGTCGCCGGTCACCACCGAAAACATCGGCGGCGGCAATCCGGCTTCGTACAGGATATCGGCCAGCACCAGGGCGGACAGCGGCGTCTTTTCGGTGGGCTTGAGCACCATGCGGTTATTGGTGGCAATCGCCGGGGCGACCTTGTGCGCGACTTGGTTCAGCGGGTGGTTGAACGGCGTGATCGCGGAAATGACGCCCAGCAATGGCTCGCGCAGCGTGTAGACCTTGCGCCGCTTGCCGTGCGGCGTCAGGTCGCAGGAGAAGATCTGGCCGTCGTCGGTCAGCGCCGCATTGCCGGCGAACACGAATACGTCGCAGGCGCGCCCGACTTCGTACAGCGAGTCCTTCTTGCAGATGCCGCACTCGGCGGTGATCAGGTCGGACAGCTCGTCGGTCCGGCCGCGGATGATCTCGGCGGTGCGGTGCAGGACGCGCGAGCGCTCGAACCGCGTCAGCGTCGGCCGGTATGCGCGCGCGCTGGCGAAGGCCCGGCGTATGTCTTCGACGCTGGCCTTGGGCACGGTGCCGACCACCGCTCCGGTGTACGGATTGCGCACCTCGATGACCCGGTCGCCGCCGACCAGATCGCCGGCGATGCGCATCGATTCGTGGCGGATATCGCGGGCGTTCATGGCAAGGCGGCCTCGCTGAATCAATTCAGATGGTTGAGCGCCAGGTCGAACACGTCGAAATTCCGCAGCCGCCGTCCGGGATCGACATTGCGCAGCACACGGTTGAACAGCAGAGGCACGCGCTGCTCGGAAATGCCGCCGTGCGAGCGCAGCGGCGCGTCGAGGCCGGAGAGATCGTGTCGTGCCGGCGTCGTGCCGAGCACGCAAAGACGCTCGGAAGTGATCACGACATCGCCCAGACGATCGGGCGGCAGCTCGAAGCGGGCGGCGGCCGCGGCGCGCGAGAGCACGGTCTCGATACCGGAAACCCCGGCCAGGCGCGCGCAGATGTCGGCGACATCCGCGCCGGCCGGCAGGTAGCATGTGGCGAACGAGCCGAGCGAGCCATGATGCGCGACATAAGGATCGGTGATCGGCAGGATGACGCGCGCTGCCCCCGCGCCGAGCGTACGATCGAACCAGTCCTGCAGAAATATGATCTGCGGCTTCCCGCCGGCGTCGGTCTTCGCGTTCATGCCGTGATCGGCGGTCAGCGCAATCGTCGCGCCCAGTGAATCGAGCTGTGCCAGGTAATTGTTCATCATGCCGTAGAACGCATTGGCTGCCGACGTGCCCGGCGCATGCTTGTGCTGAACGTAGTCGGTGGTCGAAAGGTACATGATAGCCGGGCGGTCACGTTTTAAGAGCTCGACGCCGGCAGCGAATACGAATTCGGACAGATCGGCGCTATAGACCGACGGTAGCGGCCTGCCGACAAGGGCCAGCACATCGCTGACGCCATGTTCGGCGTCATTTGCCTGGTCCGCCTTCTCGGCCGAGAAGCAGATGCCGCGCATGCCGCTGCCGAGCAGCGTGCGCAGCTTGTCCTTGGCCGTCACAACCGCAACCTTTGTCCCGGCATGCGAAAACCGTGCCAATATCGTTTCTGCGCGCAGATAGCGCGCATCGTTCATCATTACTTCCTGTCCGGTGTCGCGGTCGAAGAAAAAATTGCCGCAGATCCCGTGCACTGAAGGCGGCGCGCCGGTGACGATCGAAATATTGTTCGGATTGGTGAAGCTCGGCACCACGCAGTCGCCGAGCAAGGAGGTGCCGCGATCGCACATTCGACGCAAGAACGGCGCAGCGCCGGCTTCGATCGCCTGCGTGATGTAGTCGGGCTCGCAGCCGTCGATGCACAGCACGACCAGCGGTTGCTC
>DATBBM010000002.1:0-2029 GCA_036270955.1 Casimicrobiaceae bacterium | reverse complement strand
GTTCTCGTTTCCCCAGTCGAGCGCGCCTTTGCGCCAGACGTAGATGTAGCCGGCGAGCAGCAGTGCCATGAACAGCACGACCTGCACGAAACCGCCCCATCCCAGATCGCGCAGCGCCATCGCCCACGGATAGAGAAAGGCCACCTCGATGTCGAAGAGCAGGAAGATCATCGCGACCAGGTAGAACTTGACCGACTGGCGTTCGCGGGCATCGCCGACCGCCGGCATGCCGCATTCGTACGGCGCCAGTTTCTCGGGCGACGGCTTGCTCGGGCCGAGCACGTTCGACAACAGGACCGACACCAGCGCGAATCCGGCGCCGAGCGCGATCATGATGAAGATAGAAAGCCAGCCCTGCATCGTGGTGTGTGCGGCTTGTGAATCATTTCCCAAGCCGAAGCCTTCATGCTAGCACACAGAATAGTCATCGACGCGACGACCGCGGCGCAAAGAAATGCCCAGGCGCTGCGGCCGAGCCGGCTTGACTTGCGCGACCGTCTGGCTGCTAATGGCGCAAGTAACCCGTAATGCGGATCGCCTGGCTTTCGCCGTTTCCCCCGACCCGATCCGGTATCGCTGTGTACAGCGCGGATGTCGTGCCGCGGCTGGAGGCTACGCACGAGATCGATCGCTTTCCCGAGTCTCGCGCGTCCGAGTTCGCGTGGCGTGCTCGACGCGATCCCTACGATCTGGTGGTCTACCAGATGGGCAACGCGCCCTGTCACGACTACATGTGGGCCTATCTCGCGGCGCATCCCGGCCTCGTCGTGCTGCACGATGCCCGCCTGCACCAGGCCCGCGCACGAAGCCTGCTCCAGCAGCGGCGACACGACGATTATCGCAACGAATTCCGCTACGACCATCCGGATGCGCCGCTCGATGTTGCCGAGTTCGCGGTCGAAGGGCTTGGCGGACCGCTGTACTATTTCTGGTCGATGTTGCGGGTCGTGATGCGGAGCGCTCGGATGGTGGCCGTTCACAGCCCGCGCGTGGCGGCCGATTTGCGACGCGAATTCCCCGCGGCTGCGATCGAAACGATCCGCCTTGGCACCGCGCCGGTTGACGCCGATGCCGGCGCACGCGCGCGCGTACGAAAGGCGTTGGGCGTTCCCGACGAAGCCGTGCTCTTTGCCGCGTTCGGCAAGATCACCAACGAGAAACGGATCGACGCCATCGTCCGCAGCTTTGACCGGCTCGCGCGGGATCGTGCCGACGTCCACCTGATGCTCGCGGGCGACGCAGCCGACTGTCCGGCGCTCGGAGCGTTGCTCGCCGCATCACCGCACGCCGCGCGCGTACACGTGACGGGCTACGTCCCCGACGGCGTGGTCGCCGGCTACCTGGCCGCCGCGGACGCAAGCCTCTGCCTGCGATGGCCGACCGCCCTCGAAACCTCTGCGTCCTGGCTGCAGTGTCTTGCTGCCTCGCGACCAACCGTTCTTACCGCGCTTGCGCACCTGGCGGACATTCCGACCGTCGAGCCGATTGGCTGGCGCCCTTCGCATCGGGCGATCGAACCGGTCGCGATCTCGATCGACCTACTGAACGAGGACGATGCGCTGTCGTCTGCAATGCGACGGCTCGCCGACGATCTCCCCTGCCGCCAGCAACTCGGGCGCGCCGGGTTTGCGTACTGGACCGCTCATCACACCGTTGACGCGATGACCGCGGACTACGAGCGCGTACTGTCCAAAGCGATCAGCCAGCCGGCACCAACCGGCGAAGGGGTGCCGGCGCATTTCGTGGAGGACTATTCAGGGAAGGCGCGCGCGATTGCCGACGCATTCGGCATCGGACTGGACCAGATGCTCGGCCCCCGCCCGTGACCTTCGCTCAGCGGTAGACCTGGTCGCGATCGAACCATGTGGGCGAGGCGCCGGCGCGACGTGGCGCGCGCCGGCAAGCGGGCCTCAAACATTCATGGAGGCTTCGACGACCTTCATGCGCCGATCGACTTCCTCGATGGCCTGCGAGATCTGCGCCCGGCGCCGTTCGTGTGTCGTCGCCGTCAGTTGGCGATCCAGTTCGG
>DATBBM010000001.1:0-27500 GCA_036270955.1 Casimicrobiaceae bacterium | reverse complement strand
CCGACGACTATAGGCTCCTCTCTGTGGAGGTGGCTGCTCTCACTCTCCGGATCAGCGAGGCGGTGGCCAATGGCTAGTTCCCGGGCGACGCAGAGCAAAACTCGGCGCGCGCTGCGCACAACTACATACTCCTCCGATACTCCCCACCCACCTCGAACAACGCCTTCGTGATCTGCCCCAGCGAGCACACGCGCACGGTCTTCATCAGCTCGGCGAAGACGTTCCCGTTCTCGATCACGACTCGCTTCAGCCGATCGAGCGCCGCGGCCGACGCGCCGGCATTGCGCGAATGAAACTCCGCCAGCCGCTTTAGCTGCGACTGCTTCTCTTCCTCGCTCGATCGCGCGAGCTCGATCTTCTGCGGCGGCATCGTCTCGGCGTGCGGATTGCGGAAGGTGTTGACGCCGACGATCGGATAGCTGCCGTCGTGCTTCTTGTGCTCGTAGTAGAGCGATTCTTCCTGGATCTTGCCGCGTTGGTAGCCGGTCTCCATCGCGCCTAGCACGCCGCCGCGCTCGCTGATCGCCTCGAATTCCTTCAGCACCGCCTCCTCGACCAGATCGGTCAGCTCCTCGATGATGAAGCTGCCCTGGTTCGGGTTCTCGTTCTTGCCCAAGCCCCACTCGCGGTTGATGATCAGCTGGATCGCCATCGCGCGGCGCACGCTTTCCTCGGTCGGGGTCGTGATCGCCTCGTCGTAGGCGTTGGTATGCAGCGAGTTGGTGTTGTCGTAGGTCGAGATCAGCGCCTGCAACGTGGTGCGGATGTCGTTGAACGATATCTCCTGCGCGTGCAGGCTGCGGCCGCTGGTCTGCGAATGGAATTTGAGCTTCTGCGAGCGCTCGTTGGCGCCGTAGCGCTCGCGCATCGCCACCGCCCAGATCCGCCGCGCGACGCGCCCGATTACCGCGTATTCCGGGTCCATGCCGTAACTGAAGAAGAACGAGAGATTCGGCGCGAAATCGTCGATGTGCATGGCGCGCGCCAGGTACGTCTCGACAAAGGTGAAGCCGTTGGACAACGTGAACGCAAGCTGGGAGATCGGGTTCGCTCCGGCTTCGGCGATGTGGTAGCCGGAGATCGACACGGAGTAAAAATTCTTTACATCGTGCTGGACGAAGTACTCCTGGATGTCGCCCATCACCTTGAGACTGAACTCGGTCGAGAAGATGCAGGTGTTCTGCCCCTGGTCTTCCTTCAGGATGTCGGCCTGCACGGTGCCGCGCACGCTCGACAAGGTCCACGCGACGATCTTGGCGTGCTCGTCGTCGGTGGGCTCGCGCTTGTTGTCCTGCCGGAACTTGTCGACCTGCTGGTCGATCGCCGTGTTCATGAACATCGCCAGCAGCGTCGGCGCCGGTCCGTTGATCGTCATCGACACCGAGTTGTTGGGCGCGGTCAGGTCGAAGCCCGAGTACAGCACCTTCATGTCGTCGAGCGTCGCGATCGACACGCCCGAGTTGCCGACCTTGCCGTAGATGTCGGGGCGGAGGTCCGGATCGTTGCCGTATAGCGTGACCGAATCGAACGCCGTCGACAGCCGCTTGGCCGGCATGCCGTCGGCGAGCATGTGGAAGCGCTTGTTGGTGCGAAACGCGTCGCCTTCGCCGGCGAACATCCGCGTCGGGTCCTCGTTCTCGCGCTTGAACGCGAAAACGCCGGCGGTGTAGGGAAATGAGCCGGGTACGTTCTCGGTCAATTGCCAGCGCAGGATCTCCGCGTCGTCCTCGAACTTCGGCAGCGCGACCTTCGGAATATGCGTACCGGAGAGCGAGATCGTCGTCAGCGCCGAGCGGATTTCCTTGCCGCGGATTTTCACGACGTATTCGTCGCCAGTGTAGGCGGCCTTGGTCTGCGGCCACATCGTGAGGAGCTTCTGCGCGCGCGGATCGAGCTTGGCGTCCCGATCGGCGATCAGGCTGTCGATATCGGGCGCCTCCGCCTTGCGCTCGCCGAGCATCTCCTTGGTCGCGCGCAGCTGCTGCCGCTCACGCGCGATCTTCGCCTGCGTCTTCGCCCAGGCGTGATATCCGCGCACCGTCTCGGCGATCTCGGCCAGATAGCGCACGCGCTGCGGCGGCACGATGACGTTCTGCCCGGTCGAATGCCGCGCCGTCACCGCCGGCAGCTTGGCCGTATCGAGCTTGAGTCCTTCCTGCGACAGACGCGCCGCAAGCGCCTGGTACAGCGCCGTGACGCCGTCGTCGTTGAAGCGGGCCGCGATCGTGCCATAGACCGGCATCTGGTCTGGCGCCTGCTTGAACAGCTCGCGGTTGCGCTGGTACTGCTTGCGCACGTCGCGCAGCGCGTCGGCGGCGCCGCGGCGGTCGAACTTGTTGATCGCGACGAAGTCGGCGAAATCGAGCATGTCGATCTTCTCGAGCTGGCTCGCCGCGCCGAACTCCGGCGTCATCACGTAGAGCGAGACGTCGACCAGCGGCACGATCGCCGCGTCGCCCTGGCCGATGCCCGAGGTCTCGATGACGATTAGGTCGAAGCCCGCGACCTTGCAGGCGGCGATCGCGTCGGGCAAGGCCTGCGACACCTCGGAGCCGGCTTCGCGCGTCGCCATCGAGCGCATGTAGATGTTCGGGTGCTGGATGGCGTTCATGCGGATGCGATCGCCGAGCAGCGCGCCGCCGGACTTGCGCCGTGACGGATCGATCGAGATGACCGCGATCTTCAGCCGGTCGTTCTGATCGAGCCGGAAGCGCCGGATCAGCTCGTCGGTCAGCGAGCTCTTGCCGGCGCCGCCGGTGCCGGTGATTCCGAGCGCAGGAGCCTTGCTCGCTTCGGCCGCGCGCAACATCTCGTCGCGCAGCTTCGGCGGGACACTGCCCGCTTCGAGCCCGGTGATCAGTCGCGCCAGCGCGTTCCGGTTCCCCGCCTTCAGCGCGGTCAGATCCTTCGGCAAGTCCTGCGCGAGATCGGTATCGCACGCGGCGACGATCTCGTTGATCATGCCCTGCAGTCCCAGCCGCTGCCCGTCCTCGGGCGTAAAAATCCGGGTGACGCCGTACGCATGCAGCTCGTCGATTTCGGCCGGCACGATCACGCCGCCGCCGCCGCCGAAGACCTTGATGTGCGCGCCACCGCGCTCGCGCAAGAGGTCGAGCATGTACTTGAAGAACTCGACGTGGCCGCCCTGGTACGACGAGATCGCGATCCCGTGCGCGTCTTCCTGCAGCGCGCAGTTGACGATCTCGTCGACCGACCGGTTATGGCCGAGGTGAATCACTTCGCAGCCCGACGCCTGGAGGATCCGCCGCATGATGTTGATCGACGCGTCGTGACCGTCGAACAGGCTCGCCGCGGTGACGAAGCGGATTTTGTGCGCCGGTTTGTAGACCAGCGGCTTTTTGGCGATGGCGAGATCGTTCATCACTGCTCCGGCGATCGGACCCGGGTGCGGCGGCGGTGCGCGGCGTCGCGGCCGGAAAGCCGCTGCGCCGGCCCGGACTGCCGCGAAAGCTTACTCCCGGCGCCCTGCGATCGACATTATATTCCGTTTACGTAAACGTCAATATGGGTGCCGGTCCCGCAAAAGGCTGTCCGGGAACGCCTTCGGAAGCCGGCGGTCCTATCAGCGGTCACACGGTGCCCGGTCGCCGCGAGACGGTTTCCATCGGTCACGCCGCCGCTATACTCAACCCCCGTTCTCCCAGCCGCAAAAAGGAATTGCCCATGTTATCGCCGTCACGATCGCTGGCCCGCAACCTGCTCGCCGCGGCCTTGCTGTGCTTCGTCGGGTCGGCCGGCGCCGCGCTTCCGGCCGGCGTCACGGCGGGCGCTTCGGTCGAAGGCATCAGCGAGTACGCGCTGCCCAACGGCCTCAAGGTGCTGCTGTTTCCCGATGCCAGCCAGCCCAAGGTCACCGTCAACATCACTTACCTGGTCGGCTCGCGGATGGAGAACTACGGCGAAACCGGCATGGCGCACCTGCTCGAGCACATGGTTTTCAAGGGGACGAAGACGCGCGGCAATCTGATGACCGGCCTCGCGCAGCGCGGCATGGCGTTCAACGGCACGACCTGGTACGACCGCACCAACTACTTCGAGACCTTTCCGGCGTCCGACGAGAGTCTCGACTGGGCGCTGGGCATGGAAGCCGATCGCATGGTCAACTCGACCGTCCTGCGCAAGGACCTGGACAGCGAGATGACCGTGGTGCGCAACGAGATGGAGCGCAACGAGACCAGCCCGGTGCGCATGCTGATCCAGCGCACGACGGCCGCCGGCTTCGACTGGCACAACTACGGCAAGGATACGATAGGCGCGCGCACCGACGTCGAGCGCGTCGACATCGGCCGCCTGCAGGCCTTCTACCGCCTCTACTACCAGCCGGACAACGCGGTGCTGATCATCGCCGGGGCGTTCGACCCGGACCGCGCGATTGGCCTGGTGGCAAAGTATTTCGGGCCGATCCCCAAGCCGGCGCGGGTTCTGCCGCCCCTGTATACCGACGAGCCGGTGCAGGATGGTGCGCGCGAAGTGACGCTCCGCCGCGTCGGCAACACCCAATGGCTGTCGGCGATGTATCACACCGTGCCGGGCGCGCATCCGGACGCCGTGGCGATCTCGGCTGCGGTCGACGCGATGACCGTCAGTCCCGGCGGGCGCCTGTACAAGGCGCTGGTCGAGACTCGGAAGGCCGCCGCGGTCGACGACTTCGTCTACACCGGCTTTGATCCCGGATTCGCGATGTTTCTCGCGCAGGTGCCGGAGAGCGAGTCGCTGGACACGGCGCGCACGACGATGCTGCAGGTGATCGAGGATGTCGCCAAGCAGCCGTTTACCGCAGCCGAAATCGATCGTGTCCGGGCCAAGGCGCTGAAGTCGATCGACGAGACGATCAACGATCCGCAGCGCCTCGGTATCGCCCTTTCGAGTTCGATCGCGACCGGCGACTGGCGCCTGTTCTTCCTGCAGCGCGACCGCTGGCGCGCGCTGACGCCCGCCGACGTCGATCGCGTCGCCGGCGCTTACTTCAAGGCGTCGAATCGGACCCTCGGCGAATTCATTCCCGATGCCAAGCCCGACCGTGCGCCGGCGCCGCCGACCGTCAACATCGCGGCGATGGTCAAGGACTACAAGGGCGATCCGGCGGTCGCCGCCGGCGAGACCTTCGACGCGACCCCGGCCAATCTCGACGCGCGCGCGCAGCGCTACACGCTCGCCAACGGGATGAAGGTCGCGCTGCTTCCGAAGAAGACCCGCGGCGGCACCGTGCACTTCTCTTTGTCCATGCATTATGGCGACGAGGCTTCGATCAAGGGCCGCGAAGGCGAAGCCCGGCTTGCCGGCAGCATGCTGCTGCGCGGGACGTCGAAGCACACCCGGCAGGAGATCGACGATACGCTCGACCGGCTGCGCGCCAGCCTGTCGATCAGCGGTGGGCAGACCAGGCTGAGCGCCCGCGGTCAGACGGTGAGCGCCAATCTTGCGCCGACGTTGGACCTCCTCGCCGAAGCCTTGCAGCAGCCATCATTTCCCGCCGCCGAGCTCGAGACGCTGAAGCGCGCGCAGACCGCCGGCATCGAGCAGGAGCGCACCGATCCTCGCGCGGTGGCCGTGCGAGCGCTGGCGCGCTACGACAATCCGTACCCGAAGGGCGACGATCGCTATACGCCGACGTTCGACGAGGAGCTCGCCGAAATCAAGGCGCCGGGCGTCGACCGGCTGCAGGATTTCCACCGCAGTTTCTACGGCGCGAACGCGGCCGAGATCAGCATCGTCGGCGATTTCGACGTCGCCGCCGTGAAGGACCAGCTGCAGCGACTGTTCGGCGGCTGGTCGGCGCCGAGCCGCTATGTGCGCGTTCCGGATCCGCTGGTGACCAAGCGCGCGGCGGCGATGCCGATAGAGACACCCGACAAGGCGAACGCCTTCCTGATCGGTCAGACCGCATTCGCGCTAAGCGACAAGGATCCCGACTACCCGGCATTGCTTCTCGCCAATTACATGCTCGGCGGCTCGACCAATGCGCGGCTGTGGAATCGCGTACGCCAGAAAGAGGGCTTGAGCTACGGCATCAACAGCTCGATGCAGGCGAGCAGCTGGGAGCCGAACACCACGATATCGATCTCGGCGATATTCGCTCCGGAGAATCTCGAGCGCCTGCGCCGCGCCGTGCAGGACGAGGTCGAACGCGTGGAGCGCGAGGGCTTCGGCGCCGAGGAGGTTGCGGACGCCAAGCGCGCGCT
Source organism: Casimicrobiaceae bacterium (assembly GCA_036270955.1). GTDB lineage: Bacteria > Pseudomonadota > Gammaproteobacteria > Burkholderiales > Casimicrobiaceae > PALSA-1003. The sequence goes on along the minus strand of DATBBM010000001.1, from coordinate 21,297 downwards.
GCTGCAGCAGCGGCGGCTCGGGCGCAGCCAGGATGCGACGCTCGCGTCGGCGATGAACGAACAATCGTTTGTCGGCCGCACCTTCGACTACTCGGCGAAGCTCGATGCCGCGCTGGAGGGCCTCGATGCGCCGGCGGTCAACGCGGCGCTGCGCAAATACCTGAAGCCGGACTCGTTCGCCAGCGTCTTTGCTGGCGATTTCGCCAGAGCGAAAAAGCAGTAATCCGGACTTCCGTCGCGGCGCGCCAGCCCGCCAGGCCGGCGTCGCGATATGCGCTACCAGGCGCCAGCGATCGTCTGCAGCGCACCGCCGATGCCGCGCGTGCAGCCCAGCACCGGGGCCGGATCCCGCCAGCGCTCCAGCGCCGGAAACGGCGCGACGTAGCCTCCGGCTTCCTCGACCAGCAGCAGGCCCGCGAGCGCGTCCCACGCATTCAGCGACAACTCGACAAAGCCGTCGAGCCGGCCCGCGGCGACGTGGGCGAGCTGCAGGGCGCCGGCGCCCAGATTGCGCGTCGCTGCACCGGCATCCATCAGGGCGTGCCGCAGCGCCAGATAGCGCGGCTCGACGAAACGGTCGTGATGGCCGACCGCAACCAGCGCGTCCTTCAGCGCCGTGCAATCGCTGACCGCGATCCTGCGCTGCTCGCCGCCATGACTGCGCCAGGCCCCATCGCCACGCCGCGCGTGGAACATCTCATCGTGCTCGGGATCATAGACGACGCCCACTTCGGTCCGCCCGACCTCGACATACGCGATCGACACGCAGTAATAGCGCAGGCCGCGCAGAAAATTGTGCGTGCCGTCGATCGGATCGACGACCCAGATATGCCGGGGTTCGCCGGTAACCGATGACGTCGATTCCTCGCCCAGGAAGGCATCGCCTGGAAATGCCGCGGCCAGCTTGCCGGCGATGAAATCCTCGACCGCGCGATCGGCGCGACTGACGAAATTCTGCGCGCCCTTGTGCTCGACGATCAGCGAGTCGCGCTTGGCGAACAGATCGCGGGCGAGCTCGCCGGCCTTCAGCGCAATCTGCTGCGCGGCGGCATAGCGGGTGGTCAACGGCATGACGACATCCTTTCTCGGCGGGCGGACGCTCGTCGTTTCGACCGGTGCGGCGCCATTCCGTTCGCGCGCTTGCGCCCCGGCGCGCGGCGCAGGACGCAAACGATATTCCAAACCGCGCGACGATGAAACTTGAATTGCCAACACGGATACGCGACAATCGCCCTCCGCTTCTCCGCACCACGAGCTGCACCGTCCCGATGCGAAACGCCACGCCTTTCGCCGCCGATCGCCGGTTCGACGTCATCTGCCTCGGCCGGTTCGCCGTCGACTTCTACGCGCAGCAGATCGGCGCCCGCCTCGAGGACGTCACCAGCTTCGCCAAGTACCTGGGCGGCTCGTCGGCGAACACCGCGTTCGGCTGCGCGCGACTGGGTCTCAAGGCCGCGCTGATCTCGCGCGTCGGCGACGACGGGCTGGGCCGCTTCCTGGTCGAGACGATCGCACGCGAAGGATGCGACGTCAGTCATATCGGCATCGATCCGTCGCGGCTGACCGGCGCGGTCGTGCTGGGCATCGAAGACAAGGACACGTTCCCGCTGATCTTTCTGCGCGAGAACTGCGCCGACATGGCGATTGCCGAAAGCGACGTCGACGAGGCTTTTATCGCGCAAAGCAAGTCGCTGTTGATCACCGGCACGCACTTCTCGACCGCGCACGTCGATCGCATCAGCAATCTGGCGCTCGACCGCGCACGCGCCAACAACGTGCGCACGATCCTCGACATCGATTACCGTCCCGTGCTGTGGGGATTGACGGCGCGCGGGGACGGCGCCACCCGCTATGTCCGCTCCGACACGGTGACCGCGCATCTGCAGGGGATCCTGCCGAAGATCGATCTGGTCGTCGGCACGATCGAGGAGTTCAATATCGCCGGCGGCAGCACCGACATCATCGAATCTCTGTCCGCCGTGCGCCGCATCACGCCGGCGGTGCTGCTGGTAAAGCGCGGGCCGCTCGGCTGCGCGGTGATCGACGGGCCGATACCACGCTCGCTCGACGACGCGTTCAACGGCCGCGGCGTAGACGTCGAAGTGCTCAACGTGCTGGGTGCGGGCGACGCGTTCTCGGCGGGATTCCTGTCGGGGTGGGTCCGCGGCGAGGACTACGATGCCTGCTGCCGGTACGCCAACGCCTGCGGTGCGCTGGTCGTCTCGCGCCACGGCTGCGCGCCGGCGATGCCGACGCGCGTCGAGCTCGACTACTTTCTTGCCAATGCCGCGCACATTCCGCGGCCCGACCAGGATGCGATCCTGACCCGGCTGCATCGGGTCACCGCGCCGCGTCCGCTGCACGATCCGGTATTCGCGTTCGCCTTCGACCATCGGAACCAGTTCTTCGATCTCGCGCAGGAAGCAGGCGCCGACGAAACGCAGCTGCCGGCGCTGAAGAAGCTTTTTGTCGAGGCCGTCGGACAAACCGAGGCCGCGCTCGGACTCGCCGGATCCATCGGCATGCTGTGCGACGATCGTTACGGGCAGGATGCGCTGAACGCCGCGACCGGGCGCGGCTGGTGGATAGGCAGGCCGGTCGAGCTGCCGGGGTCGAACCCGCTGGTGTTCGATCGCGGCCGGTCGGTCGGGACCAACCTGATCGCATGGCCGCGGGAACACGTCGTCAAATGCCTGGTCAGGTTTCATCCCGACGAAGACATCGACAACCGTCTCGAGCAGGAAGCGCAGGTTCGCGCGCTGTACGACGCCGTGCAGGCAAGCGGCCACGAGCTCCTGCTGGAGATCATTCCGCCGCCCGGGCTGCCGCGCGCCGCCGATACCGTCGTCCGCGCGATCGAGCGCCTGTACAACCTGAACATCTATCCGGAATGGTGGAAGCTCGAGCCGATGACAGCAGCCGAATGGGCGTCGATCGATGCGCTGATCGAAGCGCGCGATCCGTATTGCCGCGGCGTGCTGCTGCTCGGGCAGGCTGTGAACGCCGACACCCTCGCTGGCGGATTCGCCGAAGCCCGCCAGAGCAGGACCTGCCGCGGATTCGCCGTAGGCCGCACGATCTTTCACGAGCCCAGCCGCAAGTGGCTGGCGGGCGAAATCGACGATGCGGGTCTGGTGCGCGCCGTGCGCGCAAATTTCGAGGCGCTGATACGCGCCTGGAACATCGCGCGCGGCGAGCGCATCGCAGGAACCAAGGGAATGAAAGTGGCCGCGGCATGAGCCGCGGAGCAGGGGCCCCGCGCAGCGGGGATGCGACCGGCGAAGGCCGCAGGCGGCCGACGCGCCGTTGCATGATTGCGGATGCGATCGAAGAGGCCGCGGCATGAGCCGCACGGTACGTCTGACCATGGCGCAGGCACTGGTGCGCTACCTCTCCGCGCTGTCCGCGGACACGGGGTCCGGCATCCGGCCATTGTTCGGCGGCGTGTTCGCGATCTTCGGACACGGCAACGTAGCCGGCATCGGCGAGGCGCTTTACGGTCATCGCGACGCGTTGCCGACGTTTCGCGCTCACAACGAGCAAGCGATGGCGCACGCGGCGATCGCCTATGCCAAGGCGAGCATGCGCCGCCGGATGATGGCGTGCACCACGTCGATCGGCCCCGGCGCAACCAACATGGTGACCGCCGCCGCGCTGGCACATGTCAACCGCCTCCCGGTGCTACTGCTGCCCGGCGACGTGTTTGCCTCGCGCGCGCCGGACCCGGTGCTGCAGCAGGTCGAGGACTTCCAGGACGGCGGCGTATCGGCCAACGATTGCTTCAAGCCGGTGTCGCGCTACTTCGACCGCATCATGCATCCGGCGCAGCTCTTGACCGCGCTGCCGCGCGCAATCCAGGTGCTGACCGATGCCGCGCTCTGCGGTCCGGTGACGCTGGCGCTTCCGCAGGACGTGCAGACGATCGCCTGCGATTATCCGCTGGAATTCTTCGCACCGGACACGATAGTCTTTCGCGCGCAGCCGCCGGGCGACGCCGAGCTCGCGCGCGCTGCCGCGCTGTTGCGAAACGCGCGGCGCCCGCTGCTGATCGCCGGCGGCGGCGTGCTGTACGGGTTGGCCGGCAACGCGCTCGTCGCGTTCATCGAAAAGCACGGCGTCCCGGTGGCGGAGACGCAAGCCGGCAAGGGCGCGCTTCGCTGGGATCATCCGCTGCAGCTTGGCGCGATCGGCGTGACCGGTTCGCCCGCCGCCAACGATCTCTCGCGCGAAGCCGATCTGGTGCTCGCGGTCGGAACGCGGCTTCAGGATTTCACCACGGGGTCGCATTCGATGTTCGGCGGCGCAAAGCTGGTGAACCTCAACGTCAACGTATTCGACGCGGTCAAATGGCACGGCGTCGAGCTGGTCGCCGACGCACGCTTGGGACTCGAGGCATTGTCGCAGTCGCTCGCGCACTGGCAAGCCGAGCCTTCGTGGCGGGCCAGGGCCACCGCGGCGGCGAGCGCCTGGCGGGGCGACGTCGAGCGCATCACCGGCCGGCGCGACGCGGCGCTGCCGTATGAAGGCGAGGTAATCGGCGCGGTGCAGCGCTCGGCCCGCGACTCCGCGACCGAGGATATCGTCGTGTGCGCCGCCGGCACCCTGCCCGCTGAACTGCACAAGCTCTGGCGCGTGTCGTCGCCCGGCGGCTACCACGTCGAATACGGCTACTCGTGCATGGGCTACGAGATCGCGGGAGGACTAGGCGTCAAGATGGCCAGGCCCGAGCGCCAGGTGATCGTCATCGTCGGCGACGGCAGCTATCTGATGCTCAACAGCGAGATCGCGACCTCGGTGATGCTGGGCAAGAAGCTCGTCGTCGTCGTGCTCGACAATCGCGGTTATGGCTGCATCAACCGGCTCCAGCAGGCCTGCGGCGGTGCGGCATTCAACAACCTTTTCGACGATTGCGTACAGGGGCCGGACGGCGTGCCGCGCATCGATTTCGCCGCGCACGCGATCTCGCTCGGTGCACAGGCCGAGAACGTCAAGACGATTCCGGAGCTCGAAGCGGCACTCGAGCGCGCGCGCGCCGCGGCGCGGACCTATGTCATCTGCATCGAGACCGATCCCGACCGGACGACCGAGGCCGGCGGCTGGTGGTGGGACGTCGCCGTGCCCGAGGTATCCGAGCGCGAGAGCGTGCGCAGCGCGCGCGAAGCGTACGAAAAAGACAGGAAGCAGCAGCGGCCGTGAACAAAGCCTTCAAGGTAAAAATAGGCATCAACCCGATCTCGTGGAGCAACGACGATCTGCCCTCGCTCGGTGGCGAGACGCCGCTCGAGGTCGCGCTCTCCGAGGGAAGGGCGATCGGATACCAGGGATTCGAGCTGGGCAACAAGTTTCCGCGAGAATCCAAGGCGCTGGCAGCGGTGCTGGCGAAACATGGACTCGAGCTCGTGTCCGGCTGGTACTCGGGGCGGCTCGCGCGCCGCTCGGTGGCCGAGGAGATCGCGGCAGTCGCGCCGCATCTCAAGCTGCTGGCGGAGAACGGCGCGGCGGTGATGGTCTACGGCGAAGTGGCCGACAGCATCCAGGGCGCGCCGCATCCGCTGTACAAGCGGCCGCGCTTCGTCTCGGACGTCGCGTGGCGCGAGTACGCGGACCGCATCAGTGCGTTCGCGCGGCATACACTCGCGCATGGCGTGCGGCTCGCCTATCACCATCACATGGGCGCATACGTGCAGTCGCCGTCCGACGTCGACCGCCTGATGGCGTTGACCGGCGACGAGGTGGGCCTGCTGTTCGACAGCGGCCACATGACTTTCGCCGGAGGCGATGCGGTCGCGATGCTCGCGCGCCACGCTCGGCGCGTCTGCCATGTGCATTGCAAGGACGTGCGGCCGCAAGTGATTGCGATGGCGTGGAATCGCAACTGGAGCTTTCTCGAGGCGGTCATCAACGGCGCCTTCACCGTGCCCGGTGACGGCGCGCTCGACTTCGCGTCCTTGCTCGACTTGCTGCACCGGAACGGCTACCAGGGCTGGCTGGTCGTCGAAGCCGAGCAGGACCCGAGCGTTGCGCCCAGCTATCGGTACGCCGAGCTCGGTTATCGAAATTTGCGCGACCTAGTTGCGCGCGCCGTGAAAGCCGCGGAGGTGGCATGAGCCTTCTGGTAAAGGGCCGGCGTGATGGGCGCGACATCGTGCGCGTGACGCCGCAATCGGCCGGCTGGACCTACGTCGGATTCGCCGCGCATCGCCTAGCGGCCGACGAATCGTTGCGCGTCGCGCTTCCTGGCGCCGAAGCGTGCATCGTCATCCTGAGCGGCAAGGTCACGATCGAGGCGGGAGGAAAGACCTGGCGCGACATAGGCGATCGCGACAGCGTGTTCGACGACCGCGCCCCGTATGCGGTCTATCTTCCGCCGGGCGAACCCGCGCGCATCGTCGCGCGCACTCCGGCCGAGATCGCCGTCGGCAGCGCGCCGGCCGCGGCCGGACCGCCTGCGCGGCTGATCGAGCCTGGTTCGATGAAGCGCTTCAAGCGCGGCGAAGGCAGCAATACGCGCTACGTCTGCGATATCCTGCCGCAAACCGAACCTGCCTCGCACCTGCTGCTGGTCGAAGTCGTCACGCCGGCCGGGCACTCGTCGAGCTATCCGCCGCACAAGCACGACACCGACAACCTGCCGGCCGAAAGCTCGCTCGAAGAAACCTACTATCACCGGCTGAAGCCCGCGCAGGGCTTCGCGTTCCAGCGCGTCTATACCGACGACCGCTCGATCGACGACGCGCTCGCGGTCGAGGATCACGACGTCGTGCTGGTGCCGCGCGGCTACCATCCGGTCGTCGTGCCACACGGCTACGATTCGTACTACCTCAATGTGATGGCCGGCCCGAAACGCGAATGGCATTTCAAGAACGACCCGGCGCACGAATGGATGCTCAAGCGCTGAGACCGCGCTTGTCATCGAGAATACGAGATCACGGAGCGCACGATGATTGAAGCGGCACTATTCGGCGCCGGCCGCATCGGCAAGATCCACGCCGGCAATTTGGCGCGTCAGGCGGGCGCGCGGCTGAAATACGTGGCCGACGTCAACGCCGCCGCCGCCACCGAGCTCGCATCGCAGCACGGCGCGAAGGTCGCGACCGTCGAGACGGCGCTGGCCGACAAATCGGTCGGGGCCGTCGTCATTGCCTCGAGCACCGACACGCACGCCGACCTGCTGCTGCGCGCCGCGCAAGCCGGCAAGGCGATCTTTTGCGAAAAGCCGGTCGATCTCGATCTCGCGCGCGCGGTAAGCGCTGCGGAAGCAGTCAAGCGCGCCGGCGTCACCTGCCTGATCGGCTTCCAGCGCCGCTACGATCCGACGTTCGCTGCGCTGAAAGCGCGCCTGGTCGCGGGCGAGATCGGCGATCCGGAAATGCTGATCGTCACCAGCCGCGATCCCGGCGCGCCACCGGTCGATTACATCAAGGTCTCGGGCGGCATATTCAAGGACATGCTGATCCACGACTTCGATATTTTTCGCTGGATTCTCGACGACGAAGCCGCCACCATCTACGCGACCGGAAGCTGTCTGACCGATCCGGCAATCGAAGCGGCCGGCGACATCGATTCGACGACGGTGACGATACGCACGCGCCGCGGGCGCCTCGCGCAGATCAACACCAGCCGACGAGCGGCCTACGGTTACGACCAGCGCTTCGAAGTCCTCGGCGGCAAGGGCATGCTGCAGGCGGGCAACCATCGTCCGACCGAAGTCGCGGCGCACACCGCCGTGAACGTGAGCCAGGACAAGCCCGAGCATTTTTTTCTCGAGCGCTATCGCGTCGCCTACGCCAACGAAATGGCGCATTTCGTCGACGCGGTCGCGGGCGGCAATCCGGTGCGAACGACGATCGCCGACGGCGTCAAGGCGCTGGAGCTGGCCGACGCTGCGACGCGATCGTGGCGCGAGCGCCGGATCGTCGAGCTATGACCGCGTCGGTCGACCCAAACCGCCGCTTGCGCATCGGCATCGCGGGAATCGGCCGCCTGGGCCGGCGGCACGCCGAAAATATCGCCCAGCACACGCCGCGCGCGCAGCTGGTCGCTGCCTGCAGCCCGGTCGCGGAAGAGCTAGCGTGGGCCAAGCAGCTACCCGGCGTCGCGCGCGGCTACGACGACTACGCGGCGATGCTCGCCGACCCGGAGGTCGACGCGGTATTTCTGGTGACGCCCACGACCATGCACGCCGCGCAGATCATCCAGGGCCTGCAGGCCGGCAAGCACGTGTTCTGCGAAAAGCCGCTGTCGCTGGAGATCTCCGACTGCGAGCGCGTGCAGCGGGAGGCGATGAAGCGGCCCGAGCTCAAGGTGATGATCGGGTACGGGCGCCGCTTCGACCCCAGCTATCGCGATGCCTACGACAAGATCCAGGCGGGGATGATAGGCGCGCCGTTTCTGGTGCGCTCGCAGAATCTCGACATGAACGATCCGTCGGGATTCTTTGTTCGCTTCGCGCCGACCAGCGGTGGCATTTTTCTCGACTGCACCGTGCACGATATCGATCTCGCGCGCTGGTTCCTGGGCAATCCGCGCCCGCTGCGCGTATTCGCCGCCGGCACCGTCGCGATCCACCAGGGCTTGCGCGAGTTCGGCGATGTCGACAACGGCGTGGCCACCTGCGAGTTCGACGGCGGAAAGCTCGCCTGCTTCTACGCGTCGCGCACGATGGCACACGGCCACGAGACGGCGACCGAGATCTTCGGCACTGCCGGCCGCCTGGCCATCGGTGCGAATCCGCGGCTCAACCGGGTCGACATCTCCGACGCACACGGCGTGCGCAACGAATGCACGCCGACGTTCTACGAGCGCTTCGAGGCGGCGTTCCTGCACGAGATCGCGCATTTCGTCGACGCGGTGCTCGACGACCGCGCGCCGGCGCTGACCTTGCACGATGCGACCGAAGCGACGCGCATCGCGCTCGCCCTTCGCGAGTCGCTGCAGAGCAGGCGCGTGATAGAATTGGGGTGAGCGTTTCGTCTTTCCCCTCCCGGATTTTTTCCTGAAGAATCGCCTGGCCCCGCGCGACCTGCTGCTTACGCTGGCAGTCGTGACACTGTGGGGCTTTTCTTTCGTGCCGATCAAGGTAGGCCTGCGCGAGGTCCCGCCGTTCGCGCTGGCAGCGCTGCGTTTCTTGCTCGCCGCCGTGCCGCTGGTGTTCTTCGTCCGCCGGCCGCGCATGCCCTGGCTCGACATCGCCGGCTATGGCGTGGCGATCGGCGTCGTGCAGTTCGGCCTTTTGTTCCTGGGCATCAAACTCGGCATGCCCGCGGGATTGTCGTCCCTGGTCATCCAGCTGCAGGTCTTTTTCACCATCGGGCTCGCGATCGCATTTCTCGGCGACCGGCTGCAGCGGCACAATCTGGTCGGTGCGGCGATCGCCGCTGCCGGCATCATCCTGCTCGCCGCATTCAAGCTGGCGAGCGGCATGGAATCGACCTTTATCGGCTTCGTGCTGGTGATCGTCGCCGCCTTCGCGTGGGCAGTGGGCAATGTGATCGCCAAGCACGCGGCGGGCGCACACGAGCCGGACATGTTCGCGCTGATCGTCTGGTCCAGCCTGATACCGCCGCTGCCGCTGGCGCTGTTGTCGTACCTGTTCGAAGGCGGTCCGTCCGTATGGGACGCGGTGACCTCGGCCGGCGCACTGACCTGGGCCTGCGTTCTTGTTCTCGCCTGGGGCGCGACCCTGTTCGGCTTCGCGTCGTGGGCCGCCTTGCTGCATCGCTATCCGACCGGATTGATCGCGCCGTTCGCGCTGTTGATTCCCGTATCGGGACTTGCCAGCGGCGCGATTTTTCTCGGCGAATCGCTGGCGCCGCTGCAGGCGGTTGGCGTGTTGCTGGTTTTCGCCGGCCTCGCCGAAAATGTCTTCGGCGCGGAACTGCGGACCTGGCTCGCGCGGCGCCGCTAGTCCTTCCCGGCGGAAGCCGGCACGTCGATGACGCGCGGCACGTGCCTGGTCGCGCGCAGGAACACCTCGAGGTCGCCGTGCGGGAGTATCACCGTCGCGGTATTGGTCAGCGGGTGCGCGTGCACGGCGTCCGCTTCCCAGAGTGAGCGATCGAGCACGAATTCGACGGCGCCGGACGCGTCGTTGACCAGCGCCAGCAGGCTGACCGACCCCGGCGTGATCGCAAGATGCCTGTGCAGCCGCTCCGGCGAAGCGAACCCCAGTCGTCCGGTGCCCAATACGGCGCCCAGCGCGTTCAGGTCGACGCTCCGCGCAGCGGGCACGGTCACCAGGAAATGTCGCGCTCCCTTCTTGTCGCGCAGGAACAGATTCTTGGTCTTGGCTCCGGGCAGCGGAGGCACCAGGTGCTCCGATTCCTCGACGGTCATCACCGCCGGGTGCTCGTGGCGCGCAGCCGTGATTCCATGCTGGCGCAGGAAGTCATCGATGTTCATAGGCGAGGCGCCTTGCCGAGAGCACGCGCGGTGCTAAACTGTCCGGCCCGGACCCAGCGCGGCCGCAGCCGCATGAATGGAACAGCGTGGATAACCTGAGCAAGCCTCTTCCGGACGCGAAATCCGAAGGCTCGGGCGCCGAAGTCGAAACGCCGGCCGCGCTGCATCGCGCCGTGCGCGAGAACCTGATCCGCTACGGTGCCGAATTTCATCCCGAGTTCATCGTTCGCGCCCGCGGGTCGTATCTCTACGACGAGAACGGGCGCTCAATCCTCGATTTTACCTCGGGCCAGATGTGCGCCACACTGGGCCACAATCACCCGGCAATCGTCGCCGCGATCGAAAAGAGCTGCCGCGAGGTGCTGCATCTGTTCAGCGGCATGCTATCGCCCGCGGTCGCAGCGCTGGCCAGGCGCATGGCGGCGATGCTGCCGCGAAGTCTGTCCAAGCTGATCTTTCTCAACACGGGCGGCGAGAGCAACGAAACGGCGCTGCGTCTGGCCAAGAAATTCACCGGCGGCTTCGAGGTCGTCGGTCTCGACGGCTCCTGGCATGGCACGACGGCGGGAGCGAGCTCGAACACCTACGCCAGCGGGCGGCGCGGCTACGGGCCGACGATTCCGGGCACCTTCGCAATACCCGAGCCGAACAGCTATCGCTGCCCGATCCGGCATTGCCGCGATCGCTGCGACATGAGCTGCCTCGACGTGGGATTCAACCTTTTCGACGCGCAGTCGGTCGGTGCGCCGGCTGCGGTCATCGTCGAGCCTATCTTGAGCGCCGGCGGCATCGTCGTTCCGCCGGACGGGTATTTCGTGCGGCTGCGCAAGCTTTGCGACGCCCGCGGCATGCTGATGATCTTCGACGAAGCGCAGACCGCCTTCGGGCGCACCGGCCGCAACTTCGCCTTCGAGGGTCTGGGCGTCACGCCGGACATCCTGACGATGTCCAAGACGCTGGGAGGCGGGCTTCCGCTTGCCGCCACCGCGACCAGCCCGGAAATCGAAGAGGATTGCTACAGCAAGGGCTTCGCCAATTACACTTCGCACGTGTCCGATCCGCTGCCGGCCACTGTGGGGCTGGCGGTGCTCGACGTTCTCGAACGCGAGCGGCTCGCCGCAAACGCTCGCGCGATGGGCGAGCGCCTGAAGACCGGTTTGCTCGAGCTCAAGGGCCGCTACGAAGTGATCGGCGACGTGCGCGGCGAGGGACTGCTGCTCGGCGTCGAGCTGGTGAAGGATCGCGAATCGCGCGAGCCCGCGCATCAGCTGGGCTTGCGGGTGACGCAGCGGTGCATGGAGCTCGGCTTGTCGATGAACATCCGGCAAGTGCCGACACGCGGCGCGGTATGGCGTATCGCGCCGCCGCTTACCGTCAAGCCCGACGAAATCGATCGGGCGCTGGCGATCATCGACCAGGCGTTGGGCGATTGTGTGGGGGAGTGGAAGCGCACCGCGGCTTCCTGAAGATCAATGCATCACTCGAACGAGGGTTCAAAATGCTGAAAAGACTGCTGTCGTTACTCGCTTCCGGTCTGTTGCTGGCCGTCGTGCTCGCCTCGGGCGCGCGCGCGGACGTGCTGCAGACCGTCAAACAGAAGGGCGTGCTGACCGTCGGAACCAAGGCCGATTACCGGCCTTTCGGATATCTCGACCCGTCCGGCAAAATCGTAGGCTTCGAGGCCGATCTTGCCGCCGACGTCGCCAAGCGCCTGGGCGTCAAGCTCGAGCTCGTGCCGGTCGTCGCGTCGAATCGAATCCAGTTTCTGCAACAGGGCAAGATCGACATGATGATCGCGACGATGAGCGACACGCCCGAGCGGCGCAAGATCGTCGACATCGTCGAGCCCTCGTACTACGGGTCGGGCACCAACGTGCTGGCGCCGAAATCGGCAAAGATCACCAGCTGGGAAAGCCTTCGCGGCAAGAAAGTCTGCCTGATCCAGGGCTCGTTCTACAACAAGGAGCTGCAGGAGAAGTACGGCATCGAAGGCGTCGCGTTTCCCGGCACCGCCGAAGCATATGCGGCGCTGAAGAACGGCAACTGCGTCGCATTCGCCTACGACGACACCGCGATCGTCGGCGAGATGCAAAAGCCCGACTGGCCCGACTACGAAATGCCGCTGGATTCGATCCTGTTCGTGCCGTGGGGCCTGGCCGTCAACCAGGGTGAAAAAGGCTTTGCCGATTTCATGTCGAAGACGATCACCGACTGGCACAAGACCGGCTTCATCCAGCAGCTCGAGAAAAAGTGGGGAATCAAGCCCACCAAGTGGGCGCAGGAGATGCACGACAAATACAAGTAACGGCCGGCGCGGCGGTGGCATACGGGGGCGCGGCATGACTGCCGCGTCGCCGCCGGCCGCCGCGTGCCGGACAGGGGCGGCCGATGCAGTTCATCTGGGACTGGTTTCGCTGGTTGAATCAGACGACCGGCATCAATCTCACGATCTTCTACGACGCATTCGACCGTCACCGTTTCGCCGACGGCTTTCTGACCACGGTCAAGCTGTCGCTGATCTGCATCGTCCTGAGCGTGCTGATCGGCGTCGTCGGCGCGTGGCTGCAGGGATCGCGGCTCAATCTCACGCGCCGCGTCGTCTACTGGTACATCCAGTTCTTCCGCAATACGCCGCCGCTGGTCCAGCTGTACTTCTTCTACTTCGGCGTCGGCAGCCTGCTCCGCAGCTCGCTCGCATCGGGCAACCAGCCGCTGGTCAGCAACGTGACCTGGGCGATCATATCGCTGTCGTTTTTCGCCGGAGCGTTCAACGTCGAGATTTTCCGTTCGGGTGTCGAGGCCGTTCCAAAGACGACGCTCGAAGCGGCCGAGTCGCTGGGCTTCAGCCGCCTGCGCGCGTACGCACTGATCGTCCTGCCGCTGGCGTTCCGGATCAGCCTGCCGGCGCTCAATAACAACCTGGTCAACCTGGTCAAGACGACAACCCTGGCTTACGCGATCGCGGTGCCCGAGATGCTCTACGTATCGAGCCAGATCTGGTCGGACGAGTTGAACGTGCCGGTAATGATGAACGTGCTGCTGGTCTGCTACTTCGGGCTGGTCGGTGCGCTCGTCTACCTGATGAATCGCTGGGAGCGCGCCATCCAAGTGCCAGGGTTTGGCCAATGAGCCGCGGCACGGAGGCCGGCCAATGAGCGAGGCGGAAGCTTGAAGACCCGAAGGGCCGTCGCCGAGCGAGTTGGCGTAGGCCGACACGGGAATGATCGCCGCTCGCACGGCGGCACGGAGGCCGGCCAATGAGCGAGGCGGAAGCTTGAAGACCCGAAGGGCCGTCGCCGAGCGAGTTGGCGTAGGCCGAGACGGAAATGATCGCCGCTCGCAAGCCGCCACGGAGGCCGGGCCAATGAGCTCGACCGACCTGCCCGTGCTTCTTCCGAACGCGGCGCTGCTGGCCCGCCGCGCCGTCGCCGAGCGCCGGGCCGGCTCATCCCGGGTGGCGCTTCGCGCCGAGCACGGCCTCGTGCTGTTCGCCGTCTTCGTCATCGGCTGCGGCATCGCCCAGGCGCAGGCCGGCGCCGATCAGCCGTCGATCCTTGCGACGATCTGGAAATGGACGCCGCTGCTGCTGCGCGGATTCGTGTTCAATCTCGCCATCAGTTTCGTGGCGATGGCGGTGGGCACGGCGCTCGGGGTGCTGCTCGGATTCGGCCTGCTGTCGCTGCGGCGCCCGGTCAAGCGAACGGCGTGGCTCGCCACGAATTTCTTCCGCAATGCGCCGTGGCTGGTGCTGCTGTTCTACTGCATGTTCCTGCTGCCGTTCCAGGTCACGGTATTCGGCGTAACGATTCCGCTGCCGGACTGGGTCAAGGCGACACTGGGCCTCGCGCTGCCGGTGATGGCCAACGTCGCCGAGATTTTGCGCGGGGCGATGCAGTCGATCCCGACCGCGCAGTGGGAGTCGTCAGCGTCGCTCGCCTTCAGCCGCCGCCAGACGCTATGGATGATCATCCTGCCGCAATGCGTCAAGCGCATGCTGCCGCCATGGATGAACCTCTATGCGATCCTGACGATGGCCACGGTGCTCGCCTCGATCGTCGGCGTCAACGAGATGATGACGTTGACCCGGCAGGCGCTTTCCGCGGAGAATCGCCCCGGTCTGCTGCTGTCGTTCTACAGCTACGTACTGCTCTGGTTCTTCGTCTACTGCTACCCGATCGCACGCTGGACGGTGCGGCTCGAAGCCCGGTACGCGGTCAACGTCTGAAATCCCGCCATGGCCGAAACCGGTTCCCGTCCGATCGTCTCGCTGCGCGACGTCCACCAGTCGTTCGGCAAGGTCGCGGTGCTCAAGGGCATCTCGATGGATGTGCCGAAGGGCGGCGTCGTCTGCATCATCGGACCGTCCGGCTCGGGCAAGTCGACCTTGCTTCGCTGCATCAACGCTCTGGTGCCGATCGACAGCGGCAGCATTCGCGTCGCCGATTTCGAAGTACACCTGCTGACGACCGACAAGGACCGCCTCGCGCTGCGGCGCGAAGTGTCGATCGTGTTCCAGCAATACAATCTTTTCCCGCACAAGACCGCGCTGGAAAACGTGATGATGGCGCCGGTGTACGTTCTAAAGGAACCGCGAGACGAGGTGCGCGAACGAGCGATCGCGCTGTTGAAGAAGGTCGGCCTCGCCGCCAAGCAGGACGCTTATCCGGGCGAGCTCTCAGGCGGCCAACAACAGCGCGTGGCGATCGCGCGCTCTCTGGCGATGCGGCCGGAAGTGATGCTGTTCGACGAGGTCACCGCGGCGCTCGATCCGGAGACGGTCAAGGAAGTGCTCAACACCATACGCGGGCTCGCCGCGGAAGGCATGACCTGCATGCTGGTGACCCACGAAATGCGCTTCGCGCGCGAGCTCGCGGACACCGTTTATTTCACCGACGGCGGCGTCATCGTCGAATCGGGTCCGCCGGCAGAGCTGTTCGATCATCCGAAGGTCGATCGAACCCGCGCCTTTCTGTCGCAGATACTCTAGTGGCTGGTTTGCCGCGAACCGCGTTCTTCCTCTTGCCGCAATGAGCACCGAGCTGCTTTTTCGCGACGACGCGTATCTGAAGACCGCGCAGGCACGGGTCGTCGCCGTCGACGAGCGCGGCATCGAGCTCGATCGGACGATCTTCTATCCGCTCGGAGGCGGCCAGATGGGCGACACCGGCGTGCTGATCCGCGAGAGCGGCGAGCGCATCGCCATCGCCGACACGCGCAAGGGCGACGACCCCGGCAGCGTGCGCCACATCATTGCGCCGGGGATGCCGCTGCCGACGCCGGGCGAAACGCTGAGTCTCGAAATCGACTGGGGGCGGCGCCATGCGCTGATGCGGCTGCACACCGCGCTCCACGTCATGTCCTGCGTGGTCGTGGCGCCGGTCACCGGCGGCAACATCGCTCCCGACAAGGCCCGGCTCGATTTCGACATCGACATGAGCCTGCTCGACGCGGCGCGCATCGAGCAGGAGACCAATGCGCTGATCGCCCGCGCCGTCGATACCGAAACGGTATGGATAACTGACGAGGAGCTCGACGCGCGTCCGGAGCTCGTCAAGACGATGAGCGTGCAGCCGCCGCGCGGGGCCGGGCGCGTGCGCCTGCTGCGCATTCCGGGCATCGATCTCCAGCCTTGCGGCGGCACGCATGTGCGCAACATCGCCGAGATCGGCGCGATACGCGTGCTGAAGATTCGAAGCGAAGGCAAGCGCAATCGCCGCGTCGAGATCGCGCTGGCCGAGAGCTGACCGGGGTCGCGATCGCCCGCACCGGCCGCGGCGCCGGCACAGCCGCTAGGTCTTCAGCCGGTAGCCGGTCTTGAAGATCCACGCGACGATCGCCAGCGACGTCGCCATGAACAGAATCGTCATCCCCAGGCTTAAAGCCACGCTGACGTCGGCGAGGCCGTAGAAGCTCCACCGGAATCCGCTGATCAGGTAGACGACCGGATTGAACAGCGTCACTTTCTGCCAGAACGGCGGCAGCATGTCGATCGAATAGAAGCTGCCGCCGAGAAAGGTCAGCGGCGTGACGATCAGCAGCGGCACGAGCTGCAGCTTCTCGAAGCCGTCGGCCCAGATGCCGATGATGAATCCGACCAGGCTGAACGTCACCGCCGTGAGCAACAGGAAGACCAGCATCCATAGCGGATGCAGTATCTGCAGCGGCACGAACAGCGCCGCAGTCGCCAGGATGATGAGGCCGAGAATGATCGACTTGGTCGCAGCCGCGCCGACATAGCTGACGACGATCTCGAGATAGGATACCGGGGCGGACAACAGCTCGTAGATCGTGCCGGTGAACTTGGGAAAATAGATCCCGAACGACGCATTGGAAATGCTTTGCGTCAGCAGCGACAACATGATCAGTCCAGGGACGATGAAAGCGCCGTAGCTGATGCCCTCGACGTGCTGGATGCGCGACCCGATAGCGGCGCCGAAAACGACGAAGTACAGCGACGTCGAGATCACCGGAGAGATGATGCTCTGCATCAGCGTGCGCCGGGTGCGCGCCATCTCGAATTTGTAGATCGCGCGGATCGCGTGGACGTTCACTTTTCCTCCCGCAGCAGGCTGACGAAGATGTCTTCGAGCGAGCTCTGCGTCGTCTGCAGATCCTTGAACTGGATTCCAGCCTTGTCCAGGTCGTCGAGCAGGGCGGCGATGCCTGGCCGTTCGCCTTGCGTGTCGTAGGTGTAGATCAACTCGGCGCCATTGCCCGCCAGCTCCAGATGATGGCCGGACAGCGCCGGAGGAATCGCCGTCAGCGGATCGTGCAGCTGCAAGGTCAATTGTTTCCGCCCGAGCTTGTGCATCAGCTCGGCCTTGTTTTCGACCAGGATGATCTCGCCCTTGTTGATGACGCCGACCCGGTCGGCCATCTCTTCGGCTTCGTCGATGTAA
This sequence comes from Casimicrobiaceae bacterium, assembly GCA_036270955.1. Lineage (GTDB taxonomy): Bacteria > Pseudomonadota > Gammaproteobacteria > Burkholderiales > Casimicrobiaceae > PALSA-1003. The sequence goes on along the minus strand of DATBBM010000001.1, from coordinate 3,997 downwards.
TGCGTGGTCAGGATGATGGTCACGCCGCTCTCCCTGAGCGAGCGGACCAGCCGCCACATGTCGCGCCTGAGCTCGACGTCGACGCCGGCCGTCGGCTCGTCGAGAAACAGGATTTTCGGCTCGTGCGACAGCGCCTTGGCGATCAGGAGCCGCCGCTTCATTCCGCCGGAAAGGGTGATGATCTTGCTGTCCTTCCTGCTCCACAGCGACAGCTCCTTGAGCACCTTTTCGATGTGCTGGGGATTCGCCTTCCTGCCGAACAATCCGCGGCTGAACGACACCGTTCCCCATACCGACTCGAACGCGTCGGTCGTCAGCTCCTGTGGCACCAGACCTATCATCGAGCGGGCTGCGCGATAGGCCTTGACGATGTCGTGGCCGCCGACCAGCACCTGGCCCTCGGTCGGGTTGACGATCCCGCATATCGTGCCGATCAGCGTGGTCTTGCCTGCGCCGTTCGGACCCAGCAGCGCGAAGATCTCGCCGCGGCGAATTTCCAGGTTGATGTTTTTCAGCGCCTGGAGGCCGGAAGCGTAGGTCTTGGAGAGGTTAGTAACGGAGATGATGGCTGACATCGGAGGAACGATAGGTCGGGGAGTCGGACTCGACGTCATGCCTGCCACACGCCGTAGCCGGTTTCGCGAAGGCCGATCGCCAGCTCGACCTCCATGTCGCGTGCGCCGTCGTACGGCATCGGGTTGTAGACCTCGTAGAGCTCGGGCAGCAAGCGCAGCCCGAATTTTTGCACGAAACGATTGGACTGGATACCTGCCTTGTGCTTGTCGAAGCGAACGTCGGGATCGAGGCCCGTCATGCCGACATAGACGCAGGGTTTGCCGGCAACGTAATCGGGGTTGGCCTTGCGGAAGCGAGGCTCGTACAGGACGTCTTTCGACAATTCGACGACGTAGACGTGATAGCGGCGGCGGCCTGGCATTGTGGTATAAAAACGGTCGCTGTACGAGTTGGATTGTGCGCTTTCGCGGCGTGCGCGAGTCTACCCTTCCCGCTCAAGCAAGCTAGGAGCAGTCGTTGGAGGATCTCAACCCGCAGGCCGAACAGATGGCCGACGAGTCGATGGTGCGCAACCTCGCTGCGCAGGCGCAAGCGATCTGGCCGCAGGAAGCGCCGCTGTTCGGCCGCTATGCGCTGCCGGCCGACGCCCGCATTCTGGACGCCGGCTGCGGCACTGGCGAGGGAGCCTCGCGGCTGGCTGCGCTTTTTCCCCGTGCCGCCGTTCTCGGCGTCGACATCATCGACGCGCATCTGGAGCTCGCCCGCTCGCGGTACCGCAGCGTCGCCGCCCGCCTCTCGTTCGAGCACCAGAGCGTCTACGAGCTCGCGGCCGCCGATCACAGTTTTGATCTCACCGTCTGCCGGCACGTCATCCACGCGATTCCGTATCCGGAGCGGGTCCTCGCCGAGCTTGTGCGGGTCACTCGCCCCGGCGGCTATCTGCACCTGATTCCGGAAGACTACGGGATGCTGCATTTTCAGCGCGGCACGCTCGATCCGCAGGACTTCTGGCACATCGTTCCGGCGCGATTCGGCGCCGCGACCGGAACCGATCTTTTCATCGGCCGCAATGTTTTCGGCATTCTCGCCGCAATGAGCCTCGAGGCCATCACGGTCGATTATGTCGTCGTCGATACGGTGCGGGTGCCGCGTGAGACGTTTGCCTCCATCTTCGAGGCTTGGCGAGACGGCTATGTCGATCCGATCGGTGAGCTCACGCCGATGACACGCGAGCAGGCGCTCGCCTATTTCGAGCAGATGATCGCCGATATCCGCAATCCGCTTCGCTATGCGGCATGGATGGTTCCGGTGGTTAGCGCGCGAGTGCCGGCCGAACGTCCCCGATGATTGCGCGCGCCCTCGCCGAAAAATCCGGTCGAGCTCGATAGCCGACGATGCGCTATTCGATTTTTTCGCTCGCCCGTAACGCGGCCAGCCGTCACGAGAATTGGCCGCTGGCGTGGCGCAGCCCCGAGCCGAAGCGCGGCTACGACGCGATCGTCGTCGGTGGTGGCGGCCACGGCCTGGCCACCGCCTATTACCTCGCCAAAGAGCACGGCATCAGCAACGTGGCCGTGCTGGAAAAAGGCTGGCTCGGGGGCGGCAACACGGGGCGCAACACGACGATCGTGCGCTCGAACTATTACCTCGATCCGAACGAGCATTTCTACGAATTCTCGCTGAAGCTCTGGGAGAGCCTGTCGCAGGAGCTCAACTTCAACGTCATGTACAGCGCGCGCGGGGTGCTGAACCTCGTCCACTCGCCGGTCGACATGGATGCAGCGCTCCGGCGCGGCAACGCGATGCGCCTGAACGGCATCGATGCGAAGTTCCTGAGCCGCGAGGAGATCGCCGCGTGGATTCCGGAGCTCGACACATCGCCTTCAGCTCGCTTCCCTATCGTCGGCGGGCTGCTGCAGCCGCGCGGCGGGACCGTTCGCCATGATGCGGTGGCGTGGGGATACGCGCGGGCCGCCGACGCGCGCGGCGTCGACATCATCCAGAACTGCGAGGTGACCGGCATAAGGATCGAGGGCGGCGCGGTGACCGGCGTCGAGACGACGCGGGGACCGATCGCGACCCGCAAGCTGGGCATCGCGGTCGCGGGAAACTCGAGCCGGCTGGCCGCGATGGCCGGTATCCGCCTGCCGATCGAATCGCACGTGCTGCAGGCGATGGTGTCCGAGCCGATCAAGCCGGTGCTGGACACCGTCGTCTCGTCGGGCGCCGTGCATTTCTACATCAGCCAGTCGGACAAAGGCGAGCTGGTGATGGGAGGCGATCTCGATTTCTACAATTCGTATGCGCAGCGCGGCAATCTGCCGACGATCGAGCATGTGGTCAGCGGATGCCTCGCGCTGTTTCCGAGCTTCGGACGGCTGCGCCAGCTGCGCAGCTGGGGCGGCATCATGGACATGACGATGGACGGCAGCCCTATCATCGCGAAGCTCCCGGTCGGCGGCCTGACGATGACCGGTGGCTGGTGCTACGGCGGCTTCAAGGCGACGCCCGCCTCCGGCTGGCTGCACGCGTACACGATGGCACGCGGCAAGCCTCATCCGTTGAATGCCGCGTTCACGCTGGAGCGTTTCGCCGAAGGCCGGATGATCGACGAAAAAGGCGCCGGGCCGAAGCCCGGTGCGCATTGATGGACGGCAACGGACGCTTGCGATGCTGCTGATTCCCTGTCCGTGGTGCGGCCCGCGCAACCAGATCGAATTCACTTACGGCGGCGATGCGACACTCAAGCGCCCCGCGCCGGATGCTCCGCCGGAAGCGTGGTTCGAATTCGTCTACCTGCGCGATAACCCGTGCGGCCCGCACGACGAGCTGTGGTTGCACAGCGCCGGCTGCCGCCGCTGGCTTAAGGTCCGCCGCGATACGCGCACGCACGATATCCTTGCGAGCGCCCGCCCCGATCAGGTGCTCGGCGGAGGCGAGCGGTGACGCAATCGCATCGCCTCGCGACCGGCGGAATCGTCGATCGCTCGCGGACGCTGCGCTTTTCATTCGACGGCGCGGCGTACGAGGGTCACCCGGGCGATACGCTGGCTTCCGCGCTGCTCGCCAACGGCGTGCATCTGGTCGGCCGCAGCTTCAAGTATCACCGGCCACGCGGCATCGTCACCGCAGGCGCCGACGAGCCCAACGCGCTGGTCCAGCTCGCGCGCGGCGCGCGTACCGAGCCCAATACGCGCGCGACGCAGCAAGAGCTCTACGAGGGTCTCGTCGCCGACAGCCAGAACCGCTGGCCGTCGCTCTCCTTCGACATCGGAGCGCTGAACGACGTCTTGTCGCCACTGTTCCCGGCCGGCTTCTACTACAAGACCTTCATGTGGCCGCCGGGCCCGCGCTGGTGGCTCAAGTACGAGCATGCGATCCGCCGCGCCGCGGGGCTCGGCCGCGCGCCGTGCGAGGCCGATCCCGATCACTACGAGCATCGCTTTGCGCACTGCGACGTGCTGGTGATCGGAGGCGGACC